>NZ_AZUI01000001.1:2400000-2738750 GCF_000526995.1 Lacrimispora indolis DSM 755 | reverse complement strand
TTAACAGTTTATTAGCACTTTCCTTAAAGTTATCTTCTGTATCAAACTTTGCATCGCTGCGGGTATCATCAGCTAAAAGTGATTCAATCTTAGTTGTGCTTCCATCTTCAAATTTGATAAATTTCAGACCATCTTTCATTCTACCATAGGTATCGAATGCATATTTCTTACCATTGATAGTCTTGATCTCAGAAGCCACTAACTTACCGTCTTTATCAGAATAGTACCAAGCATCTTCATCATCATCATACTTGCCTTCATACAGATTCTCATCCGGTACAACTTTGAACCAGCCCTTGGTTACTCTAGCACCATCTTCTGGTGTACCATAATATCTCCAGTTTCTGGTGTAATCAGCAGTACCCTGGCTAGCTGTTGCAGTTGTTGGTGTAGCATCATAAACTATCCATTCTGCATTCATACGGCCATATTCATCAAAGCTGTATTTTTTGCCGTTGATGGTCTTGCCCTTCTCGTCAGTCAGCTTCTTGCCATTACTCTTGAAGTAGAACCAACGTGTCTGATTCTCATCATCAAAAACATTGCTGCTGGACTGACCCGCTGAATCTGTCTCATAGTTATTATCTACGATATCAAGATAAACCCAGCCAACCGTCTGTGCACCGTCGTTCTCGTCTCCGCAATAGTAATCGCCTTCCTGCCAAGCTTCGTCGCCAGTCTTTCTCTCGCCATCTGTACCAATCCAACCGAATAACATCTTTCCTTCATCATTAAAGAGATATTTCTTTCCGTTGATAGTCTTGAAAGTAGCGTTGCTGCTGCTGCTGGAACTCTTATAAGCTTTACCGTTGGATCCAAAATAGTACCAGTTATTTACTGGTTCATCTTCGTCATCTCCATCGTAATCTTCGTTCTCAACAGAAACCCACTTATTGGTTGACATAGCACCGTTCTCATCTACATAGTAGTAGTTGTCGTTGTATTCAACGACAGCATCGGTAGCCATTTCGCCATCTTCGTTTAAGTAGAACCAGTTATCTCCTGATTTCTCCCACTTTTCTGTCTCTAAGTCGCCGTTCTTGTCATAGTACACCCATGTACCGTTTTCTTCCTGCCAGCCTGTTGCTGCGAAAGAGGACATGGAAGCGCCTAATGCAAGCAGTGCTGCTGTAGATAAAACAGCAACTAATTTGGTCTGCTTTCTCATAATTAATGCACTCTCCTTTTTTCTTTTTGAAATACTTTTTCGAAATTCCTAATTGCATTACGAGGTAATTATACTTCCTATAATGGAAATTATCAATACCTTTTTTACTTTTTTTGCATTTTTTGCAAAAAGAAAAAAATATTTACATTTCCTCCAGAAGCTATCAATTCCTCCATCACATGGAATAGTATAATACATTTTTTAGGAAAATGCTATAACATTTCTCTGTTCATTTTCTTACATAATCATTACGAAAATTATTTTTTGTAACAAAATTGTATTTTTATAAGTACAATCCTGTTTTTAAAGGCTTATTCTGAGATATTCCCTTTCATAAAATACTATTAAGAACGGAGTCCAGCCGTTAGATGCAAAGCTTTTTCCAGACAGTAACCGGCCACTTCCTTTTCTATATAACAGCCCCTATACCCAACAAAGTCAAACTATATATCAGATTAAACCATATCATCATAATACCTCATCAAAGACCTGTTCCCAGGTCACACCTACAGTCTATTAGCAAATTAAATTATCAAAATCTATCATCACACTCTCCTGTCACAATCCTCTTTCGAACCTTTCTATCACAGTCTTCTTTCACAATCACATAATAATCTTCCATCTATAATCCCCTATTGCAATTTACCATTCCAATGGTATAATGTTCATATATTTACAATAATCGCTACATTTGAACATTCTACATTAACACCCTTATACAAACTATAACCTATACGGAGGTCAATCAACTATGGATCGTAACGTCATCATCTGCCGTTCCATTCTGGAAAACCCGGCAGTTACGCAGAGAGATTTATCAAAAGAGCTTAGCGTTTCCCTTGGAACCGTTAATAACCTGATAAAAGAATGCATTGAGAAAAATTACATTGAGATTGGAAGCGGAAGCGACGCCTATGAGCTGCTGCCAGCAGGACAGGCCCTGCTAAATGAAAATAAAGTGGACGGCGCACTCATCATTGCTGCCGGTTTTGGCTCCCGCTTTGTTCCCTTAACCTTTGAAACTCCCAAAGGACTGCTGGAGGTATTCGGAGAACGCATGATTGAACGTCAGATCCGCCAGCTGCACGAAGCAGGAATCAGGAACATTACCATTGTAGTGGGCTATTTAAAAGAGAAATTCGAATACCTTATAGACAAATATCAGGTTAAGCTTCTATATAATCCTGAATATTCCCATAAAAACACCCTGACCACCATTTACCATGCCCGAGAGATCCTTCGGGGTAAAAATATGTATGTTCTCTCTTCTGATAACTGGATGCGCCATAACATGTATCATGCCTATGAAACCGGCGCCTGGTATTCCGCATCCTTTATGGAAGGTGAAACCTCAGAATGGTGCCTTGATTATAATAAGAAGGGACGCATTTTAAATGTATCCATCGGCGGGCAGGACAAATGGGTAATGTATGGCCCGGTCTTTTTCTCCAAATCCTTTTCAGAACAGTTCTTAACCGTGTTGGAAAATTATTACAATCTTCCTGGAACAGAGCAGTTTTACTGGGAAAATGTCTACATGGAAATGCTGTCAGGAGAAGCTGCCAAAAGACTTCCTCATATTCCGGAAACAAGACAGGACATTGACCTGTTTATCAACCGAAGACCGGCTGACGAGGTATATGAATTCGAAAACCTGGAAGAACTTCGCCGTTTCGATTTGAAATATCAGCGCCATTCCGATAATGAAGCCATGGAATTAGTATCAGCCGTATTTCAGGTGCCTGAGTCTGAAATCACAGAAATACGCTGCTTAAAGTCAGGCATGACAAACAAATCCTTTCTTTTTAAAATAAAGGACCGCCATTATATCTGCCGCATCCCTGGACCCGGAACAGAACTCCTTATTAACCGTCAGCAGGAGAAAGCCGTTTATGATGCCCTGAACGGACTGGATATCTCGGAAAAGGTCATTTACTTTAATGGAGAAACAGGATATAAAATTGCGGAATTTTATGAAGGTGCCCACAATGCGGATCCTTCCAACAGGGAAGAAATAAAACGCTGCATGGCAGTTGTCCGGAAGTTCCACAAATCCGGGCTTAAGGTAGACCACTCCTTTGACATTCGTGAGCGGATCGATTTCTATGAAAAGCTTTGTAAAGCCCATGGGGACATCCTGTTTGACGATTACGCCATTGTCCGTAAACAGATGACAGAGCTTTTAAACCAGCTGGACAGCCTGGGGCATGAGAAGGTCCTTTCCCATATTGATACGGTGGTGGACAACTTTTTAATGCTTCCAAACGGCAATATACGATTAATTGACTGGGAATATTCCGGGATGTGCGATCCCCTGGTGGATATCAGTATGTGTGCGATTTATTCCTATTATGACGAAGAACAGGCGGATGACCTCATAAAGATCTACCTGGAACGGGAGCCTTCTGATGAAGAGCGTTTCACCATTTACGCCTATATGGCCCTGGGCGGTTTCCTGTGGAGCCTTTGGGCGGTATACAAAGCAGCCTTAGGTGAGGAATTTGGCGAATACACCATAATCATGTACCGATATGCAAAAAACTACTATAAAAAGTGCTCTGAAATCTCCAAAATATGATATTTTTGGAAATTGTCCGCAAATCGTAATAAAATGTTTATGTATTCCTGTCGGTACTATGCTATAATGTACACGAATGCAATGAGCAGTGCGAAATAAGGCAGGGAAAGATTTTCGTTGTGCTTGCACATAAGAAAATCTTTTCATGGCTTATTTCATAGGGCGAATGCCCGTGAGCGAGTAAAACCTGCGGTTTTACTCGCTGCACTGCGGACTTATGAAATAAGGCAAGGGAAGATTTTGTTATTCCTACATATAATAGAATCCTTCCATGACCTATTTCACAGGGCAAATGCCCGTGAGCTCGTAAAACTGCAGGTTTTGCAAGCCACACTACGGATCCGCGAAATTAGACAAAGAAAGATTTTTCTTATTCCTAGACTTAAGATAATCCTTCTGCGACTTATATCACAAGGCGAATGCCCATGAGCTCGTAAACCTGCGGTTTTACTCGCTGCACTGCGGACCCAAGAAATAAGAAAAATAAAATGGCTAGAACAGGAGGATAGACGGTGTGCGATACAGAAAAAATTTAACAGCTCTGCTGATAGCAGGGCTTGTAGGAACCGCTGCTCTGATACCGGCTGGTACAGCCTGGGGGGCCACCGGCTGGGTTGCAGACGGTTCCCAGTGGAAATATGTTGATGAGGATGGTTCCATTCATAAAGGCTGGGTAAAGACATCCGACGGAACCTTTTATTTTCTTGACCTCTCCACAGGCTATATGGCTACCGGGTGGAAACAGATCAACGGAAACTGGTACTATTTTCATTCCAACGGTGCCATGGCTACCAAATGGATACAAGACGGCGGAAAATATTATTACCTCATGGATGACACAGGCGTCCTTGTAAAGGGCTGGTTAAAAATAGGCAATGACTACTACTACATGAAGGGCGACGGTTCCATGTCCATCGGATGGCGTGAAATGGACGGCGGCTGGTATTATTTTAAAGAAAACGGTAAATGTACCATTGGTTGGGGACAGATTGGAAACGACTGGTTTTATTTCGGCTCTGACGGCAAGATGGTCACCGGTTGGAAACAGATTGACAATGCCTACTATTATCTCAATGTGGATTCCAAATCCGTATTAGGCAAGATGATGACCGGCTGGCTCAGTGACGGAACCAACAAATATTACATGGATGCAAGCAGCGGAAAAATGGCCCATGGCTGGAAGCAAATTGACGGTTCCTGGTATTATTTTAACGATTCCGGGCATATGATGACCGGCTGGGTACAGCTTTCCGGCGTTTACTATTATCTTGATCCTTCTACAGGCAAGATGGCGGCCAACACCACCCTTACCATTGATGGCAAGAGCTATACCTTTGGTTCCAGCGGAGCTTATCAGGAAAACGCTTCCGGTTCACCTTCCGGAACTTCCGGAGGAAGCACTCCCGGAGGTACATCAACTGATACGACCACTGCTCCCGGCGGAACCACTTCAAACACATCGGACTCCAGCGGACCAGGAGGATCCTCTTCTGACGGCAACACCTTAAGCGGAGCACCGGGAAGCTCCTCAAACGATACTCCCGGCGGTTCAACCACTCCTTCAGGCAGCAACGGGTATCAGCTGTCGCCAGGGCTTACGTCAGGCCCCGGTTGATCTCATATGACTTAGTATCTGTGTGGGTATCTGCACCTCGGCGCGGATACCCCTTTATTTATGTGCGCAAAGAGTCAGGCCGGGAAACCATCTGGTCCTGCCGCAAAAACCAAGGAAAGTTTCAAAGCAGGCAAGCTTCACCTTATTTATAGGCCTGTATTTTTCCTTCCAAAAGCATAAAAGCGCACGGTAATTTATAGTACTCGAATGATAAGGAGGTATCACATTGAGACACAAAAAAATTGGCATACGTTTTGCCGCAGCAGCATTATGCGCCTTTATGGGAATGTCTGCTGGATTTGGTCCGGCCATGGATTCCTGGGCAGCGGGCTATGAAAAGGTCAACGGCTATTATCAGCTGGCAGACGGCACGGTGATTGAACAGGTAATTGCCAGAGGAATCGATGTTTCCAGATGGCAGGGAAATGTGAATTGGGCAGCTGTAGCGGCAGATGATGTCAGCTTTGTCATGCTGGGAACCAGATCCAAGGGTGTTGTAGATCCCAATTTCCACACCAACGTACAGGGTGCATCCGCGGCAGGTCTTAAAGTTGGCGCCTACATCTATTCTCTGGCTACTACTCCGGAGATGGCCAGAGCGGAAGCAGATTTTGTCCTCAGCCTGGTAAAGGATTATCCCATTTCCTTTCCTATCGCTTTTGATGCAGAGGACAGCGCCACCCTTGGCACCCTGCCTCCGGCACAGGTGAGCGAAGTGATCAACGCATTCTGCCAGCGTATCGCAGATGCCGGGTATTACCCCATCGTTTATGCCAATGATTACTGGTTATCAAATAAGATAGACTTATCCAATATGCATTATGACATATGGGTTGCCAGGTATGAGGCCAAGCATGTTTATGCCAACCCTATCATGTGGCAGGTCACCAGCACCGGTTCCATTGACGGCATTACCGGAAACGTTGACATTGACTTCCTCTATAAGGACTTAACTCCAAAGCTTCCAGGAAATATGTGGAGAACCATTGGAGGAAAAACATATTACTACCAGAATTATTCTATTCAGAAAAACGCATGGATCAACGATGGTTCCGGCTGGTTCTACTTAAACGAAGAAGGGCTGACCGCCAGCGGATGGTTTGATAAGGACGGATTACGTTATTATCTGGATGAAACCACGGGACGTATGAGCACCGGATGGAAGCTGCTTTCTGACAAATGGTATTTCTTTAATCAAAGCGGTTCCATGAATACCGGATGGCTTTCTGACAACGGAGCGCGTTATTATCTGGATTCCACTGGTGCAATGGCAACAGGCTGGCAGGAATTAAACGGTCAGTACTATTACCTGGATCCTTCTTCCGGACAAATGGCTGTGGGCTGGAAGGACTTAAACGGCAAACGGTATTTCTTACAGGAAAGCGGCGTAATGGCTACCGGCTGGCTGGATAACAATGGTTCCCGGTATTATTTAAATAACGATGGCTCTATGGCAACAGGCTGGCATACCGATGGCTCCACCAAGTATTATCTTGCAGAAAACGGTGCAGTATCTACGGGATGGCAATTGATTGATAACAGCTGGTATTTCTTTAACCAGGGCGGTACCATGACCACAGGCTGGGTCAATCCTGACGGAAACTGGTATTATATTGGGAATGACGGAAAGATGCAGTCCGGCTGGCTTGAGGATCGGGGAGCCAAGTACTATTTAAGCGCTTCTTCCGGTAAGATGACCATAGGCTGGAGACAGATTGATGGATCCTGGTATTACTTTGGCGCAAGCGGTGCCATGACAGCCGGCATGACTGAAGTCAACGGCCAGCAGTATTACTTAAATCCGGCTGATGGAAAGATGGCGGCCTCTAGTACATTTGTACTGGATGGTGTTTCCTATACCGCTGATGCCAACGGCGTATGCACGGTAACGCCTCAGGCAGCCTCTGAGCAGCCGGCAGGAGAAGGCACGGCGGAAAGTCAGCCTGCTCAAACAGAAACCGCACCTGCGGAATCCGCTGCCGACCAGACGAAGGAAATCGGACCTGGAATACATAATTAAATGGCAGATGAAACGCTGTAGATCGTGGATCTGCACTGTAATGTGATAGTCTATTCCATACACAAAGATAGCTCTGAAAGCAGAAAAATGCGCTTTGAAAAACGGCTTTTCAGCCTGATTCAAAGCGCATTTCTGATTCAAGATTATTTCTTTAAAGTCACTCATATATACTTTTCTTGTAAGTTCTCTTATACCAGGTCCCTTATGGAAAGGCTATATACAAACTCTTATTAAAAACTGCTTACAAAAAGTCCCCTGCAAAGTCTTCTATACTGAGTTCCTTATACAACATTCTCTTAATATAAAGTTCTTTTATACAAAACCCTCATATATAAAATTCCGTTCAAAGAATTTTTATCCAAAGCTTCATATACAAAATTTCATATATAAACCCTTATCAACCCCTCTGATACAATCTCTCTTTCCCTCCGCAACTATCACTGCTCAGAAAAGTTCTTCGTCTCCCCAACAATATAAATAGGCCTGTCCTTTAACTCTGCAAACAGGATCGCAATATAATTCCCGATGATCCCAACAATCAGAAACAGCACCGCGAACATAAAGCAGATCAGCACAATGGTAGTGGCATACCCGTTAGGAGTCCCAACTCTTGCCCAGCTCCATATGGTATAGATCATCATAACGATTCCCAGAAGGCCTGCTCCGCAACCGGCATAAATCCCAAGCTTTAAAGGCAGATTGGAAAAGCACATAATCGTATTTAAAGAAAATACCATAAGCTTTTTAATACTATATTTGCTCTCTCCCGCCACCCTGACTCCGGCCTCATATTCAATGGTAGTCTTATTAAAACCGATGTTCTGCACATATCCCCGCAGAAAGCGGACTTTTTCCCTGTAATTATCCTTAAGCACTTGAGAAGCCCGTTTGGATATGGCAAAGAAGTCAGAAGCATTTGGTTCAAACTTCACATCGGAAAGCGCATTGATCAAATGATAAAAGGAGGAGGAGGCAAAGTTCTTGAACCAGCCTGCGGATTCATTTTTTGTCCGGACCATGTTGATGACATCATAGCCGCTTTCAAATTTGCTGACGATCTCCGGCAAATACTCAGGAGGATGCTGTAAATCTGCATCCATGCAGACGATTCCATCTCCGCTGCTGTAATCAAGCCCGGCAATCATGGCCGCCTCGTGGCCAAAGTTTCTGGAAAAGCTGATTACCTTCACCTTTTTATCCAGTCCGGATAAACGGTCAAGGATCTTCATGGTGCCATCCTGGCTTCCGTCATTGACAAAAATCAGTTCATAGTCCCAGTCAAGTTTATTTAAAATTCTGGCCGTTTCCTCATAGAACTGGTTGAGAGCCAGTTCCTCATTGTAGCACGATACCACGACCGATAATGTTTTTCTCATGTTTGCCTCCTAATGAATCAAGGGGATATGCCGACATATCCAGTTGATTCCCAAGCTCAGGACTGAAAGAAGGTTTTCTTTCACCCTAGAGCTCTTCCTGTTATGTTACAGTTTATCCATGCTGTTGTTCTTCATTTGTTTCCTTTTTTATATAACATTGTTCAAATTCTGTCAATGCCTGGGCTGATTTTTCGCTGTAATCTCCGTTCACATCCACCATTGCCAAAAGGTTTCCATTATCATAGCATACCGGTATCAGCTTTCCACCTTCAATTAAGTCCCTGACCAGTGTATAGGAACGGTTTTCTTCTCCAGTATAGCCCGCCTGGACATAAACATAGTCTGTTTTTGCATAATCCATGAATTCCACGAAATAATCCATTTTCTTGACTAAAACCACATTTCCCCATACCCCTGTAATATCATCATAGGACTGAACATTGCAAGGGAATACCAGCACATCCGGATGGTCTCCAACAGCAATGAGCCTGGTTTCCGGATCAGCGGCAAGAATATCCCATATTGCACCGTTTCCCTTTGAAGCCATGTCCTGCCTGGCGGCTTCCCGATGGTCGTAATAGCCTTTATGGGATAGTGACACAGGTGTAAAACCAAGGCTCCAGTTCCAGCTGGTCATGGAGGTAACGAATACGGAAAATAATAGCACCCAGACTCCGACTCCCATGCCTCCCCGCCACAAGGTCTTTTCCCTGGCTTCTGACGCAGCTTTCAGGACAGCAACCGCAGTAAGTACGTAAAGCAGCATGAAATAGTTCCCATCTACCTGAGTCAGCATGGCAAAGCTGATAAGATTAACAATCAAAAACGGCACATAGATCACTTTCAAAAAGGCGGACAGCTGGCAATTCTTCCCTCTATCCACATTTTTACCGTAAAAACGGCTTGCAATCCACAATAAGAGAAGAAAATACAGCAGAAATCCACCCCAGGCCAGGACCACGTGGTCCATATCCTCTCCTACAGGACAAAAGAAAAATCCATTCAACCGGTTTGCCAGCCGGACTGCTTTTTCTCCAAGGGACATTCCTGCACCGTAATTGGGGATAGAATTGATCATAAACGGATATTTCATATGAAACCCTATCTTTGTGAGAAGGGAGGAGAAAACGGATGTAAGGGGAAGCCCTGTCAGCAGAAACGTTCTCGCCCAGATTCCTCCTAATGCCAGGATTGCACCCGCCATAACTGCCGCTGCTCCGCTGTTCTTCGCTTCTGCCCCAAAGCTGGGAAGTAAAAGCTTTCCCATCAGGTACAAAAATCCCATTCCAAAAACAGCGGTGGAAAAGATCAGGGCCGTTGGTTTTAAGGTAAGGCTGAGAAAAAAGGCCGCCATCCCATAACCCAGATAACGCCAGGACTTTTGCCCTGCTTTTATATATCTGAGAAGATAATACACCATGATTTCCTGGACGAGCAGGGTGATGATGTCACTTTTGGCCGTAACCGCCATATTCATAATACCTGGAACTCCCGACAAAAGGGCAGCTAAAAAGACCGCCTGTTCCCGTTTTAAATAAAAGCGGCCGATTTTATAGCCCAGAAAAAGGACTCCCAAAGACAGCCACAAATTGATCGAAGTCACAAAACTGTAGGATGGAAGCTGGGACAAAGGCAGGGTCAAAACCTCAAAACCTTTGGAATAGGTGTAGACGATCCCTATGGTTCCCAGATTTTCATAAATCCCATGGCCATTATCCAGGATATAGCGGGATCTGACTCCGTACCACAAGCTGTCATAATCCACGGCAATGTTAAGTCTCCCTGCCTGAAGGCACACCATGGTCAGAAGAAAAGCCAGAAGGAAAATTTCTTTTCCGCTAAAAGCCGGAGCATTTCCCTTTCTTCCGCCTCCCAGACAGGATCTTCCTAAAAGCAAAAGGACCCCGGCACTGATAAAAACAAACACGGTCAGATGACGGATGGAGCCAATGCCGATGGCAGACATAATGCAAAAGACAACTATGAGAGAGGATGCACCTGTGAGAAAATCAGAAGCCAATCCATCTTCCCTTGGAAGCTTACACAGGAACACACGGAGAAAACGGCCAAAGAACAAAATATAGGCCAGATAAAGGCCTGTGACCAGTACCGGAACAAAGGCCATATGGGCCCACAAAAAGACGGCCGTGATAAATACCGCCGCTATAAGCTTTTGACTGTTTTTGGGAAACAAAAAGCCTGATAAACAGAAGGCAGCAAACAGCGCCGCCGTCTCTGCCACCATGGTCTTGTATTCCCTCTGGTTCATGATCCACTGAAAAACTTCCTGGTCTAAGATCTGGTTCAAAGAATACAGGATCCCTGCCGCTGAAAGAAGCATAAACACCAGGACCCCATATCCATGCTTTTTTGATCTCCCCATAAAAACCCCCGACTGTCATTTTTTATATCCATGAATCAAACGGATTTACGTACTGTTTCTGCATATCCAGTTGATCCGCAAGGGTGGATTAAAGGCTGCTTTACTTTCCATCATCCTGTTTAAAATCATTCCGGAATATGCTGTATCCGTTTTCCTTTAAAATCGTAAGCGCGCTCCGGACCTTGGCCCCGCTGTCTGCCCTGCTGGGCCTGTATTCAAAACCTTCCCTCAGTTCATCGTCTGTAGCAGTTTCAAAGTTTAAAGCTAACTGCGCCTTTGTTTCAAAGCTTCCCCTTCGGTGAGGTGCCTTTTTTATCTCTACATAGGTGGTGTAGCAGTTTCCTGCCAGAAACAGTACACAGGCAGCACAGGCAACGATTCGAAGGGAGGTCTGGCCTTTCCTCTTCCTTTGCTTTGATAATAGGGCAAAGGTCAGCAGGATTCCAAGGATCCCGGACTGGAACTGGAGAGCATATCTGGAGCTTAACCCGTAATTTTCCTGGAGGAATATCCACCTGGACAAGACAATGAGCACGTGGTTTAAACCTCCTGACACGATGAGGATAAGAGGAAGGACCGTCTTTTCATACAAACGGTACCGAAGGTTCAGCCACAGAGCAAACAGATACAGCAGGATCACCAGAAAACCAAGAATCAAAAACGGAGTATTGGTTCGAAAGATTTTCTCAGCCTGTTCCCCTTCTATTACCATGGAGGAAAAAGATTTTATGAAAAAACGGACAAAAAAACCGGGCGTATCCCTTAACTGGACAAGCAGAGGCACCGTAGCCGGAGCCGCATGATCTTCCACCGCATAGGCATTGCTCCATAAATACAGGAGAAGGGGAATCAGAGCGCAAAGACCATATCCCCCCCAACCCCTTCCTGAATCCTCTTTTTTCAACAGGTACATGAGGCCGCAGGCTAAAATGACTGTCACCGAATAGATGGCACAGTAAGGGCCTGCCACCAGCAGGGTCGTGAAAAACGGAAGGAGAATCAGCCTTACCCTGTCATATTTTTTCTCCTGGCCGCTCCATACACGGTCCATAACCTCATAATGATAATAAAAGCAGGCAAAGGATAAGAAATGAGTCCAGCCGCTTCCATTGGTCAGCATTTCCCACTTGTTGAGACTGAAAAGCACTGCCATCAAAACCCCGAACCAGGCCAAAGAAACCTTCCTGCGGCTGCAGTAGCTTCCCAGGGCCAGGCCGGAAAGCCCCAGGGCCAAAACGCCCAGTACCCGGTCAAACATGATGTTATAGCCGAACATAGAGATGTTAAGGATCCTTCCCAGATAATTGACAGGGATCCTGGTCAGGATATCCGGCACAAAGAATTTGGCCGGATTCCATACGTCAGGCAGATAACTGTTTACAAGGCGGACGTAATCGGAATAAATTCCGTCACAGGTTGCCGTAAAAATATACCAGAGGCCAAAAACGGTTCCCAAAAGGGGGAACAGACCATACAAATGCTTTCCCTTCATGTATTTCACCTCTGCATTTAATTTGCCGTTACAGAAGCAACGATGGAAAGATGCTTCTCTCCTCTTTGCTCCGCTGCATTTTCATAGAAAAAGTTGCTTTCAAAATCTAACTCCGTGACCTGAAAGGAGGTTGCGTCAATTTCGGCCGTCACCGTGTTGGATTGAATAGGAATGGCATGTTTTTCTGTCCCGTTCACTGTCACCAGAACCTGCTCAAGGCCGGTGATAACGCCGGGATAATAGAATTTAAGACCAATCTTTCCTTCTTTCCCCGCCATGATCCGTATTTTGGCACTTTCATCCAGCCAGCCATCCTCATAACAGCCATAAACCGGCTCAAATTTTATGTTCCGCACAAAGTCGGTAACATCCTGAAACGCGTTATGGGCCGGATCTTCTCTCAGGATCAGCATGTTTGGAGTCACCAGTCCGATATCGTGAATGGAACTAATGAAAGAAACCTCGGTCCCTTCTGCCAGCCTGTCCTTGTCAAAGGTTTTAAAAAATGTCCTGGCGGTAAAATCGCTCATCTCATAGGAATTGCCGATGATATAGATTTTTTTTCCGAATATGTTTTCCTTGTATTTCCCGTAAGTTTCATCCGCAAGAGAATTATACCGAAGCTGAGAGGGCCAGTAGTAAAGGTTCTCGTATTTCCCACGGTAAAAGCTTTCAACCGGAACCATGAGAACACCGTAAAAAAGGAACAGACCGCAGTATAAAAGGGGCTTGGAGAGCTTTGTTTTGGCTTCCCCTTTCGGCACCACCACACCGCACATGTAAGCGGCAAACAGCCACGCTGCGGTCATGGAAACGTAGATCCACCGGGTCTCCACCCGGATGGTGACGCTGGAGGAGCCGATGCACAGTGCAATAAACAGAAGAAACAGGCAGATCACAGGAAGGCGTTTTTTTAGCTGCTCCCGTTCCCGTATGACGGTTACAAGGAAAACCACGGTCATCACAACAAGAAGGATATCCGCAAATATCACCAGGACATGAAGCCAGTAAGGCGATTTCCCCCAGCTTAAGCCGTTTAAATGGTCAGGACCCGCATTGATCCCGAATAGGTAGAACACCTGGCTAACGGCATACCGGAAGGTATCAGAAATGTGGAAGGTATCCGCCACATCCGTTCCCCCGGTCCCTGCCGGAGAAATGCTCCCAATGGTCAGGAAACGGATAGCCTGAACGGCCAGGAACGCCCCGGTAATGCTCAGCCAGGGCTTTTTCTGTTTTTCCTTTTTCATGAGAAACGCTGCATAAAACAGGGGTAAAAGCACCATGTAGCGTTCATGGATGAAGCAGATGGAAAAATACATTACGGTTGCAGCAGGCACAAACCATTTTCTTTCCTTTTCCTCGGATATATAACGGTAGAGACAATAGAAAATTCCCAGGGCAGTCCATAAAGCCATGCTTTCCATCAGGCCGTATACCTGACTGATCTGGTAATAAGACATCCGGGAAAGCAGGTATAAGATCCCGCAGAAAAATCCCATCAGCCACCTGCCTGACAAACGTCTCCCAAACCGGTAGACCGTGTAGGCGATACAGCCGTTTAAAAGGATATTAAAGGGTACAAACCAGCTGATATGGCTTCCCGAGACCATCAGTTCCAGCCAGGCTGCCAGATAGTAAACGAAACGGAACCGGGTGCTTCCCAGGGGGAATACGAATTCACGGAAGGACTGCTCTCCGTAGCAGGACCAAAGGTATAAATCATCCATATAAAGCCCTTTTATCTCAATTCCCCTGTTTATGAAAAATGCAAAGCCCAGCAAAAGTGCAGCTGCAATGATTTCATCCTTCCACCCGGCTATCCATTGTCTGTCTTTCATCTTTCGCCCCTTTCTTATTTCAATCCCCACACCTCTGCACGGGAGATGTGATCATAGTTACAGAACAGCTTAAAAGAACCGCTCCTCTAACATCAGGCAGAGGGCATGATAAATGGGAAGATGGAGCTCCTGTATTTTAAATGTCTCCATTTCCGGAGCAACGATGGTCACATCCGCTGACCTTTTTAAAAGTCCTCCGTCTTTTCCCGCAAGACCGATGGTCTTCATGCCAATTGCCTTTGCTGCTGTCACGGCATACATCACATTTTTCGCATTGCCGGAGGTGGATATGCCTAAAAGCACATCTCCCTTCCTTCCATATCCGTAAGTCTGCTGGGCGTAGATCAGTTCTCCGTCCACATCGTTTAGAAATGCCGTAGAAAGGCTTGGATGACCGGTCAGGGCTATGGCCGGAAGGCCTCCCTGAAGCTTTTCTCCCAATTCTTTTCCAAACTCTGGATCTGCCTCTAACAGCTTCCCTGCAAAATCCTCTGAAACGGGACGGCGTTTTACAAAGCCCTTCATCAATTCTCCTACGATATGCTCTGCATCTGCACAGCTTCCGCCATTTCCGGCAATCAGAAGCTTTCCGCCGTTTTCATAACATGTTTCCAGAATCTCATAAGCTTCCCTGATCTGAGGCTTTATGCCGGCCAGTACAGGATAACGTTCAATGAGTTCGTCTAAATAGTTCATTGGTTCCATGTTTCACACACTCCTTCTCTGTTGAGTATCCAGTCCACAGCTTCTTTCATGGTGGGTGCGTAAAAATCAAAAGAATTCTTTTTTTCTTCCTGAGTCAGGCCGCCGTATAATTCTTTTCCGTACCCGGTACCCACCAAAACCGTGCCCACTCCATACCTTTTTCCGGCTTCCGTATCCAGAAGCTTGTCCCCGATCATATAGGAATGGGACTTGTCCACCGGAAAGCTTGCCTCTGCCATCTCAAACATTCCTGTTTCCGGCTTACGGCAATGGCATTCCCGGCCGTATTCTCCGATCCCGTAAACCGGATGATGGGGGCAGTAATAAAAACGGTCTATAAAGGCTCCTTCCTTTGACAGAAGGCTGTTTAAGTACTCATGGAGGGATTTTACATCTTCTTCTTTGTAATAGCCCCTTGCCACTCCGGCCTGGTTGGTGACCACCACAAGCTTAAAGCCCTGCACTCTAAGCCGTCTTAGAGCCTTCGGCACTCCGGGAAGGATCACCAGATCTTCAGGCCGGTGTAAATATTCCACCTCTTCATTGATGGTACCGTCCCGGTCTAAAAATATGATTCTGTCCATGGTCTTTCCCTCCTTTTTGCTGCCCTTTTTCCATGCCTATAATGGAAAATGATATTCGCCTCCAGGTATGGCGACCTTAATTTCCTCATAATTCCACCGTTTTTCATCGTTGATCCAGGCCTGGGCGCCCCGCAGTTCAAAGTTCCAGTCCGTAAGCTGTCCCCCGGCCGCTTCCATGCGCGCCGCCACCTTATGGCGGACATTATAGGGGCAATATACCAGAAGGAATCCGCCGCCACCGGCTCCCAAAAGCTTTCCTCCCAGGGCTCCGGCCTTTAGTGCCTCCTCATAAAGCTCGTCAATGTGAGGGGTGGAGATCTTGCTGCTCATGCGCTTCTTGCTCTTCCAGCCATAGTCTAAAAGCTTTCCAAAGCTGTAAAGATTTCCTTTCAGCAGTTCATCCTTCATGGCATAGGCAAGGGCCTTTACCTCGCACATGGCATCAAAAGGATCTTTTTTTTCATAGTTCTTTACCTGATCTTTTATGATGTTGGCAGAGATATGGATGTTTCCTGTATAGCAAAGGAGCAGATTGTACTGCAGTTCATGTATGACCTCTTTTTTTATGCGGAGAGGATTGACTACCACGTTATTGCGGCCGTGGAACTCAATGAAATTAAAGCCTCCAAAAGTTGCGGCGTACTGGTCCTGGTATCCTCCGTCGATCTTTAAATCTTCCCTCTCCACTTTGTAGGCTAAGTCTGCCATGGCATAACTGTCCATCTCCACGCCTTTCCATTTGGCCATGGCCGTCAAAAGAGCTACCATAACGGTGGAGGAAGTTCCAAGGCCTGATCCCGGAGGGGCATCGCACTGTAAGTACACCTCACAGCCCTGTTTGATATCCATTGCCTTTAAGGCTGCTGTTACCAGATCCAGACGCCCGTCATATACATAATTTTCTTTGGTATTGTACTTCACCGTCATGTCAAAGTCCAGGGAATGGACGATGATCTGGTCATCATCCCTTGGCACGATGGAGCAGTATGCGTATTTATTAATGGTGCTGCCGATAATTGCCCCTCCCTGCTCCACGCAGAAGGGAGCCACATCGGTTCCTCCTCCTCCAAAGCTCACCCGCAGGGGAGCACGTCCTCTGATTACCATAAGCTCACCTCTCTTTTCCCCTCTCCGCCCGTGTTCTCCGGGCATAAACCTGTAAGGTGCTTCCTCACATCTTCTGCAAACCGGTAATAATCCTCAGGAATGCCGATATCAATGAAATATCCGTCGCTTACAAAGCCGCCCAGCTTTTTGCCCTCTGAAAGCCATTTGGGAATCATGTCCTGCTCCAGGGACACCTTTCCCTGGGGTATCTCATCAAGAAGTTCCCGCTTAAGATAATAAATGCCTCCGTTTATGGTACCCCGGCGCTTTTCGTCAGTCTTCTCATTAAAGGTCTTAAGCCAGCCGTCTTCCAGAACAGCCTGTCCGTAGCGGGACACATCAGGCACTTCCCGCAGCACCAGAGCCATGTCAAGGCCGCGCTCCTTGCCAAGGGATGTAAGTCTGCTGTAATCGATTCGGTAAAAGGTATCTGCATTCAATACGAGAAACTGGTCTTCTGTTACCTTAGCACCGGCATTTTTAATGGCACCGGCAGTTCCTAAAAGCTCTTCTTCATAGGCATATGAAACATGGATTCCCCATTTGGACCCATCCTTAAAATATTCTTCTACCATGGAACCTTTGTAGCCTACGGCAAAAATGATTGACTTGACTCCATTTCTGATCAGTTCCGCCACTACATATTCCATAAAAGGCTTGTCTCCGATCAGCGCCATTGGCTTTGGCCTGTCACTCACCACGGAACGAAGTCTGGTGCCAAGGCCTCCTGCCAGTAAAATTGCCTGCATATCTGTATCCTCCTGATATTTCTGCTAACGGTATTATATCATAAGTTTGCAGTGCAGCTCGTAAAACCTGCGGTTTTACTTGCTCACGGGCATTCGCCCTATGAAATAAGTCATGAAAAAGTTTTCTTATGTGCAAGCACAACGAAAGCTTTTCCCTGCCTTATTTCGCACTGCTCAGTGCTTTCCTGGATAGTATAACATATATCTCCCACAGTGATCCATAAAGATCATTTCTGTGGCTTCCCTGCCCAGGTCTGAAACACGCGTCCCAGGCCATGAATGGCTTTCCTGGATCCTATGGCGAAAAGCACCGGAAGAATTACTCCCAAAATGAGGTAGACCGCATGAAGCTCCGGATAGGAATGGGGGAAGCCTCCCTGATTTTCTGCAGGCTCCAGTATGATCTGGGCATAAATCCGGTCACAGAGCTTAAACACCAGGAAATGAAGAGCCATGATATCAAAGGAATATTTTCCAAGCAGGGCCGCAGTCTTCCCGGCCATAGGAATCTTTTGCAGGCATTTTGCCCCATAGCAGCAAAGATAAATGCCGGCTGCGGAAATGATATAGAAATTGATCCCTTCTGGTATCTGATTGGCGGACAGCTCCACACTTTCTTCGGTAAACATGAGGAAATAATAGAAAAGTCCTGCGCAAGCGGCCGCTCCATACCATGTCACATATTTTTCAACGGAAATCTTCCAGGTCCGCAGGGCATATCCGCCATAGTAGATGGGAATTACCAGGAAGGCGGTCTGAAGGTGGTAGTTTAAGAATATCTCCCGCCGGCTCAGTGCTGCGCCAAAGAGCCCTGCCCCGATGCATAGAACCGCAGCCGCCCATGCCCGTAGGGAAGCAGGCAGATAATTCCGGCAAAACCAGTGGATGGCTGAAAAGCCTGTTCCGGACGCCAGCATGAGAGGCACAAACCACATGGCTCCTGACGGGCCTTCCGGACAGCGAAGGAACAGGGTATTTCCCATTGCAATGAGCATTTCCCTTTTGCCGTAATAGGCATCAGACGGAAAAAGCAGGTACCAGGAAAGGAGGTTATGTAATAAAACGAACATGCTTCCATAGCAGAAATAAGGCACCCACATGTTCTTTAGCCGCCGTGAAAAAAATTCAAAGGGGGCATCCCCATAACGCTCTTCATTGTACAGATATCCTGAAACGAAAAAGAATATGGCCAGATGGTAATAATACACCGTACGGATGGCGATCCCCAGGTTCTGGGAATGGCCGAACACAATGGATACGATCCCGATCCCTTTTAAAATGTCCCAGAGCAGAAGCCGGTCTCTCTTTTTCTCTTCCATGCGATCCTCTTCCTTTCCTGTCGCCTTCTCCTTTGCCCTTTTATCCCGATTCAAATAAATCAAAGCGCACCTACTGCGAGGCGCGGGTCACGCTCTGGGTGACACCATACATTTACGCGCCTCTGCAATCCAATGGAGACGTTAAGCCTTTCCATCTAAAAATCTTCTCCCACCACGTTCCAGGCAGCCTCTATGCTGTGATACTTTCGGATGTAATTCTGAGTTTCCAGACACATCTGCCTGCACCGTTTTGTGTCCTGATACAGGGAAACCACTTCCTCTGCAAAGGCCTTCGGTTCATCTCTCACCACCATAACCTGGTCCGCTTCCGGGATTCCCTCTGCTCCAATGGAGGTTGTGACCACGGGAGCGCCGTTATATAAAGCTTCAATGACCTTTCCCTTGACCCCTGCGCCGTAACGCAGAGGCACCACTACCACCCGGCAGCTTAAATAAAGCCTTTCCAGTTCGTCCTCTGATACAAATCCCTTGACAATGATCCCGTTGCCCGGCTGTTCCAAAGCCTTGATCTCATCCGTTACTCTGGAACCTACGATATAGAAATTCATGGAAAGCTGTTCCCGGATCAGCGGGAATATTTCCTGTGCAAACCATAAAACTGCATCTGCGTTAGGCGGATGAGCAAATCCACCCACAAACAAAAGTCCTTCCCTTTTTTCAAAATCATCGGGAATGTGGTTTAAAAACTTTTCATAGACATAGGCCACAATGGCTTTCACATGGATGGATGGCTCGATCTCATGAATGGCCTCCCGCTCCACATAAGACGGATAATAGGATACCGCAGTCTTTTTCATAAGGCGAAGCTCCACAGACTTCCAGTACTCGGAAGCTTCCCTCTTCTTGGGATCTCCGGTCAGCTCATACTCCCTGCCTTCTCTTAAGAAATGCAGATCATGTCCATAATAAATCATCTTAATGTTTGTCTTATCTTTAATAAAATCCACATATTTTGCAGCGATATGGGGACGGTTTAAATAAGCAACCTTTATATCATTTCCATGTTCCTTCAGCCATTCCCAGATCTTTACCTGGTATTCCTTACCGTAGAGAATCTCGATCCCCAACTGCTGCAAAGCGGTGGAATAAGGCTCTTCATGAAGGAAATTATCTCCAAGGAACTTCACCACATAACCCTTTTCCAGGAACATCTTTAAATACTGGAAGGTGGTCTTGGAACCGGCATCCCTGTCATAGGTGGGAACATAATGGTCCACGACCAGTATGATGTCCTTACCCTGGCTTCTCTCCCTGGCCCGGAAAACGTCGGGATTTCCATCGTTTTCACTTTGCTGTTTCAGTTCTTCCGTCCATTTTTCCTTTAGCTTTAAGCCGTTTTCCACCTGATACCGCTTAAGTCCAGAGCCATTGACATCCGTTCCGTTGGAAATGCCCTCAAAATGAATGACCTTGGAAAAGGGCTGATAAACCACCCGCAGACCGGCCCTGCGCACCTCAAAGGCAAGGTCAGAATCCTCACAGTATGCAGGGGCATAACGGTCGTCAAATCCTCCGATCCGTTTCCACAGCTCATTGGAAAGAAGGATGGCGGCCCCGGATATATAGTCCACATCTTTTACATAGTTGTATTCCGGCTTTTCCGGATCGTCGAGACGTCCGTAATTCCAGCCGGATCCGTCGCGGAAAATGATGCCTCCGGCTTCCTGCAGTCTTCCGTCAGGGTAGACCAGCTTGGAGCCAACCATGCCGATGGCAGGATCAGATTCAATCAAATTCACCAGACTGCTTAGCCAGCCTTCTGTTACCTGGGTGTCATTGTTTAAGAACATGACATATTTTCCCCTGGCAGCCTTGGCGGCCTGATTGCAGTTTCTTAAGAATCCCTGGTTTGTTTCATTGCGGCATATGACCACATTTTCCGTAAATTTTGAAAGCTCAGCTGTTGCATCTGAAGAAACATCGTCCGCTATGATAACCTCATACACCACATCCTTTGTATGTTCCAGAATGGACACCAGACAGGCATAGGTATAATGGATCTGGTTGTATACGGGAATGATGATGGACACCATTGGATGGCCCTCTTTTATGAAACGAAGCTTTCCATGGACCCGGTAGGCCTCTCCGATCTTCATATCCCCTTCAATCAGGTTCCGCCCCTCTTCTGTTGTATAAAGGCGGAAGGATTTTAAGGGATGGAACACCGTATCCTTGGCGTAAATCAGCAGTTTCCGTTTTTGGGTCCCTTGAGGAAACTTATCGTTAAAGATTCTTCCCAGCTTTCTTCTGACACGGTAGGTCAATGCCTGATGTCTCTGGAGGGTGGCGATCATTTCACTCATATTGCTGCAATCTGCCCGCAGCGCCTGGATGATAGCTTCCTGGTTTCCCACATGATTGTCAGTCAGGCGTTTCTCCTCCTGCTGCCTGGTGATGAGCACATCCTTTTCCCGGATCTCCATATCCAACTGGGTAATGTGCTCCTTTGTCTCGTCGATCACCCTGGATACTTCATACATGTCTTCAGGCAGGGCATGGGTTTCATGCATGTAGTTGACCAGGTAGATCTGCTGGTTCTCTCCGTGAACATAGTCCTGGAAGCACCGTTCCATCTCCTCATAGGTGCCCAGGCGCTCTGCCTCCACGCCGAACTCCTCCATAAAGGCTTCCATGGAGCCATAAGACAAAATGCTTTTATACTGTTCATAAAAGTAATAAAGGACCCGGAACTTTATAAAGGTGACCGGGACCGGGAAGGAAAATACCCATTCATAGTCCAGGCAGTAAGGGCCATCCTCCGTGATCATGATGTTCTCAAACAGACAGTCAATGTTGGAGGTTTTAAACGCCCAGTCCTTTTTAAAGCGTTCATCAGCTTCAGTCAGCTTCCCAAAGACCTCTTCAAATTCAGGCGTAATTGTAAAGGGAATGATGCAGTTTTCCTTTGCCCCCATGATGAGGGAAATCCCATCTTCCATTTGTGGCACGGAAACCTTTCCATCCTGGATCTCTTTTCCCAGAAGCTCGGAAAGGGTCTGGCCTTTCAGGAAATCGAAACGGGCAGTCCTTCCATCGGAACTTATGGAAACCCCGGCAACCTTTAACCTTTGGTTTTGCTCTGTAAGGCTTTTATATTTTACCCCAAGGGACTTTATATGGGCAACGCCCTCAGGCTTTAAAGCCGTCTTTTCCACATAAGGACAGCCATCCTGCTCCACCAGGCTGGTACGTATCTGGAACGCTTCCCTGCGGGTCCTGTTGTATTTTACAAAATTAATTTTCTTCATGGCTGCTCCAAATGGTTAAAAATGAATTGGCAAATGTCTCAAACTGCTTTCCCTCACACACCTCGTCATACATCTTTCCTAAATCAAACCTTAAATACTTGGGATAATCGTAAGCCAGGATGGCATGGGTTAAATCTCCTTTGCCCGGCAGATATCCATCGGAATATAAGGTGATAGGCAGGCGGTAATCAGGCATTGGATAGTAAACTTCCACCTTTCCCTGTCTGGTCTCTTCTCCACGCAAAAGCTCTAAAAGTTCTTCCCTGGAAAGCCGGTCCTGATCAGGGACAGCACCTGCCTGATATTTAAGGCCAAGACGGTTGCATATGGAAAGGATCAGCTTTCCTTCCGGCTTTAAAAGGGATTTGGCCTTACTTATGTGTTTGTCATAGGGCTGTCTTAAGGAACCGACCATTACCACATAATCAAAGCCTTCCTCTTCAAAGGAGTCTAAATCCCCGGTTATATACCGGATGTTTTCCTGTGCCTCATTGCGCAAACGGTTGACCGATAAATTGTGACTGTCAGGGTCAAGGACGGTCACCTGCCTGACCCGCCTGCTGTATAAGCCGGTCAGGGCCCCGTAGTCAGACCCCACCTGAAGGAGAGAACCCGCCTCATCAAATTCATACCATTCCAACAGGTTCTCACGAATCTCGGATAACGCGTACAAGTAGTCCAGATTGGGGTTTTCCTGGAGCAGCTTTTTCGTATCTCCATGGTATTTAATAAACAGTTTTTTCAGTTCAGGGCTGATATCATTCATGGACGTTTCCTCCTCACTCTCCTGCCCGGTAAAGCTTTAAGCTTACTTCCGGTTCCATATCATAAATACCTACCGTATTTTTATTGGAAATGACCGTAATATTTGCGATGTCATACAGACGGTGATAAACCACATGTTCTCCGTTTTCAAATCCGGTGCAGCTCATGGAAAGGAGATACTCTCCTCCCTGAAGGGTCATTTTCTGGTTAAATTCCACCTCATATTCATCGCCATTTTCCACGGCCTGCACATCGGAGGCCTCGTACATGGTGTTGGTGCCGGTCAAATCGGCTCCCCGTTTATCCTTGATGGTATAGGTAAAGATGGGCGTCTCGATTTTCGTATGAAAATGAATCCGCTCCTTTATGGTAAAGCGTTCCCCTTTCAGCAGAAGGTTAGTCACATTCCCTCTTTCGTCCAGAAGTCCGAAATCCACGATCTCCGCCCGTTTATCGCCGTATTCCGTGCGGCTGGGGTTGATGGTGAGCTTTTCCTTCATAAACCCTTCCTGGCGGGAACTTTGGGACTGCATCTGAACTGAGGCCTGTTCTCCGGAAAAGTCATTTAATATGCCTTTTCTTATTTCTTCTAAATCTTCCCCAAGGTCATCCATTTGATTGGCCAGGATCTTTTTATAAAGATCCACCATCTTTCCAGGCTCTCCCTCGGCGATAAAATTTCCTTTATTTAAAACAACGACGCGGTCACAATATTTGATGATCGCTCCCATATCATGGGTAACCATCAAAATAGTGGTTCCGTTCTGACGGATTTCTTCCATACGGCGGTAGCATTTGGCCTGAAAAAATACGTCTCCCACGGACAATGCTTCGTCCACAATGAGAATCTCAGGCTCCACGTTGATAGCCAGGGCAAATGCCAGGCGGACAAACATACCGCTTGAATAAGTCTTCACGGGCTGATAGACAAAATCTCCGATGTCCGCAAAATCCAGGATGTCCCGAAGCTTTCCATCCATTTCTTTCTTGGAAAATCCCATCATGGTGCCGTTCATGTAGATGTTTTCGATTCCCGTATAATCCATGTTAAAACCGGCTCCCAGCTCCAAAAGTGCGGAAATCACCCCGTTGACCTCCAGGGTGCCTGAGGATGGTGTTAAGACTCCTGTAATGATTTTTAAAATGGTGGATTTCCCTGATCCGTTGGTTCCGATGATTCCTACGGTCTGTCCCTTTTCTACCTCAAAAGAAATGCCGTTTAAGGCGTAGAAATCACGGTGGTAATTTTTATGGGTCACGCTTAAAGCCTCTTTTAACCGGTCAACAGGCTTGTCGTATAATTTATAGATCTTTGTTACATTATTAACAGATATTGCTTTGTTGTTCCATTCTACGGACATTGAATCCTCCATGTTACATTAAATTATCCCTTCTCACAGCACATCGGAAAAGTGCGGGCGCAGCTTTTTAAATACTTTCAGTCCCAAAAGCATCAGGACAATGGTCACTGACCAGAAATAAAGTCCCAGGGTCGGCCGTTCTGTCAGCCAGTTTCCGGTCAGCATGCTGTCCCGGTACCCGGCCACAATATAATAGAAAGGATTCAGCTTAAGCAGAACCGGCAGCCAGGAGGGAATCGAGGAAAACATTTCCGGCGCCCACATGATGGGCACCATCCACATCCCAAACTGCAGGAAAATGCCTATGATCTGTGCCATATCCTTGAAAAACACGTGAATGGCGCTGGTAAAATACGCAATAGCCAGAGACAGCATGGAGCTTGCAAAGGAATAGTACAGGATCTGGATCCAGCTGGCCTTTGGAAAAAAGCCATAGCAGAAAAATACCACGATCATGATGATTGCAAAAATGCCATGTACCATCAGGCAGGAAATCATCTTGATGACCGGAAGGATCTCCACCCGGAACACCACCTTTTTCACCAGATAATTATATTCCTGAAGACAGCCAGTTCCCATGTTCAGCACCTCGCTGAAATAAAACCAGGGCACAATGCCCGGAATCAGCCAAAGCACGTAGGGGTATTCCGGAACAGGGGGCACGCTCTTAAAGCCCATCTGAAATACAAAAAAGTATACTAAAACCGTTGCCATGGGCTGTAAAAACATCCATGCGATCCCGAAATAGGAGCCTACAAACCGTTTTTTAAAATCTGCCTTTGACAGATCCAGGATGAGCTTCCTCTTTGCAATAATTTCTTTTATTAAGGAAACCAGATATTTCATGGTTTTCTCCTCTCGCTAAAATTTAAAGGTATCCCGGATTCCGCCCCACTTCTGATCCTTTTCAGAGATGATCAGCTCCATGCCTTCCTCTACCGGCCAGTCAATGCCGATCTCCGGATCGCTCCATAAAATTCCGCCCTCATCACCGGGATGATAAAAATCAGTGCATTTGTATGCGAATTCCGCTTCATCAGACAAAACTAAAAATCCATGGGCAAAGCCTTCCGGAATGTAAAACTGCTTTTTGTTCTCCGCAGACAACTCCACGCCAAACCATTTTCCATAGGTTTCGGAAGCGGAACGCAGATCCACTGCCACGTCAAATACCCTTCCTCTCACTACCCGCACCAGCTTTCCCTGTGGAAACTGCTTCTGGAAATGAAGGCCCCGCAGTACGCCCTTTACGGACATGGACTGGTTGTCCTGTACGAAAACCATGTCAAGCCCTGCCTCCTGAAAGTCTTTCTGGTTATAGGTTTCCATGAAATATCCTCTGGAATCGTGAAATACCGCAGGCTCAATGACAAAAAGTCCTTTGATTCCGCATGTTGTTACTTTTATCTTTCCCATAATTTATGCTCCTTTACCTATCAAAACATTCTTTTACTTGTAGCATTCTACCACAAGTTGGGCCAGATTTCTATATATAGGGGGATTTTTATTTAAATAAACCGTTCCTTTGCGGACAAATTATGAGAAAAGAAAATGCGGAAAATGTCTTTTATTGCAGATAAAAAATGCTGTCTCTCATACGAATGTATAAGAAAACAGCATTTTAGAATGTCACTTCCACGGAAAAATAATCCTTACCAACTTACTGCTTCACAATAAACGACTTTCTCTTACTCACCACATCAAATATAACTGCCGCCATAAGAACCGCTCCTTTTACCACCTTCTGCAGGTTCTGGTCAACACCCATGATGCTCATCCCTAAGTTCAGCACGCCCATAAGAGTCGCGCCTACAATAACTCCAGGCACAGTTCCTGTACCGCCGTATGCGGAAGCGCCTCCGATAAAGCAGGCACCGATGGCATCCATTTCGTAGCTGTTTCCTGCCGTAGGATTGGCAGAATTTAACCGGGCAACGGTCACCATACCTGCCACTGCTGCCAGGAGACCCATATTCAAATAAGCGAGAAAATACACTTTATTGGTGTCAATGCCGGACAGCCTGGTTGCCTTCTCATTTCCGCCCACAGCGTAAAAATACCGTCCTGTGGTTGTTTTGGAAGAAATATAACTGTAGATCCCAATGATCGCCGTCACCCAGATAAGGGCGTTTGGAATCCCTTTATATCTGGCCAGCTTATACATAAAGAACAAAACCACAAAGCTGATAAGAGCCATTTTGACAGCCAGGCCTCCAAGGGGATCCACCCGGTATCCTTTTTGAAGCTTTCTTCTCCTGTTTAAAAGCTCCAGAACCACAAAAACAAGACAGGCAATGATGCCCACCAGAAAACAGGTCAGGTTAAAGCCCTGAATACCAAAGATATCCGGGACATAGGTGTTAAACAGGTTTAAAAATGGTTCCGGAATAGGGGACAAGGTCATTCCCTGTAAAACCACATTGGATAACCCCCGGAACATGAGCATACCGGCCAAGGTTACGATAAAAGGAGGGATCCGCACGTATGCGATCCAGAAGCCCTGCCATGCGCCCACCAGTACGCCCATAATCAGCATTGCAAGCAAGGTCAGATAAGGGTTAATCCCCATGGTGATCATCATGCTTCCGCCTATGGCCCCTACAAAACAAACCACAGAGCCTACGGACAAGTCAATGTTGCCTCCTGTGAGGATGCAAAAAAGCATACCAGTGGCCAGGATAAATACATAGGCATTCTGGGCAATTAAATTGTTCACATTCTGGGGCAGAAGCATCTTTCCTCCGGTGTTGACCGTGAAAAGAATGACTACAACAGCCAGAACGATCACCATCGTATATTTTTTTAATCCCTCAGATAATTTCATCTTATTCTCCATCTTCTACACACCTTTCTTCTAGCTTTGCCCGTATTGCCTCTAATTTGCCCCCGCTTCAGGGCATAAAGGGATGCCCTCAGGGTGTTTATCTGACTTTAAGATACAGGCCATGATCTTTTCCTGAGTCGCCTCGGCCGCGCTGACCTCTCCCACCATTCGGCCTTCATTCATGATATAAATCCGGTCGGACATTCCAAGCACTTCCGGAAGCTCTGATGATATCATGATGATTGATTTGCCTTCCGAGGCCAGACGGTTGATGATGCAGTATATCTCGTATTTTGCGCCTACGTCGATCCCTCTGGTAGGTTCATCTAAAATCAGGATATCAGGTTCCGCGAACATCCATTTTGACAGAAGGACTTTCTGCTGGTTTCCGCCGCTTAAATTTCCCACGTTCTGTTCCACTGTGGGGCATTTGGTTTTCAGCTTATCCCGGTAATCCTCTGCCACCTCAAATTCTTTATCCTTATCAATAATGGTATGGCGGCTGACGGCCTGCATATTGGCAAGGGTCGTGTTGATCTTAATGGGAGTCCCCAGAATCAGGCCGTTGCCCTTCCGGTCCTCAGTGACATAAGCGAGCTTGTGACGGATCGCATCCCGGACAGAATTTAATGATGTCTCTTTTCCGTGAATGCGGATTGTTCCGGAAATATTGACCCCATAGCTTTTTCCGAAAATGCTCATGGCAAGTTCTGTTCTTCCGGCACCCATCAGACCGCAGATTCCTACCACCTCTCCTTTTCTCACATGAAAGGAGACATCGCTTACCACCTTCCGGTCAGAATACAAAGGATGACAGGCACTCCAGTGCTCTACCTCCATGGCCTTTTCACCGATTTCCACGTCACACCGCCTGGGAAAACGGTCCACCAGCTCCCGTCCCACCATGCCTTTGATGATCCGGTCTTCGGTAATGGCATCCTTTTTCCTGTCCAGAGTTTCTATGGTCGAGCCGTCGCGGATGACTGTGATCTTATCCGCCACATAGGCAATTTCATTCAGTTTATGAGAAATAATGATAGAAGTTAATCCCTCTGATTTAAATTTCAGCAAAAGCTCCAGAAGGGACTTGGAATCATCTTCATTCAATGATGCGGTAGGCTCATCCAGGATCAAAAGCCTGGCATTCTTTGCAAGAGCCTTTGCGATTTCCACCAGCTGCTGCTTGCCTACGCTGATATCCTTGATCAGTGTCTGGGAAGATTCCATAAGCCCAACGGTTTTTAAATACCGGTCCGCCTCCCCGTAAGTTTCATTCCAGTTGATTGCGTACCTTTTCCCCTTTTCATTTCCCAGATACATGTTTTCAGCAATCGTCATGTAGGGGACAAGGGCCAGCTCCTGATGAATGATGACGATTCCCTTTTGTTCACTGTCACTGATATGGTTAAATTTGCAGATTTCTCCGCCGTAAATAATATCTCCCTCATAGGTGCCATAGGGATAAATGCCGCTGAGCACGTTCATCAGAGTAGATTTACCGGCTCCATTTTCCCCAACCAGGGCATGGATTTCCCCTTCCTCTACCTGAAGGTTTACATTATCCAGAGCCTTGACGCCTGGAAATGTCTTGGTTATGTTCTTCATTTCCAAAAGTATTTTTGCCAAGAATATCCCTCCCTTGCCGTCATTTCTTAAGGACGGCCTCCACACCTGTAAGAAGCCGTCCTCATAAGAAAATCATTTAATTACTTTAACTGGTCCTCCGTGTAGTAACCGGAAGTAATCAACATATCCTTGTAGTTGTCAACCGTTACCACTACCGGATCGCATAAATAGGTGGGAATGATCCCGGTTCCGTTATCATAGGATTTCGTATCGTTGATCTCCGCTTCTCCGCCCTGCATAACAGAATCCACCATCTTTACTACCTGGGACGCAAGGGTACGGGTATCCTTAAAAATGCTCATGGCCTGTTTTCCCTGGAGCATGTTCTTTACATTGGCAATATCACAATCCTGTCCTGTGATGATGGGATATTTTCCGGTATAGGAAGAAGCAAGGGCGTTCTCCACTCCCAGGGCAGTGGAATCGTTGGAGCAGAGGACTGCGTCCAATACGGTTCCGTCAGAATAGTTGCCTGCAATAATGGTATCCATACGGTTCTGGGCTTTCTCAGAATCCCAGTTAGCAGTGGCTACCTGCTCAAAAGCAGTCTGACCGGATTTTACCACCAGCTTGCCGCTGTCAATATACTTTTTAAGGACATCCATTGCCCCGCCAAAGAAGAAATTGCAGTTGTTGTCAGCCGGGTCTCCGGTAAACAGCTCAATGTTCTTAGGCTCCGCAGCGGTCTCAAGGCCCAGAGCCTCTACCAGATATTCACCCTGCTTTTGTCCGACTTTATAGTTGTCAAAGGTTGCATAATAAGTAACAGCATCAGAGTTCATGATCAGACGGTCATAGGAAATGACCGGAATGCCCATGGCCTTGGCCTGGCTTAAGGGTTCTCCCAATGAGCTTCCGTCAATGGAAGCCACCACAAGGATCTGGCAGCCGTTGGAAATCATATTCTCTACCTGGGATACCTGAGTCTGGACATCATTGCTGGCATACTGTAAATCCACCTTATATCCGGCGGCTTCCAGTTCCTTTTTCATATTGGATCCATCCTGGTTCCACCGCTGTAAGTCCTTGGTGGGCATTGCAACTCCGACTAAGGTTCCGCTCCCCCCCGTTGCTTTGGTTTCCTCTGCCTTGGTCTCAGCCGCTTTTTCGGCTTCTGTGGTGGCTGCTGCAGTCGTCTGGGTCTCTTTGCTCTCAGGTGCAGAGCCTGTGGAGCTGGCACATCCGGAAAGCATTCCTGCCGTCAGGGCAAAAGCCATTGCAGCCGCTAAAAATTTTCGTTTCATGGTATCTCTTCCTCCTCCAATATTTGTTTTACTGACAAAGTCATCTTATCACGGATAGAACAGGACTTGTTTGTGAACAATTAGCACGTATTGATTCAAATAAAAAAGGCCCTGAATGCACAGGACTTTTTCGCAGCAAAAAAATGCTACTGCTGTGATTGTTGATGAGAATGAGGCTGCCAAAACATTTGATTTCAGCAGAGACGATTCCAAGACTTCCGGTTGCAATTTTTCAGGCATCTTGTTAGAATAATCTTGGTAATCGTTTCATTTATAATTGATCTCAGCCTGGCAAGTTATCTCTCATTGAAAAAATATGGTGGTTAAATGGAAATCAGAAAATTGGCTTATTTTGTTTCAGTTGTAAAACATAAGAATTTTACAAAGGCTGCCCAGGAACACCACATGGTGCAAACAGCCATGAGCCGCCAGATTGCGGCCATAGAAGAAGAAGTTGGAGTCGTCTTGCTTAAGCGCAACAACAGAACTGTTTTGCTTACACCTGCAGGAGAAGTTTTTTATCGCAAAGCTTTAAAGGTGATAGAACTGTACAGTGATATGATTTCTCAAACACAAAAGACGGCTAAACTGCATCCCAAAGTATTAGAAATTGGCTTTGGCCATTATGAACATATTTTAATAGCACAGGTAGTTTCTGAGTTTAAGGCCCTTTATCCGGATATTGATGTTTTGGTTGCAAAGTACAACTATAACGATCTTATAACATACCTGCAAGCCGGAAAATTAGATATCGTCTTTACTCTTCCTTTCAGTCCTGCTTTTGTTTCACAGGATGAGACCGTGGTAAAGCCGGTTTTTCCTTCTACTATGTATATCATTGTAAATAAAAAGCATCCTCTTGCTCAGTTTGATATCATATCAGCCGATTCACTGAATGAATATACATTAATTACCTTAAGCGAGGATTCAGGCCCCTGCTCTCTGGAGACCTTAAAACAATTTACAATGACGGCCGGCTTTAACATCAAAGACAGCATGAATGCCAACAGCCTGGAATCGCAGATATTAATGGTGGAATCAGGACTGGGTGTGGCATTCTTGCCAAGTATTTGTATCAAGCATTTGACACCGAATGTAAAGGCCATTAATTTAAAGGATTTTGACCCCGGTAATTTTGTTGCCATGTACCAGAAATCCAATGAAAATCCTTTTATAAAAATCTTTCTTCAATTAGCTTCTTTAAAAGACAATTAATGAATGGATAAAGAGAAAGGGATATTGCCTGACTAACTTAGGTTAGTTCTGCAATATCCCTTTTGATTTTACTGCCTTATTTATTCTTCCGTTTTTTTAGTGAGGGCTATGCCTACGCATAGAAACAGTCCACCCCATACAACAGAACAACCGACAAGCATCATAGCCAATGCAAATGGATTCATAGTAATTTCCCCCTTGTTGATGGAATCAGATCTTAAAGTCATTCAATATCAGTTTGCCATGGACGTTTAAAGAATACAATGGCAACACCGATCATAAGTACAACCGTTCCCCAGCCGAACACAATATTTGATATCAGTGTTACAGAATCCATACCAAACATCTTCATGATACCGGATACAAAATTTGTAATAACAGTAATTCCCAATAAGATGGGGGTAAAGTATTTTAATAAGTAATCCCACCATTTACCGATCTTAAAGTCAGAATATTCGTTTGCATCTTCTCTGAGTTTCTCTGTACCGTAAATGTAACTGACTGCAACTACTTCCACCAGGCCAAGAGTAGCGATCACATAGTTTGCCACGTAAGAATCCACCAGATCCAGAATATAGTTAAATCCGCAGTATGTGGCAAAGGTGGCACTTCCGATAAAACCGGCGATGGAAATGATGTTGGTCAATTTTTTACGCGAAATCTTAAATTTATCCAGGGCTGAAGTATTGAATGCCTCAAGCATAGAAATGCTGGAGGAGATTCCTGCAATAAATAAACAAAAGAAAAACAAAAATCCTAAAATACCCTGAACCACAATATTAGATGACATGGTTGAAATTGCTATAGGAAATGCAATAAAAGCAACTCCGGCCCCGGTTCCGAAGGAGTCGAAAGAAACGCCTTGTTTATTGACCAAAAAACCCAGGGTTGAAAATACGGTGATTCCTGCAATAATATCAAAAGAGCTGTTTGACAGTACGGTGATAAAAGAGTTGTTTACGATATCCTGTTTTTCTCCCAGATAAGAACCGTAAGCAATCATAACACCAACTGCAAGTGTGGTGGAGAAAAATACCTGTGCATATGCTGCAACCCATATGCTGGGATTTAAAATTTTAGAAAAGTCCGGTGTAAACAATGCATTCAATCCAATATATGACCCCTCCAGCCTCATGGAGTTAATCATAAAAATGATCATCAAAATCATAAGAAGAGGCGTGAATATCTTTGAGGCCTTTTCAATTCCTCCGGAAATCCCCTTCCGGACAATGGCCCAGTTGCAAAACCATACTACCACCACTGCGCCCAGCATATAAAGGCTGATTCCGCTTCCAAAGTCGAAAGCATTCTGGGCCTGCCCGGTAATAACACCTAACAGCGGGCCCGGGTTGCTCATCCAGTTTACGATACCAAAGGCATGACCGATACAGTAGATCATAAAGACCACGGATATGGATATGATGGTGCTGTAGAACATCATGACCACGATGGGCACCATAACCTGTACCCAGCCAATAATCTCTAATTTCTTCTTTAGTCTGGCAAATGCCTTTGTTGAACCGCCTCGTATTCTCCGGCCATAGGTGTATTCCATGATCATTAATGGAACGGCACATGTAATAATTGCTACAAAGTATGGAAGAAAAAATGCTCCACCACCATTTTTATAAGCTTGAAACGGAAACCTCCATAAATTACCTAATCCAACTGCAGCCCCAATTGCTGCAAATAAAAAACCTGTTCTGCTGTTCCATTGATCTCGCATAGTAAATACCCCCTAATGTCGGATATATTCTTAATATTCGATGGGTTCCAAAGATGCCTGGAAGTGGCGTAAAATCGGCGGCTCCCAGGTGATGCGGTATCCGCGTTTGATTTCAGATGCTCTTTCCTTGATTGCGATCAATGCATCAGCCATGATGTCAATATGGGCCTGTGTATAAACACGGCGGGGAATCGCAAAGCGTGTGAATTCAAACTCGGAATGAAGCTGTTCACCGGTATCCGGGTCGTTACCCAGCATAAAGGAACCGATGTCACAGGTACGGATTCCAGCCTCTTTGTAAAGCTCTATTGCAAGCACCTGCGCAGGGAATTCATTATATGGAATATGAGGGAAAAATGCTGCTGCATCCACAAAGACCCCATGACCGCCCACCGGTGACTGGTAAGCGATTCCTGCCTCGTCTAATTTACCTGCCAGGTATTCCATCTGACCAATGCGGTATCTTAAGAAGTTTTCGTCAATACCCTCATAAAGACCAATTGCCAGAGCTTCAAGATCCCGTCCGGAAAGTCCTCCATAAGTAAAAAATCCTTCGTATGAAATACAGTTGGCTTTTACTTTTAAAATTATTGGAGAATTGCCATCCTTTATTCCGATCAGACCGCCGATATTTACAATTGTATCCTTTTTGGCAGACATTGTAAACATGTCACCATAGCTGAAGATTTTGTTGACAATTTCTTTTATGGACATATTCTTGCATTCTTCTTCCCGCTGCTTTATGAAAAAAGCATTTTCAGCATATCTGGCGGCATCAATGTTAAGAGGAATATCATACTTTTTACAAATTTCTGATACCTCTCTCATGTTTGCCATGGATACGGGCTGACCGCCTGCCGAATTGTTGGTAATGGTCATTACAACAAGACCAACATTTTCAGCACCCAGTTCATTGATTAGTTTTTCTAATTTCACAACATCCATGTTGCCTTTAAACGGAGCTCTTATAGACGGATTTTTTGCTTCTTCCACCACGCAGTCAATGGCTCTTGCCCCTGCCAGCTCTACATGAGCTCTTGTTGTATCAAAGAACATATTGGAAATAGCAAATTTACCTTTGGAAAGGAAAATCGGAAAAAGCACCTTTTCGCCGGCACGGCCCTGGTGAACCGGTTGTATAAAATCATAACCAAATATATCTTTACCGGCATCAATTAATTTATAGTAGCTGGATGAACCGGCATATGCTTCATCGCCTTTCATGACTCCTGCCCATTGGCCGTCACTCATAGCATTGGTTCCGCTGTCGGTTAAAAGATCAATATAGACATCTTCTCCCCTCAGACTAAACAAATTATACTTAGCCTCCTTGATTTTTTCCAAACGTTCCTCTTGATTTAACATTTTAATTCGTTCTACCATTTTGATTCTGAACGGTTCTGGAATATACTTTACAGCCATCTTTGTTTCTCTCCTTTTGCTTTTTATGTGTATTTTTAATATGTTTTTATTTTAATACATTAAAAATCATTTGTAAAATGACTAAAAAAGGTGGCATCACAACAAATTTATTATGATATATATCCAAAAAGCGCATGACGGGTTACGATTTGATAAAAAAGAGTTAATCTCACAATATAAAAAAGCCCTGATTGCTCAGGACTTTTTCGCTGCAAAAACATGCTACTGCTGCTTTACATTTAAGTACACATCTTCTTTTCCATGGAATCCTCCCTGAATGATGACGGAATCCATATTCTCCCTGGTGACCGCCACCGGCCTCAGTTCCAGGCTTGGAACATCGTAGGTTCCATCGTTAATAGTAGTCTTAATTCCTTCCAACGGCTCCCCTTTTCCCAGCTTCAACGCGTATTCCGCGGCTATTCTGGCTTCTTCCTCCACAGATTTAAAGGCTGTCATATTCTGGGTCCCTTCCACGATCCTCTGACAGGCCATTAAATCCCCATCCTGGCCCACAAGACAGACTCTTCCTGCCAGCCTGTCTTCCGACAAAGCCCGGAAAACCTGGGTAGCCAGATCGTCGTTTCCACACATGATCCCCTTTACATCCGGGTATTGTTCCAAAGCTTCCTTGGCATAATCAAAGGCATGCTCCGCTAGCCAGCCTTCACAGTTGCTTTTATAGACCACCTCCAGGTTTTTTCCCTTTATTACCGATTCAAAGCCTTCCCGGACCATTGCCACATTATGATCCGTTTCAGGCCCCTGGATCATGAAAATCCTGCCTCCCTCAGGGATGTTTTCCACCAGGCTTTCTGCCATCAGCGTTCCCACCTCCCGGTTGTCAAAGGATATGTACATATCGCAGTCCGCATTCCTGACCAGCCGGTCATAGCTCATGGTTTTGATTCCCGCATCCTTTGCCTTTTTCATCACATCGGACAATGCTTCACAGTCTCCTGCCACCACCACAATCACATCCATCTGCTTTTTTATGAAGTATTTGATCTGCTCAATCTGTTCGTTCACATCCCCGTTGGCATTTTGTACATTGACTTCTGCTCCCAGCTCCTTAGCCGTGGATACAAAAACATCCCGGTCCCTGATCCACCGCTCGATCACAAAGGAATCAAAGCTCAGCCCAATCTGCAGGGGGCTCTCCCCGGCCTTTGTCAAAGCCTGGGTCTCTGTCTCTGCCTTAGCATTTGTGCATCCTGCCGTCAGAGCACAGCAGAGCATCACCACCAGTAACAATCTCCCTCGACCCATTTTCATAACACTTTACCTCTCCCTGTATTCGCTTGGCGTCATTCCCTCATACTTTTTAAATATCCGGCTGAAATAATTGGGATCACTGTAGCCGGACATGATGCATACCTCCTTGATGCTGTATCTGGAATCCTCCAGAAGACGCCTGGCATTTTTAATCCTGGTTCTGGTTACATATTCTATGAAATTCTCTCCCACCTCCTGTTTAAACAATTTACTGAAATAATAAGGACTTATGTCAACCATTCTGGAAACATCGTCAAGAGATATATCCTTGGCATAATTCTCATCAATATAGCCCTTGACCCTGGAAACTACATTTTCATATTCTCTTTCCCTGGAAGTGCTGATATTATCACACACCTCCCTGGTCTTATCTAAAAACCACCGTTTCAGAGCTTCTCCGTCGGCAGCCTCCTTTAACTCCTCTAAATAATTCTCCCGGTAGCGGAAGCCATAGCGGACATTGCCTGCCTCAAAGGCCCGCCTTTCAAGCCTCATGACCAGCTCCAATATCTTGATTTCAATGTTAGACCGCACATTTCCGTCGTGAGCCAGCATCCAGTCAAAGAATTCGCCGGCGCAGGACAATGCCCCTTCCCGGTCCGCCTTGATTCCTCTTTGAAGGTACTGGTTTTCCAGCTCTAAGGGATATTCCCCGTCATAATCAGACACTGCAGGAATATCCGTGATATGCACCACATGGCTGTCGCTTTCCCGCAGGGATCTTAATGCCTCTTTATAGGAGTCCCTGATTCCTTCCAGAGGCTTTACGGAGCCGATTCCGCCCCTGCACTTAATGTCAGTGGCGCTTTCCAGCTTATGGATCATGTTCCGGGTTCTTGTAATGATTTCCACCCGTTCCTCATACCGCATCTTTTCCTGTTCAAAGGAAAGAAACAGTGCCAGCCGGTTTCCCATAGCAGGTCCTATGACGCAGTCAAAATAATCCTTTACGATTTCCCTGACCATGGAATAAAGCTTGTTCACCCGGACGCTGACCCCAATGGCGTTGGTCATGGTTCCCCCTTCAATGCTGTCCCCGAATTCCAGAACGATCATGAATCCATAAGGCTTTTTTATGTCCAGCATTTCAATATATCCGCTTTTGGAAAGCTCCGAGTCCTCCTGAAGCACATTGTAAATGAACCCGCTTTCGATCATGGGGATCACGATCTCAAGCTTTTCCCTGATCCTTAAATCATCGCTAAGCTTCTGTCTGGCCTCCTCCACCTGGTGCATGGCCTTTACACACACATCCAGGATCTTCTTTTTATTGACCGGCTTCATGATGAACTCCATGACACCTAAGTTCACCGCCTCCTGGGCATAAGAAAATTTATCATAGGCTGTTATAATGATGAATACAACGGAAGGATTGAATTTGCGCACCTCCCTGATGGCCTGAATCCCGTTTAACCCCGGCATCTGGATGTCCACAAATGCAATATCCGGCCGGAAGGAACCAGCCTGCTCAATGACTGCCCTGCCTGTTTTAACGCAGGCAATCTCACAATCGCTGCCAAAATTAGACTTTATGATATGGCTGATGGACTCCAGCATGATTCCCTCGTCATCAGCTACCAGTATACGAAACATGTACCTCTCCCCCTCTTTTTGGAATCCTTAGGATCACAGTGGTTCCTTTATCTTTTCCATCACTGAATATGTGGAAAATATGGTCATCATTATAATAAAGCTCCAGCCGGGAGATCACGTTGTGGATGCCGATCCCCGTAGAACCCGCCGCCTCCGTGATCTGGACTCCGCCACGGATCCTGTCAAGCTCTTCCTCTTCCATCCCGATCCCATTGTCCCTGATGCAGATCTCTATTTCCTCTCCATGATCCTCTACGGTCAGATGGATCTCGCCCTTTCCTTCCATATTCCGGATTCCGTGGTTCACCGCATTTTCCACCAGAGGCTGCAAAATCATGCTAGGAATGGGAAAGTCCATGGTTTCCTCATGGATCAGGGAATGATACCGGATATCTCCTGCAAAACGCACATTGAGGATATAAACATAATTCTCTACCGCCTCCACCTCTTCACGGATGGTGGCATCCCTTGAACCTTTTTTTACATTATAGCGGAAGAAATCCGCCATTTTCTCCATAAACACGGAGGTTTTTTCCGCATCCTCCATCATGGCAAGCTGGACTCCCGCATTTAAGGAATTAAAGAGGAAATGAGGATTGATCTGGGACTGGAGATATTTTAGCTGGGCCTCCTTTAAATGGTTTTCCATCAAAAACTCCCGCTCCTTCATCTCCTGTTCCTTTTCTGCACTCTCTTTAATTTTATTCACATACTCGTCCAAACTGTCCACCATTTGGTTAAATGTCCCGGTCACGATTCCCAGCTCATCTCCTGTGCCCAAGGATGGCACCTTTACGTGGAAGTTTCCCTGTCCCACCAGCTTAGCCGTATGAGCCAGGTTGGTGAGCGGGGTAACAATATCCTTTGTCATCATCATCATAACTGTCAGGCTTATGACCATGACAATCATTAAAATTACGGAGCTTATGACCTCTAAATACTGCAGGGCAGCCTGGAGGGTCTGGTAGCTGGCGGAATTATTTTTAAACTGACGGCTGTTTAAGACCGAAATGTCATGGTTGATGAACTGATAAAGCTTTAGGGCGGATTCATAAGAGCTTTTGTATTTTTCCACATTCTGCCCCCGCTTAGCCTGGACGGTCTCATCCGTGACGGCCAGATAGCTGTCCGACATGTTGCGGATATTTTTCTCCAGTATCTGGATCTGATTATCGGTCACGGCAACATTAAGCCCTTCCAGCAGCTTCCTGTAATCCTGTTCTGCCCGGTAATAATCGGTCAGGGACTCTGAATCCTTGACCTGCAGATATTTGTACATGTAATTCTGCACATCGGTGAAAACGTCTGACAGCTCATTTAAGTTCACGTTGCTTATGTATACGGAATTCATACGCTCCACCATCTGGTTGATCTGGGCGTAAATAAATAAATTGCTGGCAAAAAGCGTAACCGCCGTCACTGCAATTTCCAAAAACAGCTTTCGGGCAATGGGCAGGTTCTCCCATAGGTGTTTCCATTTATTTTTCATAATTACTCCACTGATTACTTACTCATGAAATCCGGCGCATTTTCCTTTGTTACAAACTGTAAGTCCACGCTGTAAAAGGAATTGGTCCTTCCGTCATGTATGGACTCGGTAAGGGCCTGGACGCTGTATTTCCCCATCTGGCTGGTATCAATGCAAAGAGTCATGGCCATGGTCCCTTTTCTGACCGCCTCTAAGGCTGCCCTTGACTTATAATAGCCGATGACCTGGGTTTTTCCTACGCTGTTATAATCTATGACCGCCTGGTACACAGCCTCCGTATCCACCTCATCCATGCACACAATGATGTCCGGCGGCCCCTGGGGATTCTGGAATAAATTGCGCACAATTTCCTCTGCTTCAAATGCCCGTCCGGATGGGATCTTGCTTTCTTCCACCTTGATCCGTCCCCCGCTCTCCCTTGACGTGATCATCCGGTTGTTGATCTGGTTAAAGATCTGGGACTGGTTGCTGTCAATGGAATTGTCATGAAGGAGCACCATTACCCTGGCCTTCTGAGAGTCAGGAGGCAAAATCTTTAATATCTGATTCCCGTATTCCTGTCCCAGCTCATAGGAATTGATCCCAACGTAGCTTTTCCGGTCCGTGGAAGGCGCATCGTTTAGTATGGTTACCACAGGGATCCCTTTTGCTGCCGCTTCATTGATCCGTTCCTCCAGATTTTCTTCTCCCGTAAATTCCAGCAGGATCCCATCCACTTTTGCAGCTATGCTCATATCCATGAAATCCACGGCAGTATATTGGGACGACTGGTTCCTCCCCTTAAGCTCCACATAAGCGTCGTGTAAGGCTGCTTCCTGACGTACGCTTTGATACACGTCATTCCAGAACTGGGAATCTAAGTTGTTGATGATCATGACATAGTGATACCGGTAGTTCCTGGTATTTTCCGCATGCTCCACCCCGATCTTTTTTAACACATACCCATAAAAGGAGGAGGTCAAAAGTGTAAGGAACACGATACCGGACAATCCTCCAAGCACCAGCAGAAGCAGGCTTTTCTTTCTGTTATCCATGGTTTTCCCCTTTTTCAAATAGCACTGAATTCATTATACTAAATCATAGAGAAAAAATAAATGGAAAACAGTCTGGATTTTACTGGACCAGAAAGAAAGGCTGCTGCAGATATTTGTTATTTTTTTAACTTTTTTTAAAATAGGTCTTGCAAATCATTTTTAATTAACCTATCCTTTGTTTTAAGGATATCCTTTATAACTTAAAGGAGGAAATAATATGAATCAAGAAAAATTGAAAGAGCTTGAAAAGACGATAAGCAGTGACTATGTCAATATCACGGGCATTCTTGTACAAAAAAACGGCATAAAATTATATGAAAACTACTTTCACGGATATACCTCCGATAACGCCACTCATGTGTATTCAGTGACAAAGAGCGTTTTTTCCGTTTTGATTGGTATTGCCATTGATAAAGGCCATATCAAAAGTGCGGACCAGAAGGTGCTTGACTTTTTCCCGGATTACACTGTTAAAACAGACGAAAAAACAATACAATGCATTACACTGAAACATTTACTTACCATGACGGCCTCATATAAATATAAATCTGAGCCATACGAGGAGTTCTTCGCAAGCGACAACTGGATAAGGGCTGCCCTCGATTTATTGGGAGGCGAGGGACCATCGGGAGAATTTATGTATTCTCCCATCATTGGTACACATATCTTGTCGGGCATTCTCGTAAATGCGACGGGCCAGCCGGTTCTTGATTTCGCTTCGGAACATTTATTTTCGCCGCTGGGAATTCATGTTACGCACAATGTGGTGCTGCGTAACAAAGAAGAGCATATCGCCGTTATGAATGACAGAAACATCAGTGGCTGGGTTGTTGACCCCCAAGGGATAAACACGGCAAGCTGGGGCCTTTTCCTGACGCCTGGGGATATGGCAAAAATAGGCCAATTGTATCTAGATGGCGGAATATGGGAAAACAAACGGATCATATCAGAGGAATGGATAAAAGTAAGCACAATGACGCACATCAGGCTGGACCGGATGTCTTATGGTTACCTGTGGTGGATCATAGATGATTCAGGGCATATCTATGCAGCCTTGGGAGACGGAGGAAACGTGATTTATATCAATACAAAGAAAAAAACAGTTGTTTCTATTGCTTCTCTTTTTATGCCAGAGGCTAAGGACAGGATCGGGCTTATTAAAAAGTATATTGAGCCAATATTTGAGGATTGAGAATGGCAGATCCGCAGTTACCCCATGATAACCGAAATGCGAAGCATAAGACGTAATTACACCATAGCAAAATAACCATATAATATTTAATAGGCTCAAAGTATATTTTGAGCCTATCTTTTATCTTTCTTTTTTCCAATATTCCCTGTTCATGGTAACGCTTAAAACCAGCCCTTTTGGCAGGCTGCGATACCGCTTTCCCAAAAGGTATCCCATGTATTTAAAGCCGCTCTTTACGATCACTCCGGGAACAAGCCAGGGCTTTCCCTCCTTTATAAGCCATGCAGAAGTCTTTTTCACAAGACGGATCCCCTCGCCTTCCGAACGAATCCCCTCAAATACCTCCGGGTGGTCCGCCTGGGATACCGCCAGATCGAAATTCCTTTTAAACTGATCAATGCAGCCATAATTATGGGAATGGTACACCTTTGCATCGGCTGCATAGGCAACCGCCTGCCTCCGGCGCCTTACCGCATTTCCCGCATAAATCATGTCCTCATTAAAGATAGTTCTTTTGATAAATCCTCCTGCTTTAAAAAATTCAGTCCTGTCATAGGCGCAGCAGACGTTGGAAGCAAAAAAGGTCTTGATCCCCAGCTGCTTTAAGTCTTCACCGGTCTTTACCCGGCTTTCCTCCGGATAGTTAAAGGAACGGGTATACTGCTCTGCCAGGGCGCAGTCAGGGTTAGGAAGCTGTCTTCCATAGGCCATTACTACCTTTTCACCGCCTTCTCCCGTCTGGTCAAGGCTCTTTACCAATTCTTTGATTAAATCCTTATCAGCCGGAACTGCGTCATCGGTCATAAACACCATAATATCCGCCTGGGAATAACCGGCTCCCCGGTTCCTTGTCCCGCCATGGTCAAACTCTTCTTTTGTCACATGATGTACTTCTAAGTTGGGGACCCAGCTATATTCTTTTTCCTTCCAATAGGATTGTTCCGTGTTCATGATGATGATCTTCCGGATAGGATAGGACTGCTCTCCCAGGCGCTTTAAAAGACGGTTTAAGGTCTCATCCGGCTTATACACCGGAATAATCACATCAACGGTTTTCTCTTGCCTTTTTTCTTCCATTGTAATCTCCTCTGCCTTCCCGTAAGTTAATAGCGCAGACACGCCGTGGAACAGATGCGTATCAGGGCATAGATGCTTACAAAGCATTCCAGGTACCATGCACTTTTTCTTAAATCCAGGCTTGTGACCAGGTGTTTATCAAATAAGACCAGCAGCACAAGAGGCAGCAGGGGGATAAAATACCTTCCCTGGACTCCCGTTATATAGGTAAGCTCCCTTGGCGTCCAGCCTAACAGCATGGAAGCAAGAACCAGGCAGGCACTTAAAAACACCAGAAAAATCATCCAAAGCTTCTGTCCCCCGGTCATGGGAGCCTCCTCCCCCTCCCGCCTTATCACACTGACTATCAGCACATACCAAAGGATGGAAAGGCAGAAAGGCGGCACCGTAAGGTTCGGGTCTAAATTGCCCAGAAATCCTCCAAGCATAGTGGTCAGATAATAATCAAACTGGGTCACCAGAGTCTCATAATAGACCTGGAAGATGCAATAGGGGCTGTCCCACACATCCTGCAGCGTATACCCTGCCGCTTCGCTCCAGCCCACATAGCTTTCGGTGGAGGTCGCCCACGCGGAAAGAACCATGCGGTTTACCAGATACACCGCCAGAATGACAGCCCCTATGACGCTGATGACTGAGATCCAGTAATGCTTTTCAGACTTAAACTTGGAAGCGGGGATAAAAAGACAGATTCCCGCCACCGGAAGATAAACGATCTTTCCAGGCTCCAGAAGGATCAGCAAAAGGGCCAGTATAACCGTATCTTTTACGGTCACTTTCTCTTTTTCAAAGGCCAGAAAAAAGCACCATGCCAGAAACACCATGGACAGGCCGATAAACGCCGTATCATAGGAAAAGGACGCCGCAAGATGAAGCGTCATGGGAAGACATGACACTGCCATGAGAAGTTCTTTTTTAAAGGGCATGATCCGGACGGACAGGGCTGCCATAGCTGCAAAAGCCAGAAGATTAAACAGTCTGCCAAGATATACCAGTGGGATGTATCCCAGGCGGAGCAGCCTGGCAAGGCTTATCCCAATGGCCTGGGGAAGGTAAACCACCGGTGTGGTGTTCACCGGTATTTCATAACGGACCGTCATTCCCTGGCTGTTGTCTAGGGAAAATAATTCCGTAAGGACCAGATTGTAGGTAGTCCTCCCCACTTCGGTATAAAGCCCGGTCACGTCGTCTCCGCTACGAACCAGAACATTGGCCCCGCGGCCGATCCTCTCTTTCTCTTCCTCCGTCGCATGGGCAAGAAAGGCATCATCAGCCACTGCAGCTTTTCCCATAAGCTGGCTGGAAAGCCGGTAAGCGCTGACAAAATGGGCCGACTCATCAGGAGTGGAAAAAGGAGTCAGAACCAGCATGTAAAACAGACCCAAAACCACAACCGTTCCTGGAAATAAAAGGAAAGGCTGAGTCTTAAGTATCCACAAAGCTGCTCCCAGACACGCCAGAAATCCACAGCCAAACACAATTAACCACCAGTAAAAGCGGCGGACCGCTTCAAATTCCGGGGAAGGGATCCTCACAATAGTTTCCATATAGGTTTTAATGAAAAGAAAGGCGAGAAGGAGAATGGTTCCCCCCGTAAGCCATAATCCCTTTTTATTCAGAATGAGCTTCACCATATCCTTCCTCCTTCTCCCTGGCCTCTTCCCTGTCCAGAGCGAGCATCTGGATCAGCTCCGTCACTCTCCGCTCCAGCTGGGATATTTTGATGGACTGGAAAAAAACCTTTACCAGCAGGATGAAGATCATAAAAGTAAAGATAAAATTGGCAGTGGAATAAGTTCCCACCATCCGGGATATGAAATCAGCCAGCCGTGGAAATAAACTGAACACCACCAAAAGCAGGGCAAACATCACCCAGAAGATGGAATCCTCTATCTTCATCTTAGAATGGCGTATTCTTCTAAGCACATAAAATGTGAGCAATATGGAAACGCATATCAGCACGCTGCGAAGCAAAACCGTCATGTTACGTTCTCCCTTCTTTATCTCCTGTCCCTAATACGGAAGCTTTGCACCAGCAATATGGAAAACAGCATTTTCCCCATATACCGGGCCGCATTAATCGGGTTCAAATAGCTCTCTCCCAGAATCCGTTCGTCCATGACCACCGGAATTTCCGCCACCTTTGCGCCCTGCCTGATCAAATAGGAAATAGTATCAGGTTCCGGGCCGTAATTCAAGCCGTCGGCAAATTCCTTGATCATCTTCCTGCTGAACATGCGCATCCCTGAAGTGGGGTCACTGACCTTTACCCCTGTGGTGAACCAGATGGAGCCGCTTAATAGTCTGCTTCCAAACATCCGCATGGAATGGGGCTTTTTCTCCGTCACATACCTGGAACCGATCACAATGTCATAGCCTTCATCCATCTTCTCTCTCATGGGCTGAATGTATTCCGGCCGGTGCTGCCCGTCTCCGTCAAACTGAATGGCATACCGGTATCCCCGCCGGTGGGCGTATTTAAGCCCGGTCTGAAAGGCTCCGGCAAGTCCTAAATTCATAGGCAGGTCAATGATCTTCCAGCCATGCTTTCTGCAGATATCAGCTGTGTGATCGGTGGAACCGTCATTGATGATCACGTAATCAAACATGGGATAGTTCTCAATGACTTCCCCCACCACGCGCTCAATATTTAACGCTTCATTGTATGCAGGTATCACTACCAGTACCTTATCCATCATTTCTTTTGTTCCAGCCTCCCATTTTCCTCTGTACCGCCCGAAGAGCGTTCCTCTGTAATTAATATATGGACCGCCTGTCCCATAAAGCAAAGCATGAGAAGCAGCATTTCCAGCATGTAGGAGAAGGCCCCTCCGTTGATCCCGCCCTTTCCCACAAACCAGAAGGAGAGAAAGAAAGAAAGGATGCAAACCGGTACATATCCGAAAAAGATCCGCTTCTGCCTTTTCATGATCACAAGCACATAATAAAACAGATTCATAACCGCAAAGAATCCGCCTCCCAGCACAATGAACAGAAGTCCTGACCGATAGGGCTTAAGCTCCACATTGGAAATGGCACCCAGCACAGGCACTCCGATCGCCCAGGCTCCTGCAAGGGCAATTACCGTAAGAAAAGCTATGATACCGGAAAGCTTTTTTAAACCGGACTTAAATTCCTCAAAGTTTCTTTCCTCCCACTGGTAAGACATCCTTGTTAAAAAAGGACGGATTACAAAATTGGCCGCCAGGTTGATGACCGAGGTAGGCATAAAAATAGCCACAAAAACGGCATTGTCCGTGGAAGTCATCTGGGCATCCACAGCATATTTTGCCATGGCAAAAATGAGTCCGTCTAAAAAAACGGATAAAAACAGCAAAAATCCATCCTGCAAAAGCTTCCACTGTCTGCCGGGTGTCCTGGTAAACACAATTCCCGGAACCCGCTCTGCCGCCTTTTTATCGAACAGCAGGATCCCTGCTCCCTGGGACAGAACCGCAACCACACAGGAGAACAAAAGCTCCCTTGTAACAGCAAGGGTACCAAGAAAACAGCAAACAGACAGCAGAGTGCGGAAGGCCATGGCCTGTCCCGTAAGATAGAGCCGCCCATTTCTCTGGAATTCCGATTCATACACATCGGCAAACCCATCAAGGACCTTATACAGTACCATCAAAAATACCACCAGCGCCTTTTGGGCCGTGTAACCCGCCGAAGGAGACAGGATATTGAAGATAATATAGCACGTTCCGAAAAGAACCGCCGTAAGGCAGGTAACGAAACGGGCCAGACGGTATTCGGAAAAGGTATAGCTTTGGCTTGTATCCGTACTCTGTAACGGCCTCATGCCGAAATAGGCCACCAGAAACATCTGCTGCCCAAAGGTACTGAAAGCAAAGCCAAAGATCCCTCCCTGTTCCGTTCCTACCAGGTGATTGACAAGGGCCGTTAAGATCATGCTGGAACCTGCATAAACCAGGCTCCCGATCATATTCCAGGCCACATTTTTTCGTTCCATTTATTTTCCCCTGTTTTCCTCTTATTACCCGCGCTTTTTGGGCATCAAGGTATGCCCGTAGGGTATTTCCTCTTATTGCCCACGCTCTTTGGGCATCAAGGTATGCCCGTAGGGTATTTCCCCATAATATTCCTTTATTCTACAATATCCAGCCGGAAAAGTAAACTTAAAACCACCCCGCCTACTGCTTTATGATTCCTGAAATACGGCACAGGTACAAGAAGGCCTCAAGCCGGAACAGCCAGGAAAGCCCTGCATAGACAGCAACTCCCACAAGAATCTGGACAATAAGGGTTAAAAGAGTTCCTTCTATTACATACTGTATCCCATATGAACATAAACACATCACCGCTGATAAGAGAAGGGAGGGAAGCACATCCTTCCACTGTTCTAAAAAGCTGTAGTTTAAAAGCTTTTTATTGGGGTAGGCATTAATAAAGGTACAGATGAAATCAGTCACTGCTTTCAAGGCCACCATGGTGTAGATCCCAAAGGGGATGCTCACCAGAAGCGCAACCACGCTCACCGCCTTCTTTATTATTTCCAGTTTCAGGAATATCTCACTTTTTCCCAGGGCATTGATAGCCTGTAAATTGGCCACATGAAGGGGCCAGGTGGCATAGGCAACACACAGCATCCGGAGCATGGGAACGCAGGGAAGATACTGGTCCGTCAAAAGCAGCTTTACCATAGCCTCTGCCACGGCGATCAAACCGGCCATCATGGGAAATACCAGGTAGGAACTGGTGACGATGGACCTTCTCACCATGCGTTTCACCCTTTCCCTGTCTTCCTGGCAGGCCGAAAAAGCCGGAAGCATGACCGACTGGATAGCAGCTCCAAGATTATTGGCAATCAGGGCAGGAAACTGGTTTCCTCTGGAGTATTGCCCCATCATGGCGGAATTATATATTTTTCCGATCACAAGCCCGTAAACATTGTTAAATATTGTATCAATAAGTCCGGAGCAAAGTATTTTCCAGCCATAGGAAAACAATTCTCCTGCCTTTTTAACAGAAAACAGAAGCCTTGGCCTCCATTTCACTAAAAATGACAGCATGACCATTAAGAAAAAGCTGTAAAAAAACTGCTGCATGACAAGAGCCCACAGCCCCAGTTTATTGGCCGCCAGAAAGACTCCGATCACGCCGGAGCAAAGGGCCGCAAACAGGCTTGCAAGACAAAGCTTCCGAAACTCCATGTTCCTGGCAACCACGGCAGACTGTACGGAGGTAACGGCACCAAAAAACAAGGTCACGGAAAGGACCTTAAGCACCGGCCCAAAAACAGGCTGTCCGTAAAAGGAAGCGATGGCCGGAGCCGAGAAAAAGAGAATCACATATAAGACAAAAGCAATGGCAGCGCTGATATAAAATGCAGAAGAATAATCAGCCTCATCCACCTTTTGTTTCTGGATCAGGGAGGTATTAAAACCACTCTGGACAAACACATTTCCGATGGTAATGAATATCATGATGAGCATGACTTCTCCGGACTCTGCCGGCGTCAGCATCCTTGCAAGCAAAACCGATACAAGGAACTGAATCCCCTGTGTACCCCCGTTTTCCATCACTTTCCAGAACAGTCCGGAAAGGACCTTTTTTTTCATATTTTCCTGGTACATACTGGCTTTTCTCCTTGCTTTACCAATTGACATTTCCGCCTTATTGTACTATATTCCCCAATAATTGTAAATCGTCTATAGCATTTTGGAATTAATTGTGTTAGAGTATAAACGAATATACTTTCTATTTTAAAGAATTCAGGAGGTTTTTATTTATGCGTAAACTGACACGCAGACTGACGGTACTCTGCCTGACGGCTGCTCTTGTTTCAGGACAGGCTTCCCTTGCATGGGCAGAAGAAGCATATGGACCGGGATTTAAAAATGGTGTCCCTATCAGTCAGAGTGACGGCCAGTCTGAAACACAGAGCCAGACGAGCAACCAGACTCAGGGAAGCACAGCTACAGAAGAAGCGGAAACCGCTTTGGCAAATGCCGGCATAGACATTGGAAAAGAAGGGGAAGGCAGCGGGGAAGACGGTGTGGTGGACGAAGCAACCAGGGCCGCCCAGGAAGCGCTAAAAGCAAATTTCCCCCGACTTCAGACTACGGTTATGATCGGTGACAGCAACTGGTCACAGCCATTTGTAAATGATGCATGGATCACAAATGACGGACAGGGGTTCCACGGATTGTCCACCTTTCTTACTAACATTGTAGGAAACGTGCATTACCGGACCTATACCTCCAGCACCGGATGGTCTCCATGGGTTTTAAACGGGCAGCAGACTACCAACTATGCCAATGACATTAACATAGAAGCAGTGCAGATGCGGTTCTCCGGTTATGTAAATAACCAGTTTGATCTTTATTATACCGCACAGCTGGAAGACGGAACCACCATGGACTGGGCTAAAAACGGAACCACCACAGGGACCATGGGCACCGGACATTACATAACAGGGCTTAGAATGGCCTTTTACGCCAAGAACTCCCAATTCCCCTATGCAACGGAAAAACCTGTAATTTCCGCAGTTGCTGACGGTATGCGGCAGATTGACGGCGGGCTCCGGTACTTTAACGGAGACGGAACCTCCTTTACCGGATGGGCATGGGCAGGCAATGAACGTTACTATTTCCAGGATTCCTATCCTGTGACAGGTTGGCAGTATATTGACGGCTACAAATATTATTTCGATGAATCCGGAAAAATGCTCTCTGACTTAGAGCCGATCATTGGAGCAAAGGGGCCGTATCTTATCAGCATCAATAAGACAATGAACTGCATGACCATTTTTGTCAAAGACGGAGACAACGGCTTTATTATTCCGTTAAAATCCTTTTTGACCTCTACCGGACCGGACACTCCTCTTGGGACGTACCAGACTCCGGAAAAGCACCGCTGGAGAGATATGAACCACGGAATCTTTACCCAGTACGCAACCCGTATCTGGAAAGGCTTCCTGATCCACTCCATTCTATACAGCAGTCCTAACAACATGACGCTGGATCCGACGACTTATAATTATATGAGCATCGCCCAGTCCGCCGGATGCGTTCGTCTCCTCTCCGGTGATGCTAAGTGGGTATACGACCACTGTCCTATTGGAACCACGGTTACGATTTACGAATCACCGGTTCCGGGACCTTACGAGAGACCGGCTATTGAACAAATCATACCCGAAACCCAGACCTGGGATCCTACCGATCCTAATGTTGCACGGTAATTGGGTTCGTAAAACCTTACAGTTAAACCATGGGCAGGAACCGCTTGTAACGGATCCTGCCCATGGTTTTGTTTTCCTACACTTTTTTTCCAAGAAACAGCTTTCTTAACAGCCTGTAAGTTCCTGGGGCACGGTTCTCAGCCTGGATAAAGAACCTGGTTCTCGGTGTCAGCTCTTTGTAATACTTACGGTACTCCGGATTCATGATCTCTTTAAACTGTCTGGTATTGACCATGGTATGATAATAAGTCCGCTTTGCCGCGCTTTCTGCAGCTTCCCTTAAACGTCCTTCCGTGGCAGCGTCAAATTCCTCATACACCGTTTTCATCCGCTCCCAGTAAATCTTCTGCTTTCTGGCGTAATCCCCGCTTTTTCCCTCCGTAGTCCAGGAACCTGCCACCCCTACCCGGTAAGCGCTCATGGCCTCATCCATGTAATAACCGTAACCTTGTGCAGCTGCCATCATCTGCAGAGGTGTGTCTCCCACAGGACAATCCACATAATAATCCGGAAGCTCCTTTACCAGACGGGAAGGAAAGGCCATGGAAGACATGGCGTAACCGGAAGGCTTATCCACGATCTCCTCCGGCGTAATCACCCGGTTTCCCCGGTAAGGACGCATCTGACCTTCCGTCAAAGCCCTTCCCACCAGATGGATCTTTGCACTGTGTATGCAAAGGGTACAGTCCGGATGAGCCTCTAAGTAATCCACCTGCTTTTGCATCTTATCCGGGGAAGTCCAGTAATCATCTCCGTCACACATGAAAATATATTTGCCTCTTACCCGCGGAAAATTAAAGGCACCGCTGATATTGTCGATCCCCTGGGAATACTGGTTCTCCTTCTGTATGAGCGGTTTCACCTTATCCGGATATTTTTCTCCGTATTCTCTCAGAATATCTCCCGTCTCATCGGTGGATGCATCGTCATGGACCAGAATTTCATATTCAAAGTTTGTTTTCTGCATCAGAAAACTATCCAAGGCCTGCCTGATATATGCTCCATGATTAAAGGTCAGGCAGCTTATGCTGGCCATAATTTTCGAACGGTCAACGCCACTCATTCCTCTCCGCCCTTTCCTTCATTTACTTTTGTAATATATTCCTCATATTTTCTTGCAATATACATTCCTGTAATTCCCCTGAAAGGTTCTATGGCCTCTCCAGTAAAGCATCTTAAATGATTGATGACACAGTCATATCCCGCCATACAGGAAAACTCCACGCCTCCGGAAAAACGGGGATTGCATTCCAGCATGTGATACGATCCATCTTCCCCCTGTATGAATTCAAAATTCACACATCCATTGATATTAAGGGCATGGGCGATCTCCCTGCTCATTGCTTCAAGACGGGGATCCGAAAATACAAGAACCGAGGTTCCCGCTCCGTTAGGGGTCCGCAAAAGCTCCTTCCGGCAGACAGCCCAGCACTCTTCTGTTTCCGCCTGCCTCACCACATCCACGGTAATAATGCTTCCCTGGTAAAAAGGCTGTACGATCAGCCCTTCAGAATTTGCGCTTTCCAAAAATCCCTTCATCTCTTCAAGGGAACGAATATAGCGAAGCCCCTGACTGCTTCTTCCGTTAAAGGGTTTGACAACCGCCGGGTAGGTAAGTCCCTCCAAATCCGCTTCCCAAAGCTCCGAAGTGGGAATCGGATTTCCAAGGCCTTTTTCTGCAAGAAAATGATACAGCCTCCTTTTATCCCTGCATATAAGAAGGGTTTCCTCCGATGACAGGCACAAGGTCACCGAGGCCTTTGAAAGCTCTTCCCGGCGGCGGTTCCATACATCAGCCTCCACATCCGTAAGAACGATCAGCATCTCAACCCCTTCTTCTCTGCACACCTTTAAGATGGAGTCCACATACCTATTCTCATCAGTCGCAAGGGGAACCTGGTAAAAAGATGCCACACTTCCTGAATCCGCGATCCATTCTCCCGGATAAATATCACAGCCAACCACCCGGATACCGCCTTTTTTTAAATTCTTAATGACAATATCTGCCGAAAATGACCCGATCGCGGTCACCAGTGCTGTATTCATAATTTCCTCTTTCCTGCCCATGATATTTGGGCATAAAGGTATACCTGTAAGGTGTTTCCTCTTTCCTGCCCATGGTATTTGGGCATAAAGGTATAGGTATCTTCTAGTATTCCAGCAGATAGGTCACGGAAAGCTCCTGGGCAAACACACATTTCACCGAGATAAGCCCTGTTTTTTCACAAATTTCCCGCACCACTTCTTCTGCATCATAGCCGCTGCCCCAGAAAGCGTTGTTATCCACGGTAACAAGCATTCCCCGGCTCACATCCCTTCCTTCCAGGATCTGATCCGCATCTGCAAGGCCCTCCTTGCTTGTCACATAAAACTCCCTGTAACAGGAAAGTGTCCTTAAGTCCTGGGTCAGAGCCGCCATCCGGTAATTGGTCACGTACAGGCAGGAAAGATCTCCATATCGTTTTGCTTCCTCAAGCCTTACCGGCTCATCCCTGTATAAATACTGTACAAAGCCGTTACGGTAAGAGGACAGGGACAGGCACAAAAACAGGACCGAAAGCAGGGCCATCACCAATCTCATGGCAGGCTGAAAAGCTTTTGTCATTCGCCACAAAAGCCAGATCCCGGCAAGGACCAGCAATGGGTAAAGGCTGCAAATATAACGGGGAGACGGAACCACTGCCACGGAAGCGATGGTCAAAACAGCTGCAGGACAGGAAAGCAAAAAGAGCCAGCCTCCCATTCCTTTGGGCTTATCCATGACCGCCCCTTCCTTCCTCCTTCCCAGGAAAAAGGCGGCAGCCACAGCTCCTGCTGCCAATATCAGGATCACAGGAACAGCCTTGTAAATGCCGGAGAGAAAATCCGAATTGATTCCATAGGCATAAGATTTTAAATTTGTGATCAGGGTATCCAGATTGCCGATGTTCTTTTTCGTTTCCTGGGCCACTATTTCATCGTCCCTGGTGAGCTGGGTAATGCAGGCAGGAAAAAGGACAACCGCCGTACCCACAGCTCCAAAAAGGACGGCTGCATAGAGAAATGCCTCCTTAAAGGCCCTCTTCCAAAGCTTCCACAGGAAATAAACTGCGGAGAGGTAAAAGGCAAAAATCACAAAATAATATTGAGTAAGCAGCCCGCAGATTGTCACAAGGAAAATCAGAATCAGATCTCTCCAACTTTGTCCTTCCTCCTCCATCCTTTCGTGCAGATATCCGCTTAGTACAGTAAAAAGGGTCATTGCCATATACATGCGGATGTAGACGGTATAGCTGACGGCACCTGCAGAAAATCCCCAGATAACCACAGGAACAAGACCAAGCCAGGAACTTTTCATAAGCCTGTTTCCAAGGAGCCACAGGAAAATCCCGCTTAAAAGAAAGCACACCAGGTTGATCCCTATGCCAAACCACTTGGAATACATTCCCGGAAAAAAGGAACAGACCGTGTGGAGGAGGAGGTAAAACACAGGCGGATGCACATCCTGACTCTGATTATAAATGACAGAGCCGTATGCAAACCCCTCTCCCTTTTGTACGGTCATGTAATCATTTATGACCGTTTTGTCTGCCCACCGGTCAAAGATCTCATCCCCATAGGAAGTGATAAAGGGCTTATAATAGCCGTTAGACAGTCCGAAAGAATAAATTTCGTCAATAAAATATCCCTGCTTCTGGCTTCCGAACCAGATCATAACGCCTGACTGAAGTATAAGAATGAAAATCAAAGCCAGCAAAGCCCTTCTCTTTTCCTCTTTCCGCTGATTCATATCTTCCTCCTGCCTACAGTCCGGTTAAGGGGGAATTGGCAATCCGATCTGCTGCCTGCCCGCCAATCCGTGCTGCGTTCAGATAATCAAAATACAGAGGGGTCCCGCCTGTATGGATAAAAAGAACGTTCTCCGGTTCGTGAGACCTTGTTTTTAAATACTTTAACATGCCGGAAAAAGCTTTTCCTGTATAGGTCGGGTCCAAGGGGATGCCGAAGCGTTCCATCATCAAGCGGATCACGGATTCAATGTCCTTGTCATAAAGGCCATAGCCTCCGCACACGTACCCATCCTCAAAATGTACGTCTTCCGGGCCGGCCCCTGCAAACCGGGCCACCTCGCTTTTTCCCCGGCCTGACGGGCGGGCAACGGAAATTCCCGTGATATCTGCATGTCCTCCATACTGATTCTGCCCTGCAACAAGGCCTCCCTGTGTCATCCCGGTTCCGCTGGCTAAAAAGATCCGGTCAAAAACGATCCCCTGTTCTTCCTGATACTCCAGCAGTTCCCCATAGACTTTCCTGTAGGCTCTGGCAGCCGCTTCCTCATTTCCCATTCCATAGCGGTCTCCGAAGACATAATAAGGCCGGTATCCCATGGATTTCAGCTCTGCCATAAGCTCATCCACACCTTCTGCCACGTTATCTTTATGGCAGAAACGGATGTGAGCACCAAATTCCTCCACCATCCTGCTGTTAAAGGTCCCTTCTTCCACCACATCTTCCTTGGCAGTGAGTACGTAGCATGGAATCTCATATCTGCTGCATAAATTGGCCAGGGCACGGCACATATTGGAGCGGCTGCTCCCATAGGCCACCAGACAGTCACAGTCTTTTTCCTTCATATCCTGGTAAAATTCCCAGGCGATCCGCACCTTATTGCCGCCAAAGGAAAACCCTATGAGATCATCCCGCTTTATAAAAATCCTGTCGCCTGTATCTGGAAGCCTGATCTCCTGTACAGGAGTCTTAAGCATTACATCGTTCATTGACCCTTCCTTTCTCTCTTCCTATCTGGCCTCTAAAATAATGCCGCAGATACGGTCCACCTGATCCAGGGGAAGCCCTGCGTACAAAGGCAGAGTCAGAACGCTGTCCGCCGCCTTTTTTGCAACCGGGAGGGATATTCCTGAAAATTGCTCCCGATAGCATTCAAAGTCTGTGATCAGAGGATAAAAATATTTTCTGGCAAAGATATGATGAGAAGCCAGCAGCTCATATACCTCATTCCTTGTCAGAGAAAAGCCGTCAAATGCAACGGGAAAATACGCATAATTCTGGCGGATGCCTTCTTTCGGCTCCATCACCCGGATCCCGGGAATGCCTGTGAAATGCTTCCGGTACCGTTCTGTCACCATCCTGCGCTTTTCAATGTTGTCATTTACATGACGAAGATTGCAGATACCCATGGCCGCCTGGAATTCATTCATTTTCGCGTTGCCGCCAATGTACTCCACGGTCTCCTTGCCGGTGATGCCGAAGTTTTTCAAATAATTAAACAAAATTTCCAGAGACGGATCCTGGAAGGTCACAGCCCCGCCTTCAATGGTATTATACACCTTTGTGGCATGAAAGCTGAACATGGAAGCGTCTCCATAGGTCCCGATTCCCCTTCCGTTCACCTCCACGCCAAAAGCATGGGCGGCATCATAAATTACCTTCAAATTATGTTTTTTTGCGATTTTCTCAATTTTATCTATATCACATACATTTCCATAAACATGAACCGGCAAAATGGCAGCAGTCTTGTCCGTAATCAGTTCTTCGATCTTATCCGCATCAATGGTATAGTCCTCTTCCCGGATATCGCAGAATACCGGGGTTAAGTTATTTCTCACAATGGCATGGGTGGTGGAAGCAAAAGAAAACGGAGTGGTAATCACTTCGCCAGATAAATTCATGGCCTGAAGAGCCATCTCAAGAGCCATATGCCCGTTGACGAACAAAAGCAGCTTCTGTACCTTTAAGTACTCCTTTAACTGCTCCATCAATTTTTCATGGAATTCCCCCATATTCGTCATCCAGGCGGTTTCCCAGATCGGGCGTATCTCTTCTATAAACTCTTCATAGGAAGGCATGGACGCCCTCGTCACGAATATATCCTCTTCATTGTCCATGCTTTCTGGGCACAGCGCCCCCCGCTTTATCGGGTGTAGGGGCATGCCTGCAAGATGTTCCTTCTCTTCTGGTAACATAAGCCAAATATCCTCCATTTTCCGGTCAGATGGAAAACATCTGGCCCAGCGTCCTCATTGGGGTGCTTTTCATTAGTTTGTATTTCCAAATGATATAAACCTTTTCCGCCCGGTTTTTCCCGTAAAGTCCGATAAAATGCTCCAACGTCTCCCTGTTCTCCCGGGACATCTCATTTTCGTAGAGCTTTAAAAACTGCTGCGCCTGAACAAGCATTCTCCTGTAGTTTTCCCGGACAGTGTCCTGATTCCTGATCCGCTCCGCATACTGCTCCTTACCGCTTTTCGACCCCACCTGATTGTCCCCGTGCTGCCGGTAAAGGACCAGAGGCCGGTCAATATAGGATATCCTTCCAAAACAGCTTGCCAGAAGCCCTAACCACCAGTCATGCATGACGCACTCCTCCGGAATATCATTCAGCAGCCGCAGAAGCGCTTTATTCACCATAACCGTATTTCCGGTGATGTTGTTCTCCACCAGATAATGGCTGAACCGGTTGTCATGGACCGCAATTTTCTGGTATTCTGCCATGGATTTATGGAGTACCTTACCTTCCTTATCGGTAACTGACAGATCCCCATGGACCAGCAGCGGGACCTTTTTTCCCCATTCCGCTTCCAGCCTCTTCATTTCTCTTAAAGTAACTTCCGCCTTATCCGAAAGCCACACATCATCCTGGTCACAAAGCATAACATACTCATCGGTCGCTGATTTTAACAGGCGGAAGAAATTATTCTGAGCGCTGCCGGACCTTTCACCGTTCCTAAGGCTTTTCACCCTGCCCGGATACCTTTCCTCATATTCCTGGATAACGGCTGGAGTTCCATCGGCAGAAAGGTCATCGGAAATCATTACAGTCAGATCAGAAATCGTTTGGTTTAAAATGGAATCCAGCTGATCCCGTATATATTTTTCTCCGTTATAGGATGCCAAAAGCACCGACACCATATGATTTCCTCCTTTCCTCTTTTTGACCCACAAATACAAAACCTACCAGGACAATCCCAGAATTTTCGTTAAAAACCAGATTTCACCCATGAGTAAACCCAGAAAAGCCTTTACCAGGCATTCCTGAAACCGGTTAATTTCCAGATACTTTTTATAATAATGAAGCTTGCTCTTATGAAGAATCGCCTGTTTTCTTAAAATAGATTTCACACTTTTATCAATGGACACGGAATGAAGATGCACATAAGACTGATTCAAAAGAAGCACCGTCCCATACCCTTTTTTCTTCAGCTGAAATCCCAGAATCTTTTCTTCATAATATAGAAAAACTTCCTCATCATAAAGGCCGCATTCCATCAGGGCATGAATATCCGCCATAAAAAGAGAGCCAAGGACCGCATCCACGTAAACGTAATGCTCTTTCTCTTTTTCCTGACCGGCTTTTTTTGCATCCTGGTATTCCCCCGGGCTGTTCCCGCCCTGCGGCTTATTTAAATCCGCCTTTAATTCCGGCCGCTCATTAAGCCAGTGGGCGAAAAGCCGTCTGGTAATAAGCCCTGTATCCAGAAGGTCTCCCACCAGACCGTTGATCCGCCAGCTTGACAGGGCAATAGCTCCTGTCCCATCCCTGGTTACTGCCGCAGCAATTCCCAGCCTGCTTATTTTCAAAAAAGAGTCCTTCATGGCCCGGATGCATCCCTCAGAAACCTTAACATCAGGGTTTGCAATGAGCACATGGGTAGCATGAAGCGTTTCGGATGCATACCGGATTCCCAGATTATTGCCGTATCCATACCCCCCGTTCCTTTCGGATAGGATAAAATGGACCTTTCCGCCTGCAATTGCTTTAAGCTTTGAAGGGGAATCATCGGTGGAACAGTTGTCCACGACCACAACAGAATCCAGAATTTCGTAACTCACTATGGAATTTACCAGGCCTATGGTGGTTTCCGCGTCATTATAATTGAGAATGATACAGCTAATGTTCATATCCGCTCCTCATTAAGAACCCTTTCTGGAATTGATCACCTGCATCCCAAACCTGGCGCTCACAAAGTCCCTTACAGGGGGACATACAAGGGTGGCGTAATCCATCAGATGATAGGCAGCCATATAAAGGCGGCTTCCCTTTTCCTTAGGCGCCCCGGCCCATGGGGTGAGGGAGAGATAATGATCATAAGCCCTGCGGTAATGGTTTAAATTCCCCTCTTTCCAGGGCCTTTCATCCCCCATAAAATGCAGGATGGCGGGGTGCTTTTTTGCCTCTTTAAAGCTTTTTGACCTAAGCTTCCCATAAACAGGAGACAGTCTTACCAAATGGCTGTACCGGTAATAGCGGTAATTGGTGAAAAAGTTATACCTGGGAGATAAGGGCTTTATCCGCCCTTTCAACGCTCCGTTAATGGTATCCTGGTCTCCAGCAAACAGCTTTCCGCCCTTGGAACAATAAAAATCCAGAAGCAGCTTCTGGGCATTCTCTTTTCTCCAGCGCATCATATCAATGAGAAGGACTCCGGAATTATAATAAGGCTCCGATGGTAACAGACCGATCTCTTCCTTAATAGAAGGATAAATGGTAGGCTCCATCACCGCACCTAAAAGGAAGGTTTTCAAATCCGTTTCCCACAACCTTTTTAATGAGGAAAGCACCACAGTATCACAATCCAGATACAGCACCCGGTCTGTTTCCTCAGGGAGAACTTCTCCAATGAACAGCCGGGCCATAATGCTTAAATCAAAGCCTCCCGTATCCACTTCATAGGAAAAGCGCTCCTTTAAATTTCCAAGCTCTATGACCGCCAGCTCCCGCCTGAATTCATCCGTCACCTTCTTAAGCTGATCTTTTGTCTCCCCGGACAGGTTCATGGACAAAACGTATACATGGATGTCCTCCATGTCCCTGTTGTGATCCAGAAGGGAGTAAAGGGATACGGCCAGATGTCTGGCATAATTGTCATTTGAAGCATATACAACGTTCATAAAGTCCTCCGGTCTCATTCCATTTCCGTTGTATTGTACTATATCCTGCATAAAAAGTAAACCGCCTGGGGTTCATTGTATCATTCGTTTATCTTCTCCATAAATGCCTCATAGCTTTCAGATTTCATCAGACAGGATATTTTCTGATAATCATTTGCAGTACTTCCCAGCCATTCGAAAAAAGTACTCAGATTATGTCTCCCATTCTTACTAATCGCGGGCATCAGAACCAGCTTGACAGAATAATCTCCCCACTTAATTGGTTTTTCAAGTATCCCCACCGCGATTTTCGATTCCCGGCTCTGCAAAAAAATGGGATGGGGCACAGCGAAGGAATACACAAAAGATGTGGGAGACATCTGCTCTCTTTTTATAACTTCTTCCTGAAACGTTTCATCCACCACTCCGGCCTGTACCAGTTTCTGACTCAGAAAACCAATCACCTCCAGCGGAGTCTTGAAATCCAGGCCCGTAAAGAACAACCGTTTTTCTATGATACAGGCAACACCTCTGGTAAAATCTTCCTGATACTTCTTCTCATCCAGATAATTCAAAGCCTGAAATATCTTTCCTTCATCCTCTATCCTCACAAAAATAGAAATCTGTACAGTAAGGATATTTAAGTCATGCTGAAGTGGAAGAGTCGTCAGAATCAGATCTGGCTTTGCATTGAGTACCTTTTTCCTTTCAAAAAAATTGTGACAGTCTACAATGTAAATCCGTTCCCGGAATACTTTTTCAATCTTATCAACACACAAACTGGACAAAGCCTGGTTTATAGGATAAATCATCAGTACCCGGTATTTCTTCCTGATCTCCCTCTTCTCTAAAGAGGCACCGATATACTGTGCAAGATAACTGATATCATCTTCATCAATCTTTATCTTTTTCTTCTCCTGTATTACTTTACCGGCACAGATTGCCATTTCAAAGATTTTAGGATATTTCCCTTTGATCTCACCTGTATAAAAATCAGAAACATCTATTTTCTTTCGTTTTCTGACAATCATCTGCAATACAAGTGCTCCAAGTCTCACCTTCAGTTCTTCATCATCGCATAAATTCGTATTAAAATTTCTTTTTATCTCCTGTAAAATATCTTCAGCAAGCAAACTCAGGTCCGGATCCGGATTGCCGATCCTGTCCTGATCCTCCAGAATCATATCTTCCCTTTTTACCGCAATCAGCGATGCCAGATATATAATTTCTCCCTCGTATTTCCCAATAATAAACTGACGCTCCATTTCACGAAAGAAATCTTCCGCCATCCGGTATTCCAATGGAAACCTCTTTTTCATGTCTTTCCAGCCTTCTACCTCCTCTTTGCTGACGTATTTTCCACGAATCATCCTCTTCAGACTTGTTGCTACGCTTATGAGTAATTTGGGAATTTCTTCTTTTCTTATTCTATATTTATACTTTTCCCATAACATACTAAGCTTCTCCGATATTATGGAAACAGGAATTCCATCAAACTCCTTACTCAGGCTGTCAAGATTCAGAATATTATTTTTACGCTTGTCAATGATCAAATCCCTGTAAAATATTCTTTTCTCCTGTTCCGTTCCTTCCAGGCTGACACAATTTTTTTTACGCAGTATTTTTATGGATTCATATGTATCAGTCAGCTTTTTCAGTTCCCGCAACTCCTTTTCCAATGTATTCTGACTGATGCATAATTCCTCTGACAACTGAAAAAGGCTGATTTTATCCGAGCAGAAGAATAATTTTTTTATCACAAAAAGACACCGCTGTTCTGTAGTCTGGGGAATCCTTATTTCTTCACTTCCCTTATACTCTTCCAGTGCACGAAAGCAAAATCGGTATCCGAATTTAATATTTGACTCTATTACCGCCGTTTTTCTGCTGCTGTTGATCCGTTCAATATCATAACGTATGGTTCTGTCAGAAACATTAAGAATCGCTGATAATTCCTGTCCGGTTTTCCACTTTTTCTCACTTCTTAGCAAAGAAATGATCTTTTCCTGTCTGTCGTTCAACATAACCCCACTCCCCATCATGGCACCCTGTTTAAAACCAACCAAAGCCGTCTGCTTCCAAACACTTGAAAACAAACGACTTTTTTAACGACGTTGTTAAATATCTTTTCTGGTTTTTCTGTTCTCCTGTTCCAGCTGAAAGTATTCCCCCTATTTATATACTTCGAATTGTCCAGCCTCTTCATCCGGATCAATCACAAATGTGCCATGATCCCCATCCACACATGCCGGTTCCTGGTCCCTGATATCAGCCAGATCGAAATCCAGTCCTAAAACTGCTGGTATCTTCAGCATTCTGATCAGAATTGCAGTATGGGAATTCCGGCTTCCTCGTTTTGCTGCAAATGCCAGAACCATATCTCTATTTAATCTCATTGTCTGGCTTGGAGTCAAGTCTTCTGCGACAATAATAGACGGTTCCTCTAACTGCACATCATTTTCCCTGTTAGTCAGTACTTCTATAAGTTGTCTGGATATATCCACAATATCAATTGCCCGCTCCTTCATATAATCATCCGGCATCTGGCGGAACTCTTCTGAGGCAACTGCTTCAGCAGACCGGACTGCTTTTACTGCACTTTCTTTCTCCCCCTCTATGCATTGATAGATCTGTTCCAGGTACTCTCTGTCTTTCAGTATCATCCGGTGCATTGCAAAAATTTCCGCATTTTCTTCACCGGCTATTTGCAATACATTTTTATATAAAAGCTCCAGCCTCTGGTCCACCATGCAAACTGCATCCTCAATCCGCTTTCTCTCCTGTGCTGTATCAGTAATTTTATGTAGATCATCAGGAATATATATTCTTTGCAGCTTCTTGATCTTACCAACCGCAATCCCCCCTGATGTAGCATTACCATAATACTTTTTCATTCTATCACTCCCTGACCTCATTACAGACTTTCACAAAAAAATGTTTCAATTTCTTTCTCTGCAAATTCTTCGTCTGGTCCGTCTATCTCAACAGTAATTGTATCGCCTTTTTTTACACCCAACTGCATCAGGGCAAGAAGATGATCTGCTTGTGCAGACTTGTCTCCTTTTATGATGGCAGCCTCTATATTATATTTTTCAAGGATCTTCACCAGGTTACTGACAGGTCTTGCATGAAGCCCCAGCTGATCCTTTATAGTATAATTGAATTTTTTCATCGTTCCTCCCAACTCCGGTTTCTGTGTACTATTCCTTAATAAATCCAAATAAATATTCCGGTTCCAGCAAATCTAACAGCATTCTTTCTTCATCTTTTACTTTGCCAACGTAATTCCAATAAGGCTGTAAGGGTATTTCTTTTTTAATGATCTGCATCTCACCTCTGTAATGAGACAAACGGTCATTGACTATCACTATGTCACCTGGCTTTAGCACAGTCTTGGTACATTTTCTTTCCGGTATTCCCACATTCCTGAAATCCTTTCTTCCCATACTGCTGCGGATGAAAATATCGGAAGCATCAACCCGGTCGAAGTGGGAATAGGAGTATAAGATTCTCTCCTCTTCCGGCAGAATATCTTCTTCCGTTTCTATGCGTAACGTGATCCTGCTTGTATCAATCCGGGACAGTGCCCGTAATTCCTCTTCAGCCGCAAATGCATTTCCGATCAATATGTCATCGATTTTTCCGGTTGCCAGTAAATGTCTGGCCTGCAGGTCAATGGGCAGGCCTCTGTGAATTTCACAGGTTACCAGCCCTTCATAGACAGGCCAAGGGCCAAAGGTGCCCCGGTTATTACTGGATACAAACGCAGAAACGGGCATTCCTGAATTTTTATACTGATTGGTAAACTTCATGAACCGTTCCCAGCCCAGACCGGTATACTTCTGCGGATAAAAATTATGGCATGTGACCATATTATGTATATCAGCGCCGCGCTCCAGCATCAGATCCAGGCTTATGTTGGAGCTGGCATTGAACTCAATAGCGATTCCATAAGGGTTGTGCGTCAGGGCAATATCCTCACGGTCGCTGAAATGCCCATCCAGACGGATGATCTTTACCCCCATATCTGCAAATATCTTTAAATCATCAGGCTTTGCGTTCAAATAGGTAAATACTTCCGGGTTGGTATCCACACCAACCGTAAATCCCAATTCAGCTGCCTTCCTGATCCAGCTTCCGAAATGATCCACAATAGTCTGTGGAGGTTCTTCTACTGACAGAAGGCAGGTAAATATTCTTGTAAAACCGTATTTTGCCGCCAACTCTATGTAATCCATGTCCTTTTCAGGTGTAGAATGTTCCGGATAAACGGATATACCAAATCTATGCATGTGTATTCCTTTCTAATAAACATAATCTTTGTACTGGTCCTTTGGTACTGACTTCTCTGCTAATATTTTTGCCATACTGCACATGTTTTTCAGGCTTTTATTCAGTTCTGTTTCTCCCTTTTTGGGGCATTTCACAATATTCACCTTTTCTTTAAATGCAGCAATTACCTCTTCGTTCTCCTTTGCCATGGAAGCAAAAGCCGGCACTGATGTCCGGTCATTGATCCCGTAAGCCAATTCCGCACACATCTTTGCATAATCCTTATAATCAAATGCAGGTCCGCAAAGAACCACATCCGGTTTGATCATTTCGATCTTATTGCATATTTTGCGGCTGATCTCCTGGCCGTTTTCAAAATAGGTTCCTGTTCCGCAGAAAAAGCAGGCTATAACCTTCTCGTCATATTCCTTTAGAAATCGCTCCATCATGATACTTGGCCCTATGGGCACGTTTTTAGCTCCAAGTGGGATCATAGTATCTGTTTTTGTACCAAGTCCGGCTTGGATCTGATCATAAATCATAACTATCTTAATCATAACATACTCCTAATCATCAAAGGACAGTTCATCCAGTGATATTTCTTCTCCATCGGCTTTACTGCCTGATTCTTCCATGATATAATTCTTATCCATTGATTTTACAAAAGGCATATAAATCATTGCTCCTAATGCGATCAGTACTGTCTGGAGAAGAGCTCCCTGCCACCCGGAAGACAGAAATCCCGAAATGATAGGCGGTGTGGTCCATGGCATTACAACCCCGTTGCAGATCGGTACGATGCCCATGCTCATGCAGAAATAGGTGACGATAATATTGAACATGGGAACAATTACAAATGGAACCGCAATCACCGGGTTCAAAACCACTGGTAAACCAAAAATAATTGGTTCATTAATGCCAAATATGGCCGGTATAATGGACAGTTTTCCTAACTCCTTGATTCTTTTTGATTTGCAGAAAAAGAACATGATAATCAGCATGGATAGAGTGGAACCACCGCCTCCATAGGTTGCAAATAAATCCTGGAACTGAACATTGATAATGTGCGGAAGCTCCTGTCCGGCCTGCAAAGCACTTAGATTTTCCGCAGATAAAGCGTATAAAATGGGACGGAATACAGAATCTGTGATGTTTGTTCCGTGTATACCGAAAAGCCATAGAATGTGGGCAAAAAAGTAGACTCCCAGCATGGCCCCCAATGAATCCCCAACCTGTTGCAGCGGCATCTGAAGAATATTAAAAATAAAATCAAATGCATTGTTCCAGGGTGTAAATGAAAAAATAATATGAATAACCAAAAATGCTGCTGCTACAATCGCGGCAGGTAAAAGAGCTGCAAATGACTGTCCCACTGTTGGAGGCACTCCTTTTGGCATACGGATGACCCAGCCTTTTTTTTCGATCCGTTTATATATCTTTACCGAGAATATAGCACATAATATTCCCACAAAAATACCTTTTGACCCAACCCAGTTTAGGGGAATGCTTGCAACCTCATAGACTTTTTCCGATCCTTCCGGAATGAAAGAGGTGGTCAGAGGCATCAGCATAAACCAGCCCATCAGTGCAACTGCCGCACCGAATATTTTGTTTGTCTCCTCATACTTTGCATAATTATATCCGATACCCATAACAACAAAAACAGCCATCAAAGAGAATGTGGCGTCTGTTACTACCGATAAGACTGATGATATAGATTCTCCGCTGATATAGGTATTTTTCAGCAAATCGATCCATGGCTGAATCGGAAAGTTTGCAATCAGCATAAAGAATGAACCCACAACCAGCAGAGGCATACTGATCAAAAATCCATCTCTTATGGACAGCAGATATTTGTTCTTACTTATAACCTGGGCAACGGGCATTAACCTGGATTCTAATTTTTCCATTAATTTGTTATTCATATTTTCCCTCTCCTTATCTTGTTTTGATGATCCTTCCTGTTCTATGAAATTCCCCTTTTAATTAATTTAACTGCATATTTTAATACAGCTTCCCCATTCATCATTCCGTAATCCTTTGCATCAATTACGCCGACTGGTGTATTCCTTTTTTCATAAATATTTTTGGTGTCAGAATACAGAAATTTCACCTGCGGCCCCAGCAGGATACAGTCTGGATGCAGTTTTTCATAAATCTCTTCCATTTTTGCGATTGAAAAAGCCTTCACTTCTACCGGTATCTTGTGTTCATCCGCGACCTCCTGCATATTTCCTGCCAGCATACTGGTAGACATTCCCGCACTGCAAAACAGATAAATCCGCTTCATTTCCCCACCTCTTTTTCCAGTTCTGATAATTTTCCATAGACACTTTTAAATTCCATAAACAAGGTCTTATATAATTCTGCCGCCATCAGCTGATCCTCTGCGTGCATCACAAGAACCATAGAATTTATGGATTCCGCCGCATCCTTCAGCGCCAGCAATTCGGTATGCGCATCATGCCCCTGCACATAGCTTTTTTCTCCTTCTTTCACCAGCTCTGTTGCCCGGGAAATGTCCCCGTTCTTAATCTGGCTGATCGCTTCGATAAAGTCAGACTTTGCAACCCCCGCCGCTGAAATGATCTGAAAGCATTTTAATTCCAGTTCCTGCATCTTCCTTACCCTTTCTGTTTTAATGATAAAAGTATAACTTTTATATAGCCCTTATGCTTACCCATTGTTTTCCCCTCACTAGGAAAAAAAAGACTGCTGTTTTCCGGTTCAGCAGTCTTTCTTGCAAAATTTTTACATTAATTCAGTTTTTACCTTATCCATGGCTGACTCAATCACCTTGTCCATATCATAATATTTATACTCTCCCAGACGGCCGCCAAAAATTACACGCGGCTCTTTATCAGCCAGAGCAGCATACTTTTTATATAATATCTGGTTCCTTTCATCATTAACAGGATAATACGGTTCCATGCCTTCCAGCCACGTTTCCGAGTACTCCCGCGTGATCACAGTCTTTGGCTGGGTTCCAAACTCAAAATGCTTGTGTTCAATGATCCTGGTATAAGGTGTTTCCCTGTCTGTATAATTGACCACAGCCACTCCCTGGTAATTGTCCGTATCTACCACCTGGGTTTCAAAACGCAGGCTACGGTACTCCAGCTTTCCGAACTGATATCCATAATAAGCATCAATGGTTCCCGTATAAATCACCCGTTCTCCCAGCCCGTCATAATATTCTTTATTTTCCAGATAATCCACACCCATTTCCACGTCGCAGCCCTCAAACAGCTTTTCAATGATCACATTGTATCCGCCTATGGGAATTCCCTGGTATAAGTCATTGAAATAATTGTTGTCATAGGTAAATCGAACGGGAAGGCGTTTGATGATAAAGGCAGGGAGGTCCTTGCAGTCTCTGCCCCACTGTTTTTCTGTATAGCCTTTCACCAGTTTTTCATAAATATCCCTGCCCACAAGACTGATGGCCTGCTCCTCCAGGTTCTGGGGTTCTCCGGTTATGGAAGCTTTCTGCTCTTCGATCTTTGCCTTTGCCTCTGCAGGGGTGGATATTCCCCACATCTTGCTGAAGGTGTTCATATTAAAGGGCATGTTGTACATTTCACCCATGTAATTTGCCACCGGGCTGTTGGTATAACGGTTGAACTCTGCCAGTTCATTGACAAACTGCCAGACCTTCTTATTGCTGGTATGGAAAATATGGGCTCCGTAACGGTGTACATGGATTCCTTCTGTTTCCTCGCAGTAAATGTTGCCGCCCATGTGGTCCCTTTTCTCTACCACAAGGCACTTTTTTCCTTTTTGCCTTGCCAGGTATGCGAAAACGCCGGAATAGAGGCCGCTGCCTACCAATACATAATCATATTTTTTCATGGTTTCTTTCTCCTGTCTCGGTTATAAACTGTCTACATTATACTAAAATCACCTGGAAAAGTAAATGTATGTGCTTATTTACTTCATCAGGATCAATATATAAGAGGTTTATTTGCCAATTCTAGGTTATTGGAGGTAGAATATCATTATACTTGCTAAATTAAAAGGATAATGCTTTAGGAGGTTGAAGGTATGTTTAAAGTAGCAATTTGTGATGATGAATTGAATGAAGCTGCGGTAATTAAAGAACTTGTGGAAGAATTTATGAAAGATCATGGAATTCTTTACAGCATTCAAGTATTTCTTTCCGGAGAGGAACTGATAACCTCCTCTATAAACTTTGATTTTGTTTTTCTGGATATATCTATGGGAGGAATGAATGGGATCGAAGCAGGAATGAAACTATACCAAAGAAACAGAAAAATCAGGATCATTTATATTACAGGTTATAATGGATACTGCAATGATGCAATTAACCGTGCACATGCATTTGCCTATTTACCCAAACCTGTTGAAAAGGAGCAGTTAATAAATCATATCAGTGAACTGGTACAAGTTATAGGATTGGACAGAGGAAATGATATAGAAATTGTGTTGTCTAATGCTACAGAAATAAGTAAGAGTGGAAAAAAAGAATACCCGGCAATTAAAGTAACTGTTTCAAAAATCCTTTATTTTGAATATGTAAAAACTGCACGTAAAATCAGAGTAAAAACAACAAAAAAAACGTACGAGTATTTTGGGACGATAGCAGATGTGGAGCAAAGGATGGAAATATACGGATTTGGCACCTGCTACCGTGGGGTGATTGTAAACTTTGAACATGTGTCTAAGGTAAAAGGGGATATGGTCTATTTGAATACGGGAGAAATATTACCATTATCACAAAAGCGCGTAATTGCCTTTAAAGAGCAGCTAAATGATTATGTTCACAGGAGTATTTAATAATGGAAAATAACATATTGTTTTTATTTGGAATCATAATATCATGTCTGGTTACAACTATAGTAATATTTCAATTTATAGGCAGCAGGCATAAAAAAGTATTTCAAAATAAACCGTTCTACTTTTTGGTTCAAATATCCGTCAGTATATTTTTAATGGCCATCAATTTGTTGCAGCAGCCATTGGTTAATATGCTTAGTTGGGTTGTCTTATATGGCTTAGTAAGTTATTTCTTATATTTTGATGATTTTGATAAACCGATACGAAGGGTTTTGGAAGCGGAAATAATGGTTTTGGTATTTGCAGTGTGCGAAGCTGTAGGAGTAACTTTACTTGAATTTATATTCTGGAAAATGCATATGCCTCTTTTGGAGCCAGAGGTGAAAAATTTTCTTAATATGACATTTTCAATGATTGTACTTTTGTTTATGTATTATATATTTATTTCTCCTATATGGGGGAAAAACGAGAAAGTCAAATTCACCAAAACTCAATATATACTTCATTTTATAATTACTATTTACAGTTTTATGAACATGGTTGTAATAGGCGTTTCATATGGAAAAATCAAGGGCGAGAGTATGAGTTTTATTTTGCTGATCAACTTGGGATTTATAATATTTGCAGATATGTATTTTTTATATTTTATACGATTTATGGAGGATAATTATCAGCTAAAGGTAAAATTGGAATTATTGGAACAGCAGGCGACTATGCAGTATAAATATTATTTACACCAGGAAAAGAATCATCAGGAATCTCTTCGTATACTTCATGATGTCAACAAGCATATAGCGGTAATGGAAGGGTTGTATCATGGAGATGATAAAGAAGGTACAATTAATTATATTAAAGAGATCAATACCATCTTAAAACCTTTACTCCCAAAGCAGCTTACCAATAATGGTATTTTAAATATCCTCTTAAATGAAAAAATACAAAATGCAGGAAAGCTACATATAGATTTACAATATGAAATAGGCAATGTTGATTTAAGCTTTATGAATCCTATGGATATTACTACAATCTTTGGTAATTTACTGGATAATGCCATAGAAGCTTGTGAACAAGTAAACGGCTCTCCATGGATAAGGCTGAAAATCAGTCCTTACTACGAAATGATTGCAATCAAGGTTGAAAACACTTCAAATAATATAGTCAGATGGAGCGAAGGCAGGCCGGTATCTCAAAAGGGAGCAAATCACGGAATCGGATTAAGCAATGTTGAGCGTGCAGTAGTAAAGTACGATGGTTCTATGAATCTTAGCAGTGAAAATGGAATATTTCAGTGCAATGTACTGATAAATATGTAGTTACATCCGGATTGAGCCCGGATTGACCGTTTACAGATGAAGTGCCTACCTCGTGCAAAAAAACTGTCTTTCGTGTTTTAAACATTGAAAGCAGGCAGCATTTGGCTATAATAAAATTATAGTTTTTAAAAAAAGGAAAGGAAGATAAAAATGATGAAAAACTTAAAAGAAACAGCATTAACTTTACTTTCAAAGGCAGCATTATCAACGTCCAAAAAGGAGGCAAATTCAGCTTGTATTTGTATAGGGTATCAACCCAAGATGCCTGAGAGCGTCACAAAATTCAAAAAAACAATTAATTAAATTTCATATTCAATAAATTGATGAAATAATGAAAAAAATAGTTGGCTACATATCAAAAAGCATGGTCAAAGATGGTATTATTTCAGAATCGGAACAGGATATCTATGATTTTGGTATAGAATGTTTGCTTCTAAAAATGATACATTATATTTCTTATATAACCATTGCAGTCATGATGCAGCAAGTTTTTGACTTATTTGTTATGGCATGTACATTTATTCCAATACGGGAAAATGCAGGCGGTTATCACGCCAAGACGAGAACGGGCTGCTACATGGTATCATGTTTTACGGTTTTTTCCAGCCTGCTGTTTTACAGACAAAATATGAGTGATCAGATCTATATTATAAGCTGGCTGCTGGCTTCTATCATTATCTATCTCTATGCTCCTATAGATAATGAGGGGAAAATCATGAACCATTCAGAGGTACAATATTATAAAAAAAAGTCCAGAATGGTTGTCGTAGTTCTTGGAGCATTAATAGGGGGAGTTTGGGCATTTAATAAAGTATATATCAGCAAAATGCTGATTTGCGGACTTACCGCTTCGGCAATTGCAATCATAGTAGAAAAACAAAGAAAAAAATGACAAAGCGGACTTGTGTCAATAACATAGACACAAGTCCACTTTATAGGGATAGATTTAATTGTGAGAAGTTTATCCTCATTTTCCCCCACCGCTAAATATAACCATTCTTCTGAGTTTTTTTGCGTATAAATGTCTAGAAAAAAGTCCTTGAGATAAATTTTTATGAAAGTAAAACCATCCCCCTTATACATAACTCACTGGGAAAATCGAATTCTCCTTTCAATATCCCGGTTATCTGATGGAACGTCCGGGCAGAATTAACGGATGAAAAAAGGGAATTTGTTGATGATTCCAACTTCCCCACTGGTCTCATCAACAAACTCCTTTCCTTTGCTCTTATCTTATCGTCGTCAATACTATTTATAAGGCTGTTAATTATGCCTCGTCATCCTCTCCTTGATCCTCGGCCCTATAATCTGAACTACGATCACCAGAATCAGAATGATCCCTTTAATGGCATCATTAATTAAGGAATCCATCTTCAGTGCAACGATGATCTTATCAATGATGGTATAGGACATGGCTCCAAAAAGGATTCCCAGGCATTTGCCTTTCCCTCCTGACATGCTGATTCCGCCTAATACCACTGCTGCAATGGCATACATTTCATAGCTGTTTCCCGTTGTGGCCGGGTCAGAGGAGGCATTCATGGCCACCCACAAAAAGGAGGCAAGCCCTGTCAAAATTCCTCCAAGCACAAATACAGACACTTTCATCAGGCTCACATTGATCCCTGCCATCAGAGCGCCCTTTGCATTGCTGCCAACAGCATAGACCTTTTTTCCATACTTGGTGCTGGTAGTTATGTAAACAAATAGTGCCGTGATCAAAATCAGGATCAGCCCCACAATGGGAACCGTAAAAACCTTTCCGTTTCCCAGGCCGTAAAAGGGCTGGTAGGAAGACAACTCCTTGATCATCCGGTACACGCTGCTGCCTCCGCCTGCCAGAGCTTTGTCAATATGCTGACAGATATATTGGGCAAAGGAACGGAATATCAGCATGGTAGCTAAAGTGACGATAAAGGCCGGCATTTTAACGTAGCCCACCAACAAGCCATTGATCAGACCGCAGACCGCACCGAATAAAAGCGCAAACACCAATGTGGCCAGAATACTATCCGTAATATTAAACAGGATCACCGACAGCCCGCTGTTTAAGGCCAGCATGGAACCTACGGACAAATCGATTTCCCCTGTCATGCAGACCAGGCCCATTCCCAGGCCGATGATCCCCACCACTGCCGAATGACGGAAAATATTCATGGTCCCGCTCCAGGTCAGCCCGTTGCTGGTTAAAGCATACACCGCAAAAATCAGCACAAACACGATAATAAAGCTGAATTCCCCGCACCATCTGGATACAACGCCCAGGGACATTCCGCTTTTCTTTTCTCCTGCCTTCATCTCTTCATCCTCCTATTTCCTGGTTCACGGCATTTGTGGAATACAGCATGACCGTTGTCTCATTGATTTCCTCGTGTTCCAGAATTTTGATGATCCTGCCGTTATAAAAAACTGCGCAGCAATCAGCTACCTTCTGGATCTCCGGTATTTCCAGGGTATTGATGAGAATCGTCTTTCCCTCTTTTGCCATTTCCAGTATCAGCCTGTAAATCTCTGCCTTGGCCCCCACATCGATTCCCTGGGTAGGATTATCAAACAGCAGAATATCAGCATCAGTATTCAGCCACCTGGCAATAAACACCTTCTGCTGGTTTCCCCCGCTTAAGGATATGATAGAATTCCGGCTGCTTCCGGCCTTGATATTTAACAGGGCCTTATACTTTTCAAACCGCTCTTCTTCCCTCTGTTTTCGTATGTGAGGCCTGGCCGCTGACAAGGTGTGTTCCGCCAGATACATGTTTTCCAGCAGGTTCATATCAGGAATGACGGAATTTTCTTTCCTGTTGGAAGCCAGCATGGCAATTTTAGACTTCATGGCTTTGTGGATAGAATGGGAAGGCACCCGTTTGCCTCTGATCCTCATCTCCCCTGATACAGACCTTGTGACTCCGAACATGCACTGCATCAACTCACTGCTTCCGGAGCCCTGGAGTCCGGTCAGCCCGATGATCTGGCCTTTTTTGATCTGCAAAGACACCTGTTCAAATCCTGGCCCTGAGAACTCATTAAGCTCCAGCACCACTTCTCCAGGGTTTCGCTTCTCATAGACTTCCCCGGCAGAATAAGTCTCTCCTACCATCAGTCCGGTCACCGCTTCCGGAGTCGTATCCCCTATGGCTCCTTCTCCTATGAACTCCCCGTTTCGGAATACAGTATACCGGTCAGCCAGTTCAAAGATCTCAGGCATCTTATGGGAAATAAAAATAAAAGAAGTTCCCGCCTTTTTCAAGTGATTGACAATGGTGAACAAATGCTTTACTTCTTCATTGTTTAAAGATGTGGTAGGTTCGTCTAAAATCAGCAGCTTGGCATTGAAGAACAAAGCCTTCGCGATCTCCAGCATTTGTTTCTGACTGGTCTTTAAATCAGCCACCAGTTCTCCGGGATTTATGTCAACTCCCAGTTCATGAAACAGCTCTTTTGTTTCCTCCATCATCTTCTGTTTGTTCAGCTTTCCCAGCCTGTTCTTGTACTCTTTTCCAAGAAAAATATTTTCATATACTTTTAAATCATTAAATAAATTCAATTCCTGATGGACAAAGGCAATTCCCAGTTCCTCCGACTGTCTGATGGTGATGGTATGGATCTCTTTTCCGTCAAATGCAATGGTTCCGCTGTCTTTGGGAAACACCCCTGTCAGCACATTCATCAGGGTGGATTTCCCTGCCCCGTTTTCTCCCAACAGCGCATGGACCTCCCCCTGTTCCACCTTTAAGCGGACTCCTTTTAATACCTGGATTCCGTTAAATGTTTTACAGATCCCATTCATTTCCAATAAGCTCATATCTCAACCTCCGGTTTTATAAAAGGGGCCGTTCCTTAAGCGATGAACGGCCCCTTTTGCCCCTCAGACCATTAATTCTAAAAGGATGGGTACTCAGTTACATTATCTGATGTTACGTTTTCACAGGCGATCACGTGATCCTGGGTGACCTGCTTTCCGTCCAGATAATCTACCATGTCTTCAATGGCTGTCTGGATCATGGACGGGCTGTAAGTAACGGACATGATGCCGCCGCATTTTGAAGCGATATCCTGATAGGATTTTCCCCGAAGCACTTCATACAGTTCGTCAAGGCCTCCGCAGCCGGTAATGACCGGTTTGCCGGAAAGGAAGGTTTCCTTGGTAGCCTCATCAATTCCGCCCCCGGAAAGTGCCTCTAAGATTCCCATAGCCAGCTCGTCATCCTCTGCATAGAACCATTTGATCTCAGCGTTTTTGCTGTCTCCCAAAAGAGATTCAAAGGAGGTTTTCGTGTCTGAACGGCTCCAGTTCATGGCGCCGGAAAATGTAATGGATTTTAAATCATCCTGTGTCCATTTCTTATCGTCTGCAATGGTCTCTCCGCCGAATTCCAGTTCCCCTGTCAGATATTTAGTAAAGCCTTCATCTCTTAAGGTGGTCACGGAAGAGGTGTCGCCTTCATACACATAAATGGCTTCTCCCGGTGTAAGTCCCAGGGAAACGAAATATGCCGCTGCACCTGCTCCAATACCGGAATTGTCGCCTTTTACATTGGATACAGCCTTAGCAGCCACGCCGTCAATGATCCGGTCAAAGGCCACATAAGGGATTCCTGCGTCAATCACGCCCTGAATGGCGGACTGCACCGTATCGTCGATGGGCTGGATGACCATTGCAATATTTTTTTCTCCCTTGGAAACGATATCCTCAATGTTGCGGATCTGTTCCGCCGCATTGGCAGAGGTGATCAGCTCAGCTGTGTAGGTGCCTTTCCCATTTACCTCTTCGATTTTCTCTTTGGCAAAAGTAGCCACCGAACCGGTCCAGCCGTGATCCTCAGGAACGGTAAGAACATAAATATGGGCGCCTTCCTTAAGAGCTTCCGTTTCTTTTGCAGTCTCTGCTGAAGTTGTCTCTGCTGTTGTCTCTACTTTTGCCGCTGCCGTTGTGGTGTCTGCCGGTTTTACCTGGGAACATGCAGTTCCTGCCACCGCCACCAATGCCGCCAAAATAAATGCTGCTGCTTTTTTCATATTACTGATTCCTCCTTTTACATTTTCCTTCTCTATTAAAGCAATTTTACTACCTCAACCTAAATGATAAACTGGTCCATATATTTCTTAGACAGCTTTAAGCTGTCCAGGATCTTTTCTCTTGAGCCCTCAAACGCCTGATCTTCCACTTCAATGCAGGTAAACCCGTCATACCCGATATCCGTCAATGCGCTGACATATTTTCCCCAGTCCACATCGCCAAGACCAGGAAGCTTGGGTGACATATAGGCCAGAGGATATGCCATGGTACCTACTTTTTTCAGCTTATCTTCATACAGTTTAATGTCCTTATAATGAACGTGGAAGATTTTCTTCTGAAACTGGTAAAGAGGCTGGATGTAATCTATCATCTGCCAGATAAAATGAGAGGGGTCATAATTAATCCCAAGGTTTTCATTTGGCAGGATCTCAAAAATCTTTTCCCAGATCGCAGGCGTTGTCATCAGATTCTGCCCGCCTGGCCACTGCTCTCTGCCAAACAGCATGGGGCAGTTTTCAATGGCGATTCTTACCCCCTTTTCCTCTGCATGGGCAAGGATGGGCGGCCATAATTCTTTCACCAGATCTAAGTTCTCCTCCACGGTCTTTGTCTGGTCTCTGCCGATAAAGGTGGTCACAAGTCCGACTCCCAGCACAGCGCTGGCATCAATGACTTTCTTTAGATGGGAAATATTAGCCTGCCTCTTTTCCTCATCCCCTTCCATTACATTGGGATAAAAGGCAAGGGCGGAAATCTCTACATTCCGTTCTTTGCAGTAGTTCCCTATGTATGCCGCCTTTTCCTCTGTCAGAGAATCCACGTCAATGTGGCTGACGCCCGCATACCTGCGTTCCGCCTTTCCCCTGGGCCAGCAGGCCACTTCCACACACTGGAACCCCATGTCTGCCGCCGTATCGATCATTTCCTCAAAGTTCCATTCAGCCAGAATCGCGCTGACAAATCCCAGTTTCATTCTATCTCTCCCCCTTTTCCCTGATCACAATCCTTCGTTTCTCCCTGCTGGACTCCTGGCAGGCAAACACGGCTTCCATGGCGTTTAGCACATCGGCCCCGCTGACCGGCACTTCTGTCCCCGCTTCCAGGGCATCCACAAATGCATCAATGATTCCGGATTTGGTCTGATTGTCATTGGTCTGCATCTTATCGATGTCGAATAAAATTTGTTCCCCATTTTTTAAAACAACGGAAATGGAATGGTCAGGATCCTCATAGATCTTCATGATCCCCTTGGTTCCGTAAAGAACCGTGGAATTATCTTCCCTGCCGTAATAGGTCCAGCTGGCAGTCATGGTTCCTATGGCGCCATGCTCCATTTCATAGATGCAGATGGCGTTGTCATCTACGCCGATCAGCTCTCCTGCCCCGTTTCTCTTATCCAGTGTAAGCATCCGGGCTGTCACAGCCGCTACCTTCTGCCCCAGCAGGAACTGGATTAAGTCCGTCTTATGGACTCCTAAATCAGCCATGGCTCCCATGGCTGCCCTCTCTTTATCAAAAAACCAGCTGTTGGCGCCGCCGTCTATGCTCCATGTTTCCGGCCCTCCGTGACCGAATGTGGTCTTAAATGTCAGGACATTTCCGATCAGCCCCTCTGAAAGAAGCTCCTTTGCCCTTGCATGTGCCCTGGCAAACCTTTGATTCTGCCCGATCATCAGCTGCCGGTTGTTCTCCGCAGCAGCGTGCACCATTGCCCTGCACTCCTCCAGGCTTACTGCCATGGGCTTTTCACACAGCACATGCTTACCTGACCGAAGAGCTTTGACGGAAATCTCAGCATGAGTGTGATTGGCCGTGCAAACGCTCACCGCATCAATTCCCCGGTCCGCCAGCAGGGCATCTGCGGAATCATATACCTTTCCTCCATGAACTGCAGCCAGCTCCTTTGCCCTCTCCTCATTGAAATCATAATAGCCAACGATCTGGGCTCCGGGATGTTCCGCATATTCAGGGATATGTCTCGTCTGTGCGATCCTGCCGCACCCAATGATTCCTACCTTCATAGCTTCCTCTCTTTTCCTCTTCCGATTGGTTTTCATATGGCTTTCATTTCTTTCATTTTTTCAAGGTGATTTTAACATTTTCACAGTCTTTTTTCAAGTTTTTGGGCGTTATTAATAGTTTTTCCATGTTATCCCCATATTTTATTGTGATAATATAAACAATCTGCACAATCATGCCCCTGCTTTTCTGAAAAGTTTTCAAAGTTATGAAAACTTTTTATTTACAACAGGACTTACTCATGATATAAACAAAGTAAATAACGTACTGAGGGAGAACGGGGAATGAAACAGGAGAAAATTACAATTGAAGAAATTGCCAGACAGGCAGGAGTTTCACCGGCCACTGTCTCCCGCGTGTTAAACCACAGGGAGCAGGTAAAGGCCGATACCGCCAAACGGGTGGAAAGCGCCATGGCCGCCCTTGGTTATGCATTTGAATCCACGGCTCCGCCGTCCATCGAAGAACAGCCGCTGATCGTTTTGAATATTCCAGGAATTGAAAATGTGTTCTACCAGGAGGTCATAAAGGGGGCGAGAGTTTCGGCAAAAGCCCATGGCTGCCACTTGCTCATCAATGAATCCCCTCTGGACCGAGGCTCCATCCGCACCTTCTGTAACCTGCTCCACCGGGTCAACGCCGCCGGTTCTATTCTTTTAAACCGGGCATCGGAAGAACAGCTGAAACAGATACGCGCCATCACCCCTTTGGTGCAGTGCTGCGAATACAACGAGGATGCCTCCGGATATCCCTATGTCAGCATTGACGACTTCTCTGCAGCAGAAACTGCCACCGGATATTTATGCAACTGCGGCTGCAATAAGATCGCCCTGATCAACGGACCCTTAAGCTTTAAATATGCAGTACAACGGCAGGAAGGATATTTAAGTGCCTTAAAAAAGGCGGAAATTTCCGTGCCGCAAAACTGGATCATACAGCTTCCTGAGATCAACTACCAGATGGCCTATGCCGCCATCTGCCGCCTGCTAAACAGTGAGCCAAGGCCCAATGCCTTTTTTGTGGCCTCCGACATTTTTGCAGCCGCCGTCATCAGGGCCGCAAAACGGTTTAAGCTCAATGTGCCCAGGGATATTATGGTGGTTGGCTTTGACAACATAGAGTTTTCCACAATGACCTGCCCTTCCATCACAACCGTCAACCAGCCCCGCTTACAGCTTGGGTATACTGCCTGTGAAATGCTGCTGGAAATGATGGAAAATCCCTCCAGCTCCCCCAAATCCCTGATCCTGGATGCAGAGCTGGTGATCAGGGAATCCACAGCAAAAATCTGATATGGTTTTCACCCAAAATGCCAAAACAGGGCCAGCCTTTTTATAAAGGCTGGCCCTGATATTTTTATGAATAGAATAACCGGTTGACCGCGCTGAAGATGCCGCGGATGGATGCTCTTGTGATGTTGGAACTGATTCCCACACCATAAGTAGCCTTTCCTGTCTTCACATCCAACAGGTGGATATAGGAAGCTGCCTGTGCTCCGGAACCGGAAGCAAGAGCATGCTCGTAGTAATCCAGAACCCGGATCTCGATGCCAAGTTCTTTTTCCAGGCCCTTCTGCACCGCATCGATGGGTCCGTTTCCTACTCCCTCGAAGATCTTCTCTACGCCGTGATCCGTATAGCGGACTTTGGCAAGGGTTGAGAATTCCACCTCGTCCTCCGCCTCAGTAATCTGGCATTTGCGGAAGTGGATCGGTTCTTTCTTCTCCGTGTAGTGGTTTCTGAACTCATCAAGGATCTGTTCGGGAGCTACCTCACCCTGTCTCTCGGAAATGGCCTGAATCACGTCTGCAAACTCCTTGTGCATTCCCTTTGGAAGCTTGAAACCGTAGAAGGTATCCATGACAAAGGCTACGCCGCCCTTGCCGGACTGGCTGTTGATCCGCACAATAGGCTCATACTGCCTGCCGATATCTGACGGATCGATGGGCAGGTAAGGAACCTCCCAATAGGAATTGTTCCTGTCCCGCATGGCCTTCATGCCCTTGTTGATGGCATCCTGATGAGAACCGGAAAAAGCGGTAAAAACAAGCTTTCCTGCATATGGATGTCTTGGCTCCACCTCCATCTTGGTGCAGCGCTCATATACGTCAACGATCTCACGGATATTTTCAATGTGAAGCTCCGGATTGATCCCCTGAGAGAACATATTGTATGCCACCGTTAAAATGTCCACATTACCGGTCCGCTCACCGTTTCCTAACAGTGTGCCTTCCACCCGGTCGGCTCCTGCCAGCAGGGCAAGTTCTGTGGCCGCAATGCCGGTTCCCCGGTCATTGTGGGGGTGAACACTTAAAATAATGCTGTCCCGGTTCTTGAAATGGGCATTCATCCATTCAATCTGATCTGCATAAACGTTGGGAGTCGTCATCTCCACGGTTGAAGGAAGATTAAAGATGATCTTTTTATCCGGTGATGCACCCCAGGTTTCCTGAACGGCTGTACAAACATCCAGAGCAAAATCCAGCTCTGTTCCCGTAAAGCTTTCCGGAGAATATTCAAGGGTTACTTCTCCGTCAAAGCCCTGCATATACTGCTTCACCCATTCCGTACCGTTTACAGCGATCTCCTTGATCTCGTCTCTTCCCTTATTGAAAACCACATCCCTTTGCAGGGTCGAAGTAGAATTGTAAATATGCACAATTGACTTCTTAACTCCCTGAAGGGCTTCAAAAGTCCTTTTGATCAAATGCTCCCTGCACTGGACCAGAACCTGGATGACCACGTCATCAGGTATCAGCTTTCGTTCCACAAGCTGCCTTAAGAAATCATATTCAATCTGGGATGCTGCCGGAAAACCAACCTCAATCTCCTTAAAGCCCAGTCTTATGAGCAGGTCAAACATCTCGATCTTCTCTTCCACGACCATTGGCTCTGTAAGGGCCTGGTTCCCATCTCTTAAATCAACGCTGCACCAGATCGGCGCTTTCTTAATCTCATTGCACGGCCATTGTCTCTCCGGATAACTGACTACCGGTACTCTTTTATATCTTTGATAATTCAACATGTTTTATCTCCTCCATCATCATTTAATCATCTGTCCTGTCCGGCGGACTGCCGGGATTCATTACTGAAACAGGACAAATATCCTTGTTCTGTCTCATAAAAAATCATCACAGGCTTTGGAGTCGGTAAATCACGCTGTATTTCTTGACAATGAACAACGTGGCTTTTATAGGTCTAACCCCATCTTTCATCATTCCTTTGCATTAAAATCACCTACCATGCTCTGATAGTGTGTCACGGTGAAGTGTTATGTTATTATAGCACGACTAAAAAAGACTTACAACAGGAAAATTAACTTTCTGCTGCAAGTCTTTATAAGCGGTTTATCTGCTCAACTCCAGAAGCTTGGATTTTAACTCGCCTTCCATCCGGCTTAACTCTGCCTCTGCTTCCCGGCGTTTTGTCCTGCCATCTGCCTGGATCCGTACCACTTCATCAAGGGTTGTTATCAGGGATTCATTTGTTTTCTTAAGGGTCTCCATGTCCACGATTCCCCGCTCTGATTCCTTTGCCGTCTGAATGGTGGCGGTCTTTAATACCTCCGCATTCTTCTTTAAAAGCTCGTTGGTCATATCCGTCACTTCCCGCTGGGCCTTTGCAGCCTGTTCGGAATGGTTGATCCCAATGGCAAGAACCATCTGGCTCTTCCAGAGAGGAATGGTGTTCACCAGAGTGGACTGTATCTTTTCCGTCATCAAAGTGTCATTGTTCTGGACCAGACGGATCTGGGGAGCCATCTGAATGGATATCATTCGGGTCAGCTCCAGATCATGAAGCTTTTTTTCAAAACGGTTCAGCATGGAAGATAAGTCATTGGCCGCCTGGGCGTCCTCCGGAAGCCCGCTTTTGGCCGCCCGGTCTAAAAGTGCCGGAAGCTCTTCCTGCTGCACCTTGGCAAGTTTTCTTTTTCCCGCCAGGATATACATGGTAAGCTCTTTAAAATACGTGGTATTTAAATCATACATTTTATCCAGAAGGGCAATGTCCTTTAACAGCTGGATCTGATGATTCTGAAGGACCTTGCAGATCTGGTTTACATTGGTCTCCGCCTTTGCATACCTGGCTTTTATGCCCTCTACCCTGTTTACGCTTTTTTTGAAAAAGCCGAAAAGCCCCTTTTCTTCCTCTTCCACCTCAAAGCTCTTAAGCTCCACAACCACCTCTGACAGCATCTGGCCTACTTCGCCCAGATCCTTTGACTTTACATTATCAAGGGCTGCTTCGGAAAAATCAGCGATCTTTTTCTGTGCGCCTGCACCATACTGAAGAATCAGATTGGAATCCTTTAGATCAATCTTTTCCGAAAAATCGGCTACTTGTCTTTCTTCTTCCGGTGTTAAGTCCACACCAGGCACTTCTTCCACCGCTTTAAGAGCGCTGGGCCTTTGCACCAGCTGGTTTTCTTCCGTTCCGCTGACTTCAAGAGGAGCCAGCGTCAGCCCCGGCGCTTCCTTTAACATCTCTTCAATATCTTTACTCATTCTTCGTTCCTCCTGTAAAATCGCTTTCCGCCCAGCCATCTTTTTTTAACATGGTCTGGATTACAGACGCATCTGTGGCAACATCCAAGGCGGCATCCTGGTAAAGATCATCAAGCAGCCGCTCAAAGGCCTGGTTTATGGTATCAAGTGTTCTCTCTATCTCCGCCTTAGCGGAAGAAATATTTGCGCCCTGGGATCCCACGCTGTCAAAATCACGGTATGCATTTACCAGTTTTACCGTTGTGGGAAGGTAATACTCCATAAAACGTTCCATCTCCTGAATCCGCCTTGGATGCCTGGAAACGGATTCAAAGATCCTGCGGATCACCTGTTCCAGATTGGAAATTTTCTGAGAAATCACCTCTCCCGGAATGGCGTCATTGGCTTCCCTTAATATCCTTAAATAATTCTGGCCGTCGGCCATCATCTGTTTCATTTCATCGGAAGGAGTCCCTTCATTTGCCTTTTCACTGGCCTCCACAAGCTCTCTTTCCTTAAGGGCTTTCTGACATTCCAGATACTGTCTGTAGGTGTTGTCACTTAAAATCAGACAGGTTTTCTGCTCATCTAAATACGCCTGCTTAAAAATGCCCAGCTTGATCATCTTTTGAACGTCTTTTAATACGAAATCACGTGATCTTCCGATGCTTCCCGCCAGCTCCTCAATGCTGCAGTACATCCGCTTTCCTGACTGCTTTGCATAGATCCTGGCTCTCTTTAGCCGGTCCCTGATTGATATGCCTGCACGGAGCATGAAGCCGGAGGCGCCTCCTAACAGGAGCAGGAACAGGGTAGAACCTGCCACAGCCCAGATGACCGGTTTTACCACCAGCGCCACGATCCAGACGATCAAAAGAAACAGCAATATCAGGCCAATGCCAATGCTGCCAAACACCGTATACAAAATCCCTGCCACACGGCCTGTCTGATTTAACTGCACCAGTTCTCCCTGGTCATCACCGTTTCTTCTCCGGACATCCCGGCTGGTCTGAAACGCTTTGTATCCCGGCCCGCTTTCCCGTTCTCCTTCTTGAACCGGTTCTTCCTTCCATTGGGTTTTCCGGTATCGTTCCGTTCTTACCCTTCTTTGGCTGGAAAAACCTTCCGGCGGAGGATTCTTACCAAAATCCGCCCCCTTTACCAGCTGGCTCCTGGCTTCCTCCAGGGCAGAATTAACCGTATCTGATATGGTTCTGTTCAGCTGGTTAAAATCCATGGAATCAATGGCCTTTTGCACCGAATCCCTGATCTGGTCTCCTAAATTTGAAAATTCTCTATTATCCATATTCCCTGATCTCCCAAAAACATTTTGCTGCGTCAGACTTTTATCATATCACGAAATGTTCTGATTTACAATTACGCATACTTTCAAAAAAATAGAAAGCAGCCAAAACCGGAAGCATCTTCCGGCTTTTGGATCACTTTCTATTCTCTTAACAATCTTCTAGGAAAGCAGATGGCCTTTCTCTTTCATTATCTCTATCACCTGGTTCACATATTTCTCACAGGTATGGATATCAGCAGCTTCCACCATGACCCGCACAACAGGCTCGGTACCGGACTGGCGAAGCAGGATCCTTCCGCTGTCTCCCAGGCTTTCTGCAACCTTTTCCACTTCAGCCTTAACCGCCTCATCCTCCTGGGCAGCAGTTTTATCGTGGACGCGGACGTTTTTTAGCACCTGAGGAAAAATCTCAAGCTCGGAAACCAGTTTCCCAAGGCTCTCCTTCTTTTCCAGAATGACTTCCATCACCTTTAAGGAGGTCAGGATGCCGTCTCCCGTGGTAGCATGCTTGCTGAAAATAATGTGGCCGGACTGTTCCCCGCCCAAACAGTTTCCGTATGTCACCATGTTTTCATACACATATTTATCGCCTACTGCAGTTTTCTCATATTCAATGCCTTCCCGCTCAAATGCCTTGTATAAGCCGAAGTTGGACATAATGGTGGTAACCACCTTGTTATTCTTAAGAGTGCCCTGCTCCTTCATATACTTACCGCAAATGTACATGATGGCATCTCCATCCACCAATTCTCCGTTTTCATCCACTGCAATGCACCGGTCCGCATCTCCGTCATAGGCGAAGCCAACGTCAGCCCCTACCTCTTTTACAAACTTCATAAGCTGTTCAATATGGGTGGAACCGCAGTTCGTATTGATGTTTAAGCCGTTTGGTTCATTGCTGATCACATGAGTCTCAGCTCCCAGGGCGTCAAACACGTTCTTGGCAATAGCAGATGCACTGCCGTTTGCGCAGTCTAAAGCCACCTTTTTGTTCTTAAAGGATCTGGTTGCTGTGGAAATCAGGTAGCCGATATACCGGTTTCTTCCTGCCGCAAAGTCCACAGTACGGCCGATCTTATCGCGCTTTGCCAAAGGCAGCTCTCCCATTTCCCCATCCAGATACTTTTCAATTTCAATGATAACGCTCTCTTCCAGCTTTTCGCCCTTTTCGTTGATCACTTTGATCCCGTTGTCATAATAGGGATTATGGCTGGCGGAAATCATGATTCCGCAGGAAAATCCTTCGGTGCGCACCACATAGGATACGCTTGGGGTAGTGGTAACGTGAAGTAAGTATGCATCGGCTCCTGATGCGGTAAGTCCCGCCACCAGGGAATATTCAAACATGTAGCTGCTGCGCCTTGTATCTTTTCCAATGACGATCCTGCACACTTCCTCAGGGTTCTTCTGCCCATAGTACCAGCCCAGAAAACGTCCTACCTTATAGGCATCCTCCACTGTCAGCTCCACATTTGCTTCTCCCCGGAATCCGTCCGTTCCAAAATATTTTCCCATTATAATATCTCCTTTTCACCAGTCTGCAAATCATGTAAAATAATATAATTTATCAGAAATCGTTTTTTAGATTTCTGATAAAAGGCAACGCTTTATCTGCCGTCCATCCGATCATGAAAACATTTTTGTTTTCATGATATAATTTATCAGAAATCGTTTTTTAGATTTCTGATAAAAGGCAATGCTTTATCTGCCGTCCATCCGATTATTGAAATATGAACTTCATTCCAATAATATGTACCATGTTCATGATCTTCTGATTTTTCTCTTAAGGCACTTCACAGGCGTATAGAATGGTTCTTGCATCATTGAACTCATAGCTGCAGGTCACAAATGACCATAGCTGTTTCACCGGCTCTTCCGGCTTTTGTAAAAACAGGCCTTCCTTTGTCATTTCCTCCACATATGCCTGAAAGCTCTCCTCTGTTTCAAATGCGGTTTTCCGGCGAATGGCAGAGGCATCCGTATAAAGAGCGGTGACAGGCCGTAAATGGTATTCTCTCTCAGGCGTATAAATAAAAATATCCTGATGTTCCTTAAAAAAAGCCTCATCTTTATATTTTATGATATCCTTAAACATGGTCCCGTTTTTCATGTGATGCCCGTATATTATGTTATGCCTGCCGGAAAAATCAGGTTCACTTTCAAAATCCAGGTAAATGGTTCCTGCCACGCTTTTCTTGCCTTCAAAGTCCGTATTTAAATAAGTTTCATTGTTATCCGTATGCACAATGGGGTAGTCAATTGCCGTGCCCTCAATTTTGATCCAGCCCACAATATCCGGATTGATCTTTTTCAGCTCCTCAAAATCAATGGGAGGAACATAAGCAGCGCTTGTTTCTGCTTCCGGGGCGCTGGCCTCTGTCTCAGGAGCCTTGGTCTCCCTTGCAAGCTCTGCAAGACTCTCATACTGCTGCTTGGCATGATTTCTCTTTTGAAAATCAGAATAGAGCATTCCAAGGCCCACAGCCAGAAAAATAAAGGCCAAAATGAGAACGCCAAAAGCCGATTTTTTATTTTTCATGCTTATTCCCGCTTTCTTTCCTGTTTTAAACCTTTATAAGTATACATTATTTTAGTAAAAATCTCAATCTTTTATAAGCAGTGCTAGACTTTTCCACTTTTTTTCTATATACTTATAAAAGAAAATGTTATTATGGAGACATTTATGAAAAATCAAGAAACTATCATTCATGTTAATATGCTGGGGGGATTTTCTGTATCCATGGGGGACAGGACAATCGTAGACCAGAATAATCAGGCAAAAAAGCCCTGGAGCCTTTTGGAATATCTTATTACCTTTCGGGGCCGGGATATTCCGGTAGAAGAACTTATTGATCTGTTTTGGAAAGATGAAGGCAGCAATAATCCGGCAGGAGCCTTAAAAACCTTAATGTTCCGTGTCCGCAAGCTTTTGGAACCATTGGAATATCCCACACAGGAGCTGGTCTTCCAGAACCGCAAGGCTTACGGCTGGACAAAAGATCTTATAACAGTCTGTGATACCGACCGTTTTGAAGACCTGTGTATTCAATCGGAAGCCGCCGACCTTTCCGGGGATGCCCGTTTAACCCTGTGCCTTGAGGCCTTTGCCCTGTACAAGGGAAACTTTCTTCCAAAGTCTGAGTGGGAATCCTGGGTCGTGCCCATTCATACCTATTATCACACTCTCTATCAAAAACTGATCCAAAAAACTTTGCTCCTTCTGGAGGAAAGAAAAGATTATCCTACCATCATCGATGTATGTCAGCAGGCTATTGCCATTGACCCCTACAGCGAGGATGCTCATTATTACCTGATCTACTCCCTGTACCAGAGCGGAAACCAGCTCATGGCTATGGAGCATTATCATCATGTGACCGACATGTTCTACAATGAATTTGCCATCACACCTTCTATCCGCTTTAAAGATTTATACAAGCTTATCAGCGACAAAAAGCATGGGATCACCATGGATTTAAGCACCATACAGGAGATCCTTTCAGAAGGCGGCATGGACAGCGGCGCTTTTTGCTGCGAACCTTCCGTATTTCGGGATATCTACCAGCTGGAGACAAGGGCCATCGAACGTACTGGTGATTCCATCTTCTTATGCCTTCTGACCATCAGCAACTTAAAGGGAGAGCTTTTAAAGCCTGCGGTCCAGACACGGGCAATGGATGAGCTTGGGGAATCCATCCGCAAATCCCTTCGCAGGGGGGATATTTTCAGCCGGTACAGCGTAAGCCAATACCTCATGCTCTTACCCACGGCGACCTATGAAAACGGGGAAATGGTTTTAAAGCGCATTATTCAGAACTTTAAGCGGGAATATTCAAGAAAAGACCTTTCCATTACGTATTCACTGCAGAGTATCATTCCACACTGAGCTTTATGGACCAGAGATACATATAGAAACAACTGTTTACAGGAGGTACAGAATGCTGACAGATGACTTTATCACACTTACTTTGGAGAAGAAAAAAAGCATCGCACTGATCGCTCATGACAACGAAAAGCGCGCGCTGATAGAATGGTGCCTGGAGCACAAGGCCGCTCTTGAAAAACATACCCTCTGCGGTACCGGAACAACAGCCCGCATGATCACGGATCAGACAGGCCTTCCGGTAAAAGGCTATAACAGCGGTCCTTTGGGAGGAGACCAGCAGGTCGGCGCAAAGATCGTGGAAGGAAGGATTGATCTGGTGATCTTCTTCTCCGACCCTCTTACCGCACAGCCTCATGATCCGGATGTGAAAGCGCTTTTACGTATTGCCCAGGTTTATGACATCCCCATCGCTAACAACAGGGCAACCGCTGATTTCATCATCACCTCACCCCTTATGGATGAGACTTATGAGCATCAGATCGTCAACTTCCACAAAAATATTGCGGACCGGGCGAAAACCCTGTAAAGGGCTTTCATACGGAATAACAAGAGGCAGGGCTTTTCCACATATAAGCCCTGCCCCTTTTTCTTATGTTTTTATATTCTATCCAAAAACCTTTTCACACAATTTTATGTATTCCTGATAAGCCGGAAACTCCTCAAGACCTGTGAGACGTGCTGCAACCCCCTTATAATACCAGGCGTGCTCCAACTTGTCTTTTTCGTTAAAACGCTGCCAAAGATCATCTCCCATTAAAAAATAATCTCTTGCCGTTGCCCGCAAATTGCTCAGCTTGTCCGCCAGAACAAGGATCTTGCTTTCTCTGGAAGCCTGTTCCAAGTGATAAAGAGTAGCGCATTTACGTTCCTTCCAGCACTTTGTTTTATCTTCCGTTTCTTCCATAACCAGTTCAGCCACCCGGGGTCCGAATTCTTCCTTAAGCTCCGCTTCCGTAACGCCCGAATCCTCCACCACATCATGAAGAAGGGCCGCGCAGATCATCTCTTCATCCGTAACCATCAAAGCAACGATAACTGCTGTCTCCAGGGGATGGACGATATAAGGGATCTTCGTCCCTTTCCGAAAGGTCCCTTCATGGGACTTGGTTGCAAATGCAACAGCTTTCTCGACCATACTGAATCTCCTTTTGTTCTTTTTCAGGCATATTTTTCCTATATATTATCACAAATTATTACGATTTAACAGAGCTTATTTTAAAGCCCTTTATAAAACTGTGGTTTTCTCCTTGGAATCAAGGTTTTAATGACTTTTAGCCTTACCAGCTGCTACCACTTAAACGCAATCTAAAAATAATATGATCTGCTATGTAAAAGCAGGTATTCGAGATTCCGGACACCTGCTTTTTGCTTCCACTACTCCAGATAATACCTTTTGACTTTCCGAACTAATGTTCGCGCAATTAAAGCGGAGGTGATAGCATGCAGGGAATATGCCGCCTTGGGCAAGACATTAATAGCTGTCCTCACTGTCAGGCAGATACAATAGGCTGTGCTGCCCATAATACAGTATGTTGCTTTCAGTGATCCTGAGGCAAGAAAAGAAGTAAGAACAGATTGTGTAAGAGAACCGCGATGGTATGAGAGATACTATCAGAAGAGGTAGGGTGTCTATATCCCTACCTCCTTTTGCGGCCCTGTGCAGTTATTCCTCCCAGATGATCCACTTGCCTTTTGCCATGGCCCGTTGTCATTTAGATATCCCAGTCTAACCCGGTCTTCCATGTGTATCTTGCCATATATCCGGCACCATCGAACCAGTGCCAGCCGGATTTCCTTTCTTGGCTGATATACAGTACTGGATCATATCAGATTAAATTATTAAAAAGTTTATACTTTGATTACCTCCATTTTATATTATTTTGCTATCATACTTGTAATAATGGAGGCTAACATATGAAAACCAAATTAACTAATTCAATACTTAGGGGACATGTAGGCTACGGTGCTGGCCCTGGCACTACCGAAATCCATGAATATGAGTGCCCTTGCGGAAAAGGCAGAATCTTAGAAGAACACAATAATATTCCTGGTTTCGAAGAACATGTTGTTAATATCCGTTGTAATGAATGTTGTAATAAGTATGAACTTAACACCGAGTTTGGTGTCCGCAGCTGGAAATTAGAGGAGAAAAACCGAACCTTAGGTTGATTTCAGTTTACCTGATTTATGACAAAAAACAACTTTATGTCAGACATAAACTCTCTCTCCATTATTAAATTGGAAGTTTATTATTTTGTCAGCACTTTTATTTGATATGTTTTTTTCCCACATTTCGGACATTTCATATAGCGGTTTCTTCCCATATGTGGGGCAAACACAACCTGCTTTAAAGTGGGCACATATCGCTCATGGCAATGTTGACATTCATAATATCCTGTATCACGCTCCAGTTTTACGGAAAAATAGATGGCTGGTAGGAAGAGGACAACAGCCAACCCAATTAAAATAGCACGAATGACGGGCGATACGTTGCCGAAACCCGCCATGAAAACCAAAACCAAAAACGGTATTGTTCCCATATACCCAATAACCCATTCCAGCTTCAAAAGATCTCTATTTTTGGTCTCCTCCATTTCTTTGAGAGCCAGTAAATTTGATTCTGCATTTTTTCTGTAATCTTCCATAAGATTTAACTTTTCCCCGCTGAGCAGCTCGTTAACACTTATTCCAAGAAGCTCACATAGTTCTGGCATCAATCCGGTATCCGGCATACTTTTTCCAGTCTCCCATTTTGATATCGCTCTGTCTGTAATTCCTAATTTCTCGGCAAGTTGAGCCTGTGTCAGATTTTTCTCCTTTCGGCAAGAAGCAATAAATTTTCCGATTTTAATCTGATCCATAGGGAAATCCTCCTTTCTTGCCCTTAGACTACCAAATCACAATAAGATATTCAACGAACCAGCGGTTGAGTTAGCCAAAACAGCTGCATTCTACCTCTGTTTGAGTTCCGGATATCCCATTGATTAAATGAAATTTAGTTTATTTGGCTTCCTATATGTTTATCTAATCTCCATTGCGGCGCTTTTCCATCATCTCCCCAGTATTCATCTATTGCCATAATTTTCTCCTGTTCCATTTTAAAAAAAGAAACAACATGAAAAGACATTTCATCTGACCAGACATGAACAGCTGTAATAATCATGTTTCCTGCCTGTTCAATTCGCTCAACTTCGCCATTCCAATCCCCCGGATACTCGCAGTTGGCTCTTAAAAACTCTGAAACATTGAAATGTTCGTTTGTGCAGTGCCATCGAACATAAGCGTCTTCATGAAAGAATGTCCTTAATTTTTCAGGATTTTGTTCAGCAATATACTTCCAATACTCAGTGATCAGTCTCTGCACCTCCATTATTTTTCTCCTTAAATTCTTTTTAATACAATACTACAATAAAGCTCACTAACTATCAATATTAAGTTTTCAGCGTATTACTTTTCTACCACAAACTCTTCACTGATCCATCAAATTACCGGCAGGATTCCCGATCGTGCCGGACGCTCCTCCCGCAGATGATATTCTCTCCATACATTGCGGCAGGCCTAAGTCAGTGATTTGTCTGAGGCAGCAGTGGACATTAAACAGGCCAAAGACCTATTGGGTCATATGGATATCAAAACCACCCTTGACCTCCATATCCATTTTGGATTTGATGATGTTAAAGCAGACAATCTGGAAACCTATTATTATGCAGTCAAAATACATTCAAAGGAAAAAGTGATGCCCCTGAAACACGCATAAACACGGCATTTTGTAAGAATAAATTAAATTATTACGATTTAACAGATAATCTTGTAAGATCCCTCATTTTCTGATATGCTTATAGGCGTAAAAACCATCAGAGGAAAGGGAATCAGTATGAATCAGTATAACAATCAAATCAGATCAAACCGCAGGAACACTCGCTCCGGCAGCAGGCATGACGCCGGAAGAAACGGTTTTCTAACGGTCCTTCTGTTTTATGTGCTTCCTTTCATCGTTGTCAATGGCCTGATCTTCTTTTTGGTAACAGCCAAACCAAAGGGAGAGGTTGCCATCAGTGAAAGCAGCGATTATATTTCCACGATCATGGAGCTTAAAATCAAATCCCTGCTTCCAGTAAAAAGCATGGAAGTGGCCATAGACGGTGCTCCCGTTGAAATAAAGAAATCGGGCCTTAAAACCTATACCGCAGTCCTTACGAGCAACGGCGTACTTGAGGTAAAGCTGATATCCTTTAACAAGATGAAAACTGTTTTACATGAGCAGGTGGATGTATTAGATGACACACCCCCGGCTGTTAAGGAGAAGGTCTCTGAGGACGGAATTCTTACCTTCCGTTTGGAGGACAGCCAGTCAGGCGTGGACTTTTCTTCCATTTACGGCTCTGATGAGGAAAACCCGGAAATCCTTCCTCTGTCCATTGACCGGAGTACAGGACGTGTGACCTTTGAGCTTAAAAAAGACAATTTAATCATCACGGCAAAAGACATGATTGGCAATGAGATGCATGTAACCTTTGACCCTCAAGGGGAAAACATTGAAGATGAGGAAATACAAGACGGCGGAACTGAGGCTGATACCGAATCTTAAGTTCAGCCCCATGACTTATCAAACAGTATGAGATGCGTCAAGAGCCTGCCCCTTTTGGGGCAGGCTCTTTTTCTTTTTCATTTCGGTGTAAATGTTTTTTTATCTTCTGAATAGTCTCCTCGCTTATAATATGCTCCATTTGGCAGGACTCCTGATCTATTTTAATTTCCAGCCAATGGCCTTTTTACGGCAGCCAATGAACCCGGCATAAATGCCAGCCTGGTTTATCAGCTTTTCATGTGTGCCCTGCTGTACAATATGACCGTCAGCCAGAACCAGAATCTGATCAGCATTTCTCACAGTTTTCAAACGATGTGCGATCATAATGACAGTCTTATTTTTCGTCAGTTCTGCAATGGCTCCCATCAGCAGGCTTTCATTTTCCGGATCAACACTGGAAGTGGCCTCATCTAAAATGATGATGGGAGCATCCTTTAAAATGGCCCTGGCAATGGAGATCCTCTGCTTTTCACCGCCTGAAAGGGTTGCGCCGCCTTCCCCTATCACGGTATTGTATCCATCCGGCAAGCTCATAATGAAATCATGGCAGCAGGCTCTTTTGGCGGCAAGCACCACTTCCTTATGAGAAGCGTCCGGCCTGCCGAATTTAATGTTATTTTCGATCGTATCGGCAAACAAATAGACCTTTTGGAATACCTGACTGATATTTTCCAACAGGCTGTCCAAAGTGTAATCCTTGACATCAATACCGCCGATGGTGATTTTTCCTTCATCCACATCCCAGAACCGGGCAATCAGATTACAAAGAGTACTCTTTCCTCCGCCGGATGGACCCACAATAGCAGTCGTGGTTTTTTCGGGAATGGACAGGTTTACATGTTCCAGGATCTTGTGGTCCCCATAAGAAAAGGACACGTCTTCAAAGAGTATGTGAAAATTCTCAGGCTTCTGTGGTTTCCCCCATTCATCCATGACGGGAGTCTTGTCTATTTCCTCCGTCTTATCAATGGAAACATCTACCAGACGAAGAAGAGAGGAAGTATTTCCGGCGGATTGAAGCTGTCCGAAAAGCATGAACGAGGCAACTGCCATTAACAGGCAGACCGGTAAACTCATAGAACCGTTTAAGTAAAATATCAATGCCTCCCCCATGACTGCAACACTGGTTCCATAAAGAATGACCTGCTGCAGAACCGTATACGGAACGAACAAATGCTCCAGCTTTAAGTTCTTGTTTTTGCTTTCCTCAATGGCCTGCCTCATTCTGCTGTTGGAGTCCTTTCCCAGGTTAAAAGACTTCACCATCAGCATTCCCTGTACATACTCCAGAACATTGGAAACAAGGGTTTCCTGTGCGGCCTGCCTTTCCGGAAATATTTTTTCTGACTTTCTCTGCAAACTGCTGATACACCAGGTAAACAGTATGATCCCGCAAAGAATTGTCAGTCCGATCCGCCAGTCGATGCAGAGCATAACGACCGTGATGACCGCCCCGTGAATATACCCGCCTAAAATATTTGTCAGGACCATGGAGGCATTGTTTTCAATATCGCCCATTGTGGTGGTAACGACAGAAGTGAGATTGCCAAGATTGTGGTCGTTAAAATAACCCATTGGCATATATTTGATACGGCCGCCAATGTGAATGCGTTTTTCCCCGCACATAAAATAGCTGATTTTCACCTTATAAAAATCTGTAATGTAGCTGCAAAAGATTTTCAGGATCATACCGGCAAATACAATTCCAAATATCTGCCAGATCCCTGCCGTTTCAAACCCGTTAATCATGCCGGAAAAAACCAGTGCAAGAGCTGCAAAAGCCATCATATCAAAGATGGAGTGAAGTACCGAAAACAAGATAGCTGTTTTCATAGTTCCCTGCATTTTACCGGAGAACCCATATATTTTTCTTAATGTGCTTATCATTTTCTATACCCCCTCACGCAGCATCCTTAGTATCCATGTGGGCCTTCCACATCCCCTGATACAAGGGACAGGAATGAAGCAGCTCCTCATGAGTGCCTTCCCCTTCAATTTGTCCGTTCTTCACCACAACGATTTTATCCGCATCGGTGATGGTAGAAAGCCGGTGCGCGATCATCAGAACTGTTTTCCCGGCAATCACCTTTGCCATGGACTCCTGGATCAATGCCTCATTCTCGGCATCAATATAGGCAGTGGCTTCATCCAGAATAACGATAGGGGCATCCTTTAAGACAGCCCTAGCAATGGCAATTCTCTGACGCTCACCACCGGATAAATGCCCTCCGGCACCGCCTGCAACGGTCTGAAATCCGTTTTCCAACTTCAGAATAAAATCATAACAGCCGCAATCCCTTGCCGCCTGGTAAACCTCTTCATCTGTCGAAGAAGGTCTGCCCAGGCGGATATTCTCAAGAACCGTTTCATCAAATAAGTAGTTATCCTGCGAAATATAAGCGATCTGATCCATCAACTGCTCCAGAGGGATTTTCCGGATGTCCATGCCATCAATCGTAACCGATCCTCCGGTCACATCCCAGAAACCGGAAATCAGCTTTGTAAGGGTGGATTTTCCGCCTCCGCTGGGTCCTACAAATGCCGTGACGGTTCTTTCCGGAATGGACAAGTTCACCTCTTTGATCAGCGGAGTTCCTTCTTCATAGGAAAAGCAGACATTTTCCATTGAGATATTGGACGAATGGATCAAAACAGGCTGTGTGGGCCGTTCCAGCTCTTTTTCATCCAGAACAGAGCAGATTTCGCCTACAACGGATTTCATCTGGGCTATGCTGTCGGTAAAATTCATTGCATTGAGAACAGGGGTAATAATACCCAGGGATAAAACAATGCAGGTGACAAAAACCGAAACGCTTAAATCTCCATTGCGGTACAGAATGCAGCCGACGGGAAGAACGCTGATCAATACGCTGGGCCATATGGTAAACAGCATGGATTTATAAAGCTGAACGCTTTTCATCCAGTTCACTGCATAAGAGGCATGATCCTCCACTGCATCCGAATATTTCTCATAGGAAGCTGCGGACTGATGAAAGGCTTTGATGACCTCGATTCCTCCGATATATTCCACCACTGTATTGGCCATTTTCCGGGCACGCATCATAAGTCCCCGGAATTTTTCTTCATAGCCCTTTGCCATCATTTTGTAACAGACCATGCCTGCGGGCAGTGTCACCAGGGAAGCGAGGGCCATTCTCCAGTCTTGGAACAGTAAATAAACAAAAATACATACAGGAATACAAAGGTTTGCCGTCAACTCCGGAATCAGATGAGCAAGGGTGGTTTCCATCCCCTCCACCCTGTCAACCAAAATGTTTTTCAGCTGCCCGGAAGGAGTGTTGATCATATATCCCATGGGAACCCTGGTAAGCTTGTCCGCCAGCTGAAGGCGGATTTGGGCCAGGGTTTCAAAGGTCGCGGTATGGGATACAAAGGTGGAAAGATTGGAAAAGCAGACCTTTGCCAGAAAACCGGCACCGGCAGCCCCGCACCACTCCATATAGGCAGAAACGGAAGTTTCACCCTTCATCAACAGCACCACGATTTTTGAAACAGCAAAAAACGGTGCGAGTCCTGTAAAAACACCCAGGATCGCTAAAATGACTGAAAGAACATATTTATTCTTGCAGGGAGCTGCAAGTTCCATCAGCCTGGACATTGGATTTTGTTTTTTATCCATTGTATATTCGCTCCTTTTCTATAAAAAATAAAGGTCAGTTAACTGTATCTAACCAACCTTTATTATAGCTGTTCCATGTTTTCCTGCCACTCTGATCAGGCTGCCGGTCCCCCCGTTTAGACAAGAAATTTCATTCTACTGAACAGGCTTTACATTGCTCACATCAAAGAACTGGGGAACACTGGAAAAAGTATATCCTGCGATTTTGGCAGTGCGGTACACTACCAGCTCCTTTGAATAGGAAATAGGCAGATCAATCACATTGTCGTTGGAAATGTTCAGAGCCGTCCTGATTGCTTCCTGTACTGCATCCGGTTCCGCGGTTGTGGAGAACTGATTGACTGCCGCGGAATATTCTTCAAAGCTGTCCAATGCCTGCAAAGAAACGGCATGAGGATCCGCGCCAAGGGATTCCTGAAGGTATTTGTGAGGTTCCGTGTAGGAGCCTTCCGTATTCCAGGTGGTAATATCATAGTTTCCGGCAACGCCTTCTGTCCACCATGTCATCTGATCCTGGCCGGTAGTTTCCACATTAATGCCGACTTTAGCCAGCTGAGTCTTTATGGCCAGAGCCATTTCCTGTGCAAGGGATAGATCTGTCCAATAGGTATAGCGAAGTCTCAGGGTTTCCCCGTCCTTTTCCCTGAAGCCGGTACTCTCATTCCTCATCCAGCCCGCTTCATCCAGCAAGGCATTGGCCTTTTCCAAATCAGTTTCTCTTGCAATGTTATATTCAATGTCAGTATAAGGCGCGCCTTTGCTGAATAAAGCTGCTGCCGGAGTTTCATAGCCATAGGTAAGTCCCTGGGTGATCTCCTGCTTGTTCACCCCATAGGCGATCGCTTCCCGGACCCTCTTATCGCTGAGCATGGGGCCGGAGGCGTTCAGCACCAGATTCCGGGTTAAGGTACTGCCTTCATTGATCTCACCGGAAATCCCATCCAGAGTCATTGCCTGATTATAATCATCATAAGTAATCAGATCCGCACCATAGATTAAGTCCACTTCGCCTGTTTGCAGGGCCTGGAGACGGGAAGAGGCCTCCGGGATATATTTGACAACAATCTCATCATAAAACGGAGCTTCTCCCCAATAATTCTCATTCCTTACAAAACGGGTGCAGTCGCCGGAAATCATCTCAGCCCGCACATAAGGGCCTGTCCCCACCACATCCTGAAAGGTCTGGAAGTTGCCTGCTTCAAAGACCTTGGGAGACATCATGCCTGCAACATTCTGGAAGCAGAAATCGTTGATGTAGGAAAAGCAGGGAGCTTCATAATGAACTGCAACGGTATATTCATCAACTACTTCCACGCTTTGAATATTATAGATGCCCTTGATGCCGCTGAAATTGGTATTAGACTTATTGAATTCCAGAATCGCCTTTACACTTTCAGCATGAAAAGCGGTTCCATCCGTAAAGGCAACGCCCCTGCGCAGCTTAAAGGTGAGGACCGTGTTGGTCTCATCCCAGCTCCATTCCTCAGCCAGTCCAGGAACGATCTCTCCGTTCTCATACTCTGCCAGGGTTTCATATACAAGTCCGCAGGCGATGTTATTCTCCTTGTTCATGGTCAGAGTAGTCAGGCTGTCCAGTTCTTTTGCAGTGCAGATCGTAAGTATCTTGCTGCCGGATTCAGAACCTTTGTCAAGAGCATTGGCATGTTGGCCGCAGCCCCCCAGGCAAAGTGCCAGAATAGCGCCGCCAAGAGCTGTTTTTAAAATTTTTTTACAGGTATTTATCATGTTATCCTAATCCTTTCTGCTTTGAAATATGTTTAATCAGATGACCCTGTTCTACAATCCTTCCCTCCCCCATAATCACGATTCTGTCAGAAATCCTCATAGCATCTTTCCGGCTGTGAGTAATGAAAATGCAGGAACAGAGGTGCAGCTTTGCAGAGTTTTCCACTAAGGTAAGCACGGCATCGGCTGAAATCAGGTCAAGACCGCTTGTCACCTCGTCCATGATTAAATAATCAGGCTCAACAGCAATGGCGCGAAGCAGTGACAGGCGGCGCTGTTCTCCCCCTGAAAGCCGGCGCACAGGAGTGTGAAGCAGTTTGTGATCCATATGAACCGCTGCCATCAGATCATAGATCCGCTGCTTCCGCTCTTTCCGGTTATAGTCAGTCAAATTAATCAACCCCTCCTCAACATTGGAAAATGCTGATCTTGCCGGATTCAAGGTGCCGGAGGAATCCTGGAATACTGCCTGTATCTTTTTGCGGTGCCTTTTCCATTCCCCGTAATTCCAATTTAAAATATTTTCTCCGTCTATCAGGATCCTGCCGGCAGATGGCTTTTCCAGGCCCACCAGCAGCCTTGCCAGGGTGCTTTTACCGGAACCGCTTTCTCCTTCTATAGCCAGATTTTCACCTTTTTTAAGCCGCAGGTCAATATTTGACAGGGCATGGAAGTCTCCCTGGGTTTTGCTGTGATAAATCTGGCTGACATTTTGTATTACGATTTCTCCCATTTCCATTCCCCCTGGCTTTCCCTTGAACTCAGACTGGAAAACTCCTTCATCCAGCCTGTCTTTGGCACTGATAATAATTGCTCCATTCTGCCCTGTTCCATTACTTTTCCGCCCCCCATCACATATACCCTGCTGCAAAGCCTGGAAAGGGCCTCCACATCATGGGACACAAGCAGGATCCCCTTATCCTTCATCTGTACTCTCATCACCTCCAGCAGCAGATCCCTGTTTTCTTCATCAAGAGCCCCAGTGGGTTCGTCTGCGAGAATATAGTCCGGTGACATTCCAAGCAGAATGGCGGCGGCCACTCTTTGAAGCATTCCTCCTGAAAGCTCTGACGGATAGGCGTTCAAAACCCGTTCTGTGTCTTTTAAGTTCACCAAGGCCAGCTTTTTCCTTGCAAGATCAGCCGCTGCCCATCTGTTCATGTGCAGCCGTTTCTGAAAGGTCTCCTGTATTTGATATCCGATTTTCAGACGGCTGTCAAATGCGGTCATGGGGGTCTGTGGTATAAAGCCAATTTTTTTCCCCCGCAGATCACGATGCTGTTTACGGGAAAGGAGGGATAAATCCCCATCATCTAAAAGGATCTGCCCGTTGCTGATCTGGCAATTTCCATGAAGCATCCCAAATACGGTCCGCAGCAATGTGGTCTTTCCTGAACCGCTATGGCCTGTCAGCCCGGTAATTGTGGCGGAAGGTATTTCCATGGACACCTGATCCAGAAGAAGGCGGCCTGACTTTTCCTTTACACTTAACTGGTTGATTTTAAGCATCATGTCACCTCCTTTTTTGTCAGCCGTCTGCCTAAAATATTAAAGCAGAGGGTCGACAGAATAACCACGCCCATGGGATACAAAATCATGGCCGGACGAAGGATCAACGCCCCTCTTGCATCCAGGATCATGCTGCCCCAATCCACAGCATTGTCACCCAAGCCTAATCCGATGAAGGAGAATCCCGTAATTGCCAGAATCATATCCGCACAAGACAGACACAGGAAACGTACCATCTCTGAGGCCAGGTTAGGGAAAATATGAACAGCTAAGATTCTGAGCCTGGAAGCTCCGGAGGCAACGGCACACATGACATAGGCTTTTCCCATTTCCATGTCCGTACGGGTGCGGACCAGCTTTATGTAGCGCAGCACGTAGGAGACCGTTAAGGCAAACAGGGTAGTTTTGGCGCCGCTTCCCCAGGCCCCTATAAAAACGATCAGGTATGCAATTGGAGGAATGGCTGTAACCCCATTGATCAGCCCGTCAGTTAAAGCATTTTCCCTTATCACCGCCCGGCTGGTTGCCATACCCATGACAGTCCCAGCCGCAAAGACAATCACAGAGCCGCCTAATACAATGCCCAGCGTCGTCCAGCCTCCATATAGGATCCGGGAGTAAATGCACCGGCCTAATTGATCGGTTCCAAAGGGATACCCGGCGCATGGTGCCTGAAATCTTACAAGAAGATTGGATTCCATGGGATTATTTGGCGCAAGGAGAAAGCCGGTGAAAAAGAATGCGATCACAAGCACAGGTAAAATAAAAGAGATGTACTCAGCAGTTTTTTTTATTCCCATTTAAGCCACCTCCCTTTTCCCATGAATGACCAACTGGATCAGATCCGCTGAAATATTGCAAAGAGCAATTGCCATGGCCAGAAATAATACTTCTGCATGGATCATGGGCGTATCACGGTCCAGCACGTGGTTCACAATCAAATAACCAAAGCCAGGAATCGAAAAAATTTGTTCAATAATCGTCGCATTAGCCAGGGCCAGCCCAATGCTTTGAAGAAAATTAGGAATTAAACCAACTGCTGCACGGGGAAGGAAATGAAAAAACAGAAGCCGGCTTTCCGACAAGCCGCGGCAGCGGGCATAAAACCCATAATCCTCATTGCTTTCATGCTCTAACGCATCCATGAGCATAGGAGTATAAAAAGACGCTCCAAATACGCCAATACAGATTGCAGGAGATAGATAGCTGAGAAAGCTTGTGTTGCCCGCCACAGAAATCAATGATTTTTGGACTGCAAAATAATCCAGGTAAACGGTTGCCAAATAAAAGGACGGAACCGATACTCCTAAAATACAGATCACCCTTAAAGCAGTCTTCGGAGCCTTCCAGGGCAGTAAAAAGGCAATGCAGCTTACGGCTGCAATGAGAATAACCTGAAATATGGATGCTAAAAAAACAATTTCCAGTGTTTTGGGAAAGGCCGTTGCAATATCCGTCCATACATCATGACCGTTTGCCAGAGAAGTTCCCAGGTCAAAATGAAGCAAATTCATTACCCAGCGCCCATATTGAACCAACAAAGGCCTATCAAAACCTAACAGGACCCGTATTGTCTCAATTTGTTCCTGAGTGGGACTTCCTATCATTCGTTTTGCATAAGCAGCCGCCGGATCCACAGGGGACAGCCGCATCAGAAGAAACGAAAGCAGCGTCACAAAAAACAAAGTAAAAATCAGCTCAAATAGTTTTCTTAGTATGTATTTTCTCATATACTGACCACTCCCGAATTTTAGTTAGGTACAGCTAACTTATTATCAAAAAGAAAGAGCGCTGCGAGGCGCTCTCCTATCATCTGCACACACAGACGAGAGTATATAATATTCTGGGTTTTGGTGCTACTCTGAAAAGACCAATCCCCCTCTATTTGGACAACTTCTTTCTGAATTCAGACGGCAGCTCTCCAACTTCCTTTTTAAATACCTCGGAAAACTTACTGGGATTATCATAGCCCATTTTCATGGAAATCTCTGTGATGCTGTCCGTTGTTTCCCGAAGCAAAATGGTGGCTGCCTGAATGCGGTAGGATTTCATATAAGAATAAATGGAGGAGCCGTATACGCCTTTAAAGCACACCTTCATCGAGGTAAGAGGAATATCAAATTTTTTTGATATTTCCTGCAAGGTGTAGTGCTTTTGCAAGTCAGCGGTCATGTATGCCTGTATCTGCTTCACCACCTGCACCTGATTCCTGGAAAAATACCGCCGTTCTTCCGGGTACTCGTCAACCTGGACGTCATTAAGAAACATGAGTAATTCCAATACTTTCACCTTCAAATAATGAGCGATCATTTTGGGAGTGACCCTGTACAGCTCTGAAAAAATATGATCAACATTGCTTTGCCCCCGGAGAACATAGCAGGTATCTTTCCGGCAAAGGCGCTTCTCGATCTGACGCAGGTCGATATGCAGTCCGCCCAGCACATGTTCGACCTGCTCCATTGTAACCACTGCCTGATTCAAATCAATTGTTATGGAAATACCATGATAGTGGGACAAGGGAAAGGACGTAGACACGGTTTCGTTTGTCAGCCGGTTGATCGCAAGATCCCCTGCTCCCACATATTGGCAGTCTCCATTACTGAAAACACACTCAAACCGTCCTTCCCTGCAGTGATTGATTTCAAGCACATCCGGATGTGGGAGCTTGTTTTTATTTTGTCCATCCCCCATGTGAAAATCATTATAAAACAATTCAATACCGGGCAGTATTTCGTATCGTGTAATCACTCCCTCTCCGGTTTCGTTTTGCATCTTATATATGGAACAGCCGTCTTCGCTTGCCGTTTTTTGTACTTCCGGATCAAAGAAATCCGTAATCTTCTTATGATTCATCATGGGATATCACCTTTGTTCTATTTTAATTAGGTATGACTAACCAATGACAGCATATCATTTTTCAGGCTTCCCGTCCATTGCAACCTAAAACTTTTCACTGTCGGGTATAAAAAGAATAAAAATAAAGCCCAATGGAACAGCATTGCCACGCCGATCCCATTGGGCTATTTTTTCAATCATATCCTTCTGGTAGATTCTCCCTCTACCAGTTCCGCCTTAAATACCATTTTCTGATGACTGGCCTTATTTTTGATCACATCAAACAAAATCTTAATGGTTGCCCTTGCCATCTCCTCTACCGGCTGGCGGATGGTTGTGATGGAAGGATTATAATAGCGGGCAATATCAAGCCCGTCATACCCGGCCACACAATAGTCCTCAGGGATCCTGCCTCCATGTTCAAAGATGGCCTTGCAGGCGCCGATGGCAATGCTGTCTGAAATGGCGTACACAGCCGTAAATTCCCGGTTTTCTCTTAAAACCCGGTTCATCATCCGGTACCCGTTGTCCATGGTATAGCATTCCTCGCATTCATCTGAAAAAACCATCAGGGGGGGGGAAGGGGTGATGCCGTTGTCTGCAAGAGCCTTTTTATATCCTTCCAGACGGAGGCGGCCGATGCTCTCGTCGTCAGAGGCAGCGGTCAGGATCAGGATCTTTTTATGACCTAGTTTACATAAGTAATCCGTCATTTTATAGCTTTCCCCGTAGTCATCTACGGATACGCAGGAAAAATCAGGAGATTCCCCTAAGTACTCCGCTATTCCGATGGTACTTAAGACATAAGGAACGGTCAGCTGTTCCAGTTCCTCTTTGCTGTGGGAAAAATATCCCCCAAGGAATACGATCCCCCTTGGCTTTTTTTCCTTGATCAGCTCCAAAGCCACGTCTACCTCATCCTCCTGCTCATCCACACGCTGCAGGATAAATGAGTATTTCTTTTTCTGGATCTCCTCCTCAAAGACGCGGATCATCTTGCTGAAAAAGGGATTGCCGATTCCTTTGATCAACACCGCAATGGCTCTGGAATCGGTACGCTTTAGATTCCGGGCACTATTGTTGGGAATATAGTTGTTTTCCTTAATTACCTGCATGATCATATCTTTTGTCTCCGGATTGATATCCGGATGGTTGTTAATGGCCCGGGACACGGTGCTGACACCCACCCCGCATAATCTGGCTATATCCTTAATGTTTATGGAGCCCATCAGAAATACTCATCCCCTTTCGTCATGCCCTGCCGTAAAGCCTGGCTGTTTTTCTGCATTTTTCTAAAAGCTCTTCTGTAATTTCCCCGGAAACCATACGCCATCTCCAGTTTTTTCCCAGGGTGGAGGGCTCATTGATCCTGGCCTCCACGCCAAGTCCCAGATAATCCTGGACCGGAATCACAGCCAGTCTGGCAACGCTTGCCAATGCAAGGCGGATAAAATCCCAGTGGATCTCTTCCCTGGGCGTCTTTCCGTTATTCATGTAGTCAATGGAAAACTGCCGGTCCTTAAGTGATAAGTCTTCATACCACCCTCTGATGGTATTGTTGTCATGGGTCCCCGTATATACCACGCAGTTTGGCGTGTAATTGTGAGGCAGATAATCACTTTCCTCTCTGGAATCAAAGGCGAATTCCAGCACCTTCATTCCTGGAAATCCCGTATCCTTTACCAGCTTTAAAACCGACGGAGTCAAAAATCCAAGATCTTCTGCTATGATATCCAGTTTTCCGAACTTTTCCCCCATTCGTCTGAAAATATCGATTCCAGGCCCTTTTTCCCAAACCCCATGGATAGCGTTCTCGCTTCCTGCAGGAATGGAATAATACTCATCAAAGCCGCGGAAATGATCCACTCTCACCACATCATAAAGGCGGAAGCTGTATTCCATGCGCTTCATCCACCATTCATACCCGGTTTCCCCATGGTATGCCCAACGGTAAAGGGGATTTCCCCACAGCTGTCCTGTGGTGGAAAATCCGTCCGGCGGACAGCCGGCCACGGCAACAGGCTCACAGTTTTCATTAAACTGAAACAGCTCCGGATGGAACCAGGAATCCGCACTGTCAAATGCAACATAGATTGGAATATCTCCGATGATCCGGATCCCCTGCTCCCTGGCATAGGACTTTAACCGGCTCCATTGCTCCTCAAACTTCATCTGAAGGAAGCCATAAAATCCGATCTCATCTGAAAGCCGGCTTTCATACCGGGAAACTGCCTCAGCCCTTCTAAGGCGGATGTCCTCATCCCAATGGATCCAGCTCTTCCCTTTAAAATGATCCTTAACCGCCATGTAAAAGCAGTACCCGGCCGTTTCCTCTCCAAGAAGCTTTCCCGGCTCCTCCGGCTTATGCCCCTGGTCCTTCCACCGCTCATAAGCCTTTCTCAACAGGGGAAAACGGTTATCGTATATTTTTCCGTAATCAATATCCCTGGGATCATTTCCAAAATCCATTGCCTCACATTCTTCTGTAGTGAGCAGTCCCTCTTTGACCAGCTCATCCAGATCAATAAAATAAGGATTTCCCGCAAATGCGGAGAATGACTGGTAAGGAGAATCCCCATAGCCGGTGGGGCCTAAGGGAAGTATCTGCCAGTACTGCTGCCCTGCTTTTTTTAATAAATCAATAAATTCATATGCCTCTTTTGAAAATGCCCCGATTCCGTACTTTGACGGAAGGCTTGCAACCGGAAGCAACATACCACATTCCCGCATAATCAGTCTCCTTTATCTAGTTTCCAGGGCGTGTTTGAAAATTCATTGCCATTTTTCAAACACACCCTAGCCCTTTACCGCGCCTGCGGCCACGCCCTTTATGATGTATTTCTGACAGCTCAAATAAAAAACAATAATAGGAAAGATGGCCAGAACCAGCATTGCCATCATGGCCCCCATATCAATGGAGCCGTATCCGCCCTTTAAATTCTGAATAACCATTGGTATTGTACCTTTTTCCTGGGGAAGAATCAAGCTTGGAAGTAAATAATCATTCCAAATCCACATGGCATTTAAGATGGCAACGGTCACCGCCGTAGGCCTTAACATAGGAAATACCACATGAAAATAAGTCTGAATGGGAGAACAGCCGTCAATCATCGCCGCCTCTTCGATCTCAAGTGGAATAGCCTTTACAAAACCGCAGAATAAAAACACCGCCTGACCGGCTCCAAAACCTAAGTAAAGAAGCACCAGGCCGTATATGGAGTTTAAGTATAAGTCATTGGCTGTCTTTGACATGGTAAACATGACCATCTGAAAGGGCACGATCATTGCAAATACGAATACATAATACAAGATACCGGTAAATGCAGATTTCACCCTGATCAGATACCAGGCCGTCATGGATGTGAACAGGATGATCACTGCCACGGAAGCTACCGTAATGAACAGGGACCTGCCAAAGGCCGGGAAAAGCCCTGTTTTCCGGATGCCTTCCACATAGTTGGCAAGCCCTACATAAGTGCCTGCTTTTGGAAACTGAAACGGCGCATCACTGATAAACAGCTTGCTCTTAAAGGAGTTCATGAAAACCAGGACAACGGGAAATAAAAACGCCAGGGACAGGACCGACAAAGCAGCCGTAAGGAGCGTTCCCGTGGTTTTTCCTACCTCCATTTGCTGGACTTCCGTATTTTTTCCCTTTCTGCTCATCAGTTCTCCACCTCCTTACGCCGTGTTAATGAAAGCTGGGTCAGGGAAATGACCGCAACCATAAGAAAGAACACCGTAGCCTTTGCCTGGCCTACCCCTTCCCAGCCAACTCTGCCGTAAAAGGTGTTGTAAATATCAAGGGCCAGCATGCTGGTCTGCCTTCCAGGTCCTCCAGCCGTCAATGCCAGGTTCTGGTCAAACAGCTTAAAGGAATTTGTCAGGGTCAGAAACAGGCAGATGGTAAAGGACGGCATGACCATTGGGATCATGATACGCTTTAAAATCTGGGATCTGGTGGCTCCGTCAATTCTTGCAGCTTCAATCAGCTCTCCGGGAACATTTTGAAGTCCTGCAATGTAGATGATCATCATATATCCGATCAGCTGCCAGTTCATTAAGATCACCAGACCCCAAAAGCCGTACTCGGCGCTGAAGGAAAGTGTGACTCCAAACTTGGCAAGGATTCCATTTAACAGAAGCTGCCAGATATAACCAAGGACAATGCCGCCGATTAAGTTTGGCATAAAAAACACAGTCCTAAACAGGTTGGTCCCCTTGATTCCTCTTGTGAGCACATAGGCCAGCAGAAATCCCAGGGTATTAATGGTAACAACGGACACAACCGTGAACTTCACGGTAAATATCAGGGCATTGATAAAATTCCTGTCCAAAAATATTTTTTTATAATTTGAAATCCCCACCCAGGACGCATCCTTTACCGTAGTGAATTCTGTAAAGGACAAATAAATGCCCATGACAAACGGGTACAGAAATGCAATGGTAAACGCGGCCAGTGTCGGAAGAACAAATATTGGAAAGTACCGTTTCATTGACTTTTGCATAGCAGCTCTCCTTCTATAACGCTTTCTCTGTTTTGGCAAAAACCTCCCATAAGCCGGAGCCCAAGGTGTTTTCCAGGGCGTGTTTGAAAAATGGGTGAGACATCTCCCTCGCGCTCACCCATTTCCCCTTAAACCTATTTTGATTCTCTTATTTTGTCATGGCTTTTTCGTTTGCCCAATCAGCCTTCATCTCATCCACAACGGCCTTCCACTCCTTGCCGCCCTGAGCGTACTGAAGGAGGGATGCTCCGAAGTTATCCTTAAAGGTCTGGCTTGGGAAGGACGTAAAGTTCCAGGATACGGAATATAAGTCCTTGTCATTCATATACCGGTCAATTTCCTTTGCCAGAGGATCGGTTGGCTTTTCATCTGCTGCAAAGGTGTCAAAGGGAGCGATAAAGCCCAGCTTGTTTGTTACATAATCTTTTCCTGTGTCAGAAGTAAAGAGCCACTCCAGGAAGTCAAGAGATGCCTTCTGGTCCTCTTCCTTTGCCTGGCTGTTGATGGAGAAGAAATTCTCCGTTCCAATGCAAAGTCCCTGCTTTTCCTCGCCGCTGACGCCGGTATAAATAGGAAGGAATTTCACATCCTCTTCCTTAACAGTGTTTCCGTCAACGCCTGACACCTGTCCCCAGCCCCAGTTTCCGTTCTGAACCATGGCAACTTTGCCAAGAGCGAATTCTGCCATGGAATCCTCAACGGTTTTTGCACCTACCATCTTGGGATCTGTACAGGAGTTGTTGATGTATAAGTCAAAAACGTTCTTATAGTTGTCAGCATACTTAAAGCCAAGGGCATCCTTGTCGGATACGTTGTCATCCTTATATTCATAATAAACCGGAAGATTTGCTAAATGGGTCTGCCATCTCCAGTCCTCCCCGGGAGCAAAGGAAGTGGAAGCAAACACGCCTTCGATTCCAAGGTCAGCCTTTCTTGCCTGCATATCCTCTGCAACTGCCTTAAGCGCAGCGAAATTATTCACCTCATCCATGGATTTTGCCTTTGCACCGTCAAGAGCAAAATATTTCTTCATAATGGCGTCATTATAGATGATGCCATAGCCTTCCACTACATAAGGAATACCGTAAACACCGTCTCCGTCCTTTACAGCCATATCTTTATCAACCAGATGTCCATAGATTGTCGTGTCCTTTAAATCCTTGCAGTATTTTGCCCAGGCCTTATAGCCGATCGGTCCGTTGATCTGGAACAGTGTGGGCGGCTCCTTTTTAGCTACCTCTGATTTTAAGGTCTGCTCATAGGTACCTGCTGCCGCTGTCTGCACCTTCATGGGCACGCCGGTCTCCTCCGTATACTTTCCTGCAAGCTCCACCCATGTATCAGCCACTTCCGGCTTAAAATTCAAATAATAAATCTGTCCCTTGGCTTCTGCCGTATCACCGGCTTTTGCCGTGGTGGTTTCCTCTGCCTGGGTATTCTGCTCCGCCCCTGTGGTTTCCGCGGCCTTGTTAGAAGAACAGCCCGCAAGTGTTCCTGCTGCCATTGCCGCAGCCATGGTAAGTACTGCCAGTTTCTTAAGTTTCATAATATCCTCCTTCCGTGCATACGCACATTCCGGTTGATGGATTTTCCACACAACCCCCAATTTTTTCCTCCATGCCTTTCATACAGGAGCTTGTTTTCCCCGCTTGATTCCGGGTTTTATCTTTCCTGGTCACTGGATTATATCGTTTCGGTAACCATACCGGTAACGTTTCCAATAACCTTATGGCTATAAGATATCACAATGCACAAATAAATGCAATAGATTTGATTAAACTTTCATTTTTCGTCAATACATCAAATTTTCATTTCGTTTTTTGTGCATTATGCATAATATTTTTCGCCTCATCAGGCTTTTCCCATAACTTTTCAACCTTTCAATCCAGTTTTTCCCAATGTCAGATTTTCGTAAATAAAACCTAGGAAATTTGACCTTGAATGTTAAGAGAAAAGAAATACTAATTCCTGCTTTTTCCTGTAGAATATAAAATATGAAAAGGAGGAAATATTTATGAGAAAAATGAATAAACCACTGGCGGCCATTCTCGTTGCCGCAGCCGTACTTTCCATGACCGCATGTGCCCAGACAGGGACAGCTTCCCTTCCCGGGGCCAATGTGACCACTGTCAGCAGCAAGGACACCAATACCATACAGGTGTCCAGTACAGAAGGGATAAAAGTGGTTCCCGATATGGCACAGGTCAATTTTGCAGTGCTCACTCAGGCAGAGGACCCGAAATCCTGCCAGGAGAAAAACAGCGCAGATACAAACAATGTGATATCCTTTTTAAAGAATACCGGCATTGATGAAAAATCTATCCAGACTTCCAGCTACGGCCTAGAGCCAATGTATGACTGGAACAATACCGGCCAGCAGATCACCGGATACCAGATGCGCACAAGCATCACCTTATCCGACCTTCCTTTAGACCAGGTGGGCGGCCTGCTCTCTTCCAGCATTGAGGCAGGCATTAACTCCATTGACAGCGTAAACTATCTTTCCAGCAAATACGATGAAACCTACAGGGAAGCCCTTAAAAAGGCCGTAGAAGCAGCCGAAGTCAAGGCAGAGGCTATTGCAGCAGCCAGCGGCGTTACCCTGGATGGAATCGCTCATATTGAGGAGGTAAATTCCTACCCCAATATCAGGTACTCCTCCACCGTTGCAAAGGAAGATGCAGCTGCAGGAGCCAAATCCGTGGTTGTAGAACCTGGCCAGATCGGCGTAGAAGCCCAGGTGTCGGTGACCTATCGGGTAAAATAAGTAACAAATAAAATAAGTAACGTATAAAAAGTGAGCTTTGAATGGTCTTAATAACCATTTCAAAGCTCACTTTTTATGTTGTTCATATGTTAAATTACAAAGGCCGCTGCAGACTCATCTTCAGCAGCCCTGCCCTTGGAGCTTTTCTTTTATATCAGGAAGGACGCTCCTCCACTTGAACCTCCATCCGGCTGCGGGGAATCTCAATTCCAGCCGCTTCAAATTCCAGCTTTATCTTTTCAAGAATTTCCCACCTGGCCGGCCAGTAATCATCCAGGAAAGCCCAGCCCCTGCCTCCGATGGTAACGGCGTTTTCCGTTAAGTCACTGACAAAAACATCTATGGGCTCCTCTTGAATGATTCCTCTCTGGCTATGAAAAATGCCTTCCATAATATCCTTTGCCTTCTTTAAATCCGAGTGATACCCGATCCCAACCAGAACATCCAGCCGTCTCTTATCCATGGCGGTCACGTTTGTCAGGGGGGAATTGGAAAGAGTCCCGTTAGGAATGACAACCTGCTTATTGTCGGCGGTATTCAAAACCGTGTACACAAGCCCGATGGTGCGGACCGTACCTTCTCCATCCTTTGATACGATGTAATCCCCCACCCGGAAGGGCTTCATTAGAAGGATCAGCACCCCGCCTGCAAAATTGGCCAGGCTTCCCTGGACTGCCAGGCCCACAGCAATACTGGCAGACCCAAGCAAGGCCACGATGGAAGCTGAATTCACCCCGATCTGACCTGCAATAGTAAAAGCCAGCAGACAGTACATGGCTGCATTTAAAACGGACAGAAGGAATTTTCTTAAGCTGACCTCCATATCCACCCTTTTAAAGGAACGGTTCAGCATACGATTAATGATCTTAATAATCCTGGAACCTATGAAAAAAATCACCAGGGCGATCAAAAGCTTTATCCCGAATGCGATCATTCCGGGGGCCCAGCCCTTTAAGGTTTCCAAAACGGCATTGGGCTTTAGCTGGTCTAAGTTTTCCTGTACCTCCTGTTGGAGATCCGCCAGAGACTCTCCCGGCAGTACACCGGAAACCATATGAAATATCATTTAAAAACCTCCTGACCATATTTCATTTTTAATACTAATTTTTACCTCCGGCCTTTGCTTTTTCAGTATATGCAGGCTTCTTGGCCTTTTTCCCAGCCAAAGCCGGCTTCTTTTCTTCAGGTGTACAGGTAAAGACCATAACGCTTAAGGGGGCCACGGTTATTTCTATGGAATCCGGCCTTTCGTCGGCCTCTTTTTTCTTAGAGGTTTTCACTCTGGGATTTACCTTGCCCTGCCCTCCGAAGGCCTTGTCATCACTGTTTAAGATTTCCTTATACTTTCCTTCAAAGGGTACCCCTACCGGGTATCTCTCATGAAGCACGGTATCAAAATTACAGAGGATGAGAAGGGTTTCTTCCTTTTTCTTTGTCTTTCTTAAAAAGCCTGCAATGCTGTCCTTTGAATCCGTACACTCCACCCACTCAAAACCATCCGGGTCATAATCCATCTGATACAGGGCCGGCTGGCTCTTATAAAGATGGTTTAAGGCCTTTACATAGTCTTTTGTCAGCTTATGAAGAGGAGATGCAAGAATCTCCCAGTCAAGGCCTTTATTTTCATTCCATTCATTGACCTGGGCAAAATCCTGCCCCATGAACAGAAGCTTTTTACCAGGATGTCCCATCATAAAGCCATAGGCTGTCCTTAAATTCGCCGCCTTTGCTTCCATAGTATCCCCCGGCATTTTACCCACCATGGAACCTTTTCCATGAACCACCTCGTCGTGGGAGAATACAAGGATGAAGTCCTCACTGTAAGCATAAAGTATGCTGAAGGTCATCTCTCCATAGTGGTGCTTCCTGAAGTAAGGATCCCACTGCATGTAACCGGTAAAGTCGTTCATCCAGCCCATGTTCCATTTATAATCAAAGCCCAGCCCTTCATTTTTAACATCAGCCGTGATCCTGGGCCATGCCGTAGATTCTTCTGCGATCAGGACCGCTCCATCTTTTCTTCCCTTGAATATGGAATTCAAATGCTTTAAAAACTCAACGGCTTCCAGGTTCTCATGGCCGCCGTAAATATTGGGGATCCATTCTCCCGGATTCTTGCCGTAATCTAAGTACAGCATGGAAGCCACCGCATCCATGCGGATTCCGTCGGCATGGTATTTCTCCGCCCAAAAAAGGGCATTGGCAATGAGAAAGTTGCTGACTCCCGGCCTGCCGTAATTGTAGATTAAGGTTCCCCAGTGAGGATGGGCCCCCTGCCTTGGGTCCTTGTGCTCATAAACGCAGGTGCCGTCAAAGCTGGCCAGCCCAAAGCTGTCCCTGGGAAAATGAGCCGGAACCCAGTCTAAAATCACGCCAATATCCTGCCTGTGCATATAATCCATGAAATACATAAAATCATCAGGCGTCCCGTAACGGCTGGTAGGCGCATAATATCCGGTCACCTGATACCCCCAGGAAGCGTCCAGGGGATGCTCCATAACAGGAAGCAGCTCCACATGGGTGTAGCCCATGTCCTTCACGTATTCCGCCAACTTTTCCGCGATCTCACGGTAATTATAGAATTCAGAACCAGCAACCGGGACTCCGTTTTCATCAAGCTTTGCTTCCTTCCGAAGCCAGGAACCTAAGTGAACCTCATAAATAGACATGGGTTTTTGCTTGGAATCAGATACAGCCCTCTTTTTCATCCATTCCCGGTCCTCCCAGGAATACTGGTTAATATCCCAGATAATGGAAGCGGTTTCAGGGCGCAGCTGGCAGTAATTGGCATAGGGATCGCTTTTGAGCTGGGGCTTCCCGTTTTGATGCTTCAGCTCATACTTATAAATCATTCCTGTCTTTAAGCCGGGAATGAACAATTCAAAAATACCGGAATCCCCCAGCCTCCTCATCTGGTGACGCCTGCCATCCCACAGGTTAAAATCCCCTACCACGCTGACACGCATGGCACACGGTGCCCACACAGAAAAGTATACCCCTTCCGCTCCGCCTGCAGTCATGGGGTGCGCCCCCATTTTTTCATAGATGCTATAGTGAATTCCGGATTCAAACTTTTTAATATCTTCTGACTTGTAGAAAGGTCCGTAGGAATAGGGATCCAGACACTCTTCTAATGTCCCATTGTCGTAAGTGACCAGCAAGGTATAAGCTGCTGAAGTTTTCCGCGGTATGAGAGCCGCAAAAAAACCGGCTTCATCCGCAAGCTCCATGGGATATTCCTTTCCGCTTTCCTTAAAACGGACGATCACTGATTCTGCCGTAGGAATAAATGCCTGGATAAGCAGACCCTCTTCTGTTAAATGGGGTCCCAGAATTTCGTGGGGATTGGCCGCTTCTGAATATACAATTTCCTCAATGCCGGCCCAATCCATTAAATCATACAATTTTTCATCCATACATAGCCCTCCTGATCCCTTTTTATAGAAATATTTTATCACTCAGGCATGTAATTTTCAATACTTTACCAGGAATTGAAGGTCATTTGGACCTGGCGTAAGCCAGCATCAAATCAACCATTCTTCCATAGCTGTTGACTCCGTCTGACTGACTGTTCAGCTTTAAATACGTATCATTCATCTTACTGGAAACCTCGGCAGTCTTTCCCTCGTATTTTCCCCAAAATTCATTGTTATACCTTAAATCTTCCCAGGCCTTTTCACTGAGCTGCCCGCAGATTTCCCAATAAGTCTCCTGGTCTGTCTTTGCCAGGGCATTGGTGGCATAGACCCAGCCGGTGAGATATCCGCTGTAGCGGAATCCATCATCATCAGAGCCGATACATGCCAGATATCCTATGAAGTTGGCCTCATCCTCCCTCATGAATCCCCTTAGATGGGAAAGCTCGTGACAGACGGTATGGGGAATGTTGTAATCCGGCATGGACCGGTTATAAGTGGCCTCCACCGTAAAAGGGGAATACTGGCCGCAAAGCTGCTGGACTGAAAAGAAGTAAGACCATACAAGAGGCTTTGGCGGCGGGTAATAACCTGCCAGCTCCGGGTAAACCTCACCCAGCCTTTTCATGGCCTTTACGCTTTCCCTTCCCAGGCTTTTTTTATCTGTTTCTCTTGTGACGCCTTCCCCGCACATCCGGTTAACGTCGGCAGTCAGCTGGAGACAGAGATTTTTCAGCTCCTCCAGAGAGGATTTTCTTACCTCTAACCCTGAATAGCTGGAAAAGGGCTTCCTGTAATAGTTGATTCCGCAGTTAAGGGTGAACAGCAGGAAAAGGCCGGTAACAAGAAACACGGCTCTTATGAGGATCCGCTTTCCCTCCCTGCGGTGGATAAAGACATAATAAACGGCGTACAGGATGAGTAAGTAGGTGGCAGCCTCCACAAGGGCAAAGGGGAACACCCCTGATATCCTTCCCATGCTTCCCACCATGATACGGTAAACCTGCCTGGCATACCAGTCCCCGAATCCCGGAACCTTTCTTGCCAGTATCTGAAGCAGTATTGAAACTGCAAACATTAACGCGGACGCTGCAATAAGCCTCCCATCCCTATTCCGGCTTCTCCCCATGATCCGGTTCCCCCTGGTGTAAGTTTTTTATATGGATTTTATAATATCATGATTTTGTGGACAATCCGTAGAGTATTTGTGAATATTTTCTTACCATTTTGTAAAACCCCTTGCGTTATAAATCAATCTCATTTAAACTTTGTAAAGGAACCATCAGGAAGGAAAAGAAGTGAAATCATATGAAGAGAGACGATAACATGCCAAATGAACGGGAATCGTTCAGCTGGCGAGAAGAAATCATCAGCTGGATCAAGATCATCATCACTGCCGCTGTCATTGCATTTTTGCTTAACAACTTCATCATTGCAAACAGCAGGGTGCCCAGCGGATCCATGGAACAGACCATTATGACAGGGGACCGGGTTATCGGCTCCAGGCTGTCCTATTATTTTGGAGATCCAAAGCGGGGAGATATAGTCATCTTCCATTTCCCCGATGATCCCACCGGAAAGACCTATTACGTCAAGCGTGTCATCGGCCTTCCAGGCGATATCGTCGATATCCGGGACGGAAAGGTCTACTTAAATAATTCCGAAACGCCTCTTGAAGAATCCTATCTCCCGGAGCCAATGGAACCGGAGCCTGACGCCAGCTACGAAGTGCCGGAAAACTGTTACTTCATGCTTGGGGACAATCGGAATTTTTCCGCAGACGCAAGAAGATGGAAGAATAAATACGTAGAAAAAGACAAGATCATCGCAAAAGTCCTGTTCCGGTATTTCCCTTCCATTAAAAAAATTGAATAAGAAAAAACGCAGGCCAAAAATATTTCCTTTGCCTGCGTTTTTCTATGTCCTTTTACCACTGGTAATATTTTACCAAAGCCTGAGTTCCCTCATCCCCAAGGCCGGAAGCAGCCATGGTCTCATACATGGAAAGCACATGATCAAGCACGCCAAGGCTGATGCCGGCGGCTTCTGCTTCTTCGGCGGCAAGCTTCATGTCCTTGATAAAATGCTTGATGAAAAATCCGGGAGCAAAATTCCCGGAAAGGATCCTGGGAGCCATTGCATTTAACTGGGCGCTTCCAGCCGCGCCGGTGGCAATGGAATCCACCATAACCCCTACGTCAAGCCCGTTGGCCTTTGCATAAACCATTGCCTCACATACACCGGAAATGGCTCCTGCAATGGCTATCTGGTTGCACATCTTGGTATGCTGGCCGTTGCCTGCCTTTCCTTCGTACCGGATGACCTTTCCCATTGCCTCAAAGACGGGAAGGCACCGGTCAAAGGTCTCTCTGCCGCCTCCCACCAGTATGGTAAGGGTTCCTTCTCTTGCCCCCGTATCTCCTCCTGTCACAGGGGCATCCAGTGCTGTCAGCCCTGCCTTCCTGGCGTCCTCATAGATCCGCACCGCAAGCTTGGGGCTGGTGGTTGTCATGTCTATCAGGCAGGTTCCCTTGTCTGCGTTTGCGATGATTCCCTTTTCTCCGAAATACACCTCTTCCACATCCTGTGGATATCCAACGATGGTGATGACCGCATCCCGGCCCTTGGAGCAGGCCCTGACATCCTCGCACCATATGGCACCTTCAGAAATGATATCCTCTGCCTTGCTCCTGGTTCTGGTGTAGACAGCCACCTCATAGCCGGCCTTCATCAAATTGCGTACCATGGATTTTCCCATAATCCCAATTCCGATAAATCCGATTTTCTTCATCTGTCTTCCCCCTTCTGCAATTTTTAGTTTCTCTTTTCGATGTCCATGACCATATCCACCCTGCGCTGGTGTCTTCCGCCTTCGTATTTGGCATCCAGCCACTCTTCCGTGATCATCTTTGCCATTTCCGAACCAATGACACGGGCACCAAAGCAGAGAACATTGGAGTCATTGTGCATTCTGGAAAGCTTTGCCGTGTAAGGCTCGCTGCAAACACAGGCACGGACTCCCCGGACCTTATTGCAGGCAAGAGAGATCCCCACTCCTGTTCCGCAGATGGCGATTCCCAAATCAGCCTCTCCGTCCGCAACGGCGCGCCCTACCTTCTCCCCGTACTCCGGATAATCACAGCTTTCCGTGGAATTGGTTCCAAAGTCGATCACCTCATAGCCCTTGCTCTCTACAAATTTCTTGATGTCATTCTTCATTTCTATGGCCGTATGGTCATTTCCCATTGCAATTTTCATCGTTATTCTCCTGTTATTCTGTCGTTGCCGGCTGAACATGCAGATATGTCAACCGGGCTGTTGTCTGAGTAAAATATATCCGGCATTTACCTTATCATAAATGCCGGATTTTATCAAGTTTCCAAACCTCCGTCACCTTTTCCGGCCTCCTGCCTGCCGTAAAAAGCCAGTATCCTGTCCATTCTGGAGGCCATGTTTGCAAGGAGCAAGTCTGCAGTGGTAAGAGCCGCCATGGCTTCCACCACCACCACCGCCCGCGGAACGACGATGGGGTCATGGCGTCCCTTGATCCGGATCTCTGTTTCCTCTCCCCGGCGGGTCACGGTCTTCTGGGGCTGGGCAACAGAAGGCGTTGGTTTAAATGCAGCCCGGAGGACTACTTCGGAACCGTCGCTGATCCCTCCAAGGATCCCTCCCGCGTGATTGGTTGCCTTTTCCACTCTCTTATTAAACCCATTGCAAAAACCATCGTTGTTCTGGGAGCCAAGGGCGCGGGCGGCTGCAAAACCATCTCCTATCTCAAAGCCCTTGACAGCTCCGATGGACATGACAGCCTTTGCAAGAGCCGCATCATATTTTTCAAACACAGGATCCCCGATCCCGGCAGGAACGCCGTCAATGACGCATTCCACCACACCGCCTACTGAATCCAGTTTTCCCATCATCTCTTCCAAGTATGCCTCTGCAAGAGCTGCGGTTTCCCTATCCGGCATGAAAAGGCGGTTTTTATCCCGTTCCTCCATATTAAAATGCTCCGGCTTTGCCTCATAAGGTCCCACAGATCTGGTGTAAGCGTTCACAGTGATTCCCAGGCTCTTTAAAAAGCAGGCGGCAACAGCGCCGGCTGCCACCCTTCCTATGGTCTCCCTTCCGGAAGAACGGCCGCCTCCCCGGTAATCCCTGATCCCATATTTTTCATCAAAGGTAAAATCTGCATGGCCGGGGCGGTAAACCTCCATCAAGTTTCCGTAATCCCTGGAACGCTGGTCCGTGTTCCATATGACCATGGAAATGGGAGTCCCTGTTGTCATTCCTTCAAAAACCCCGGACAGGATCTCTGCCTGATCGGCCTCCTGGCGCTTTGTGGTAAATTTGCTCTGGCCCGGCTTTCTGCGGTCCAAATACTCCTGGATATCCGCCTCCTCCAGTTTAAGTCCCGCCGGACAGCCGTCTACCACAACCCCAATGGCTTTTCCGTGGGATTCCCCCCAGGTTGTTACCTTCCATATTGTCCCCAGTGTTGATCCTGCCATGTATGTTTCTTCCTTTCTTTCCTCTCCCTTGCCCGTGCCTTCCGGGCAGAGCCCGTCCCGCTTTATGGGGCGCAAAGATATACCTGCAAGGTATTTTATTTTCCGACTTTTACGATTACGCAGCTGTTAGGCTCGTTGACCTTGATTTCCTTGCCGTTCATGATCAAAAGTCCCTTCTCATATTCAACCGTGAAAAATGTAATGCTGCCTGTCTCATGGTTGATGGAAGCGATATGCTTATCATCCGGGAACACACAGACATCCTTGGGATAACTGCCGCTTATGGGAAGACAGCATACGACCTCTAAAAGCCCGGTGTCCTTGTCCCGCATGTAAACCGAAACAGAATTGTCTCCGGCATTGCCGCAGAATACGTACTTTTCATCATTGGAGAGGCGCAGGGAACATGCCGCCGTAAGCTGGCTGTGCTTGGATCCTACGGTGGAAATCGTCTGGATCTTCTCAATCTTCGGCTGGCGCTCCCCTGTTTCATAGGTGAACACATCGATCACGTTCTTTAACTCGGAAATAAGGTAGAAAAACTTTCCGTCGGAACTGAAACGGAAGCACTTGGGAGCGGACTCCAGTTCGCAGTGCAGGGCATCCACCAGGATCATTTCCTCGTCATGTTCATTAAAACGGTAGATTTTGATCTGGTCGATTCCAAGATCAGCCACCATGATAAATTTTCCGTCAGGAGTTCTCCTGGAACAGCTCACATGGGGACGGAAGTTTCTCTCCGCCACGCTGCCAAGACCCTTGTGGAACACCGCGGTCACGATCTCTCCTACAGAGCCATCCTTATTTAAACGCAGCACCGTGGATTTTCCATCGTGGTATCCTGATACGAAAATATACTTATCCTCCGCATCGGTGGACAGATGGCAGCCTCTCATCCCCTTTATATTGGCTGAATTAAGCCTTGTGATGGCTCCGTTCTCATGAATGCGGAAGGACACGACTCCTTCATCTGCGATGGAGTAAAGCGTCTTCCCGTCATTGGATGCGATCACATAAGAAGAATTGTCAACCTCCACCTCACATCTTGGAACAAAACGGCCCTTTTCCACATCAACATCGTATACGGTAATCCCCTTAGCCTGTCCGTTGTAGGAATAAGAACCTACATAAGCCATATACTTGCCTTTCATTATACATTTCCTCCTGATATCTTCCTTGGCGTGATTCCCTTCCTGAGGGCAAACCCGTGGGCAGCCTGGGTTCAGAAAATCAGCCGTTCGACGAGCCGTTAAGCGAATCGAACTTCCTGGTATAACCTAAAACTATCATATCATAAATTTCCCCGTTTGTTAAGGAAAAACTTCCTTAAAAACTATTGACATACAATGAAAAAACAGTATAATGTATCTTGCTGCGTGTTTATCATTACTAAACTTTTTAGTTATATTTATCGTCAGTTAGTATAGGTAAACTTTCGGCTTATTATAACAAAAAGGAGGAGCATATGGATATCGGTGCAAAACTAAAAGAGCTTCGGGTCTTAAAGGGGCTTACTCAGGAAGAGCTGGCTGACCGCGCAGAGCTGTCAAAGGGGTTCATCTCCCAGCTGGAAAGGGACTTGACCTCCCCCTCCATTGCTACCCTTTTGGATATTTTGCAATGCCTTGGAACCTCTGTCGGCGAGTTCTTTAATGAAAGCCCGGAGGAACAGATCGTTTTCGGAAAATCCGATTACTTTGAAAAACACGATTCAGAACTTAAGAATGACATCAAATGGATCATTCCCAATGCACAGAAAAACATGATGGAGCCGATTCTTCTCACCCTGGAAGCCGGCGGAGAGACCTATCCTGATAATCCTCATGAAGGTGAGGAATTCGGCTACGTGTTACAGGGTAATATTTCCATTCATATAGGTAACAAAACATATAAAGCCAGAAAAGGGGAATCCTTTTACTTTGTATCAGACAAAAAACATTACTTAAGCAGCAAGGCCGGCGCTACTCTTATCTGGGTCAGCTCCCCGCCAAGCTTTTGACAGGAGGATAAAGGGTCATGGGTCAGCCATTAATTGATTTACGGAATATCACAAAAAGCTTTGACGGTACCATGGTACTGGATGATTTAAACCTCTCCGTTAAGGAGAACGCATTTGTTACCCTGCTAGGACCCAGCGGCTGCGGCAAAACCACAACCCTTCGGATTATCGGCGGCTTTGAAAGCCCTGACCAGGGGAAGGTGATCTTTGAGGGACAGGACATCACCAACCTGCCTCCCAACAAACGGCAATTAAACACGGTATTCCAGAAATACGCCCTGTTTAACCACATGTCCATTTCGGAAAACATCGCCTTTGGCCTGAAAATCAAAAATAAACCAAAAGCCTATATACAGGATAAGATCAAATACGCCTTAAAGCTGGTTAACTTAGACGGCTTTGAAAACCGCACGGTAAGCTCCTTAAGCGGAGGCCAGCAGCAGCGGATCGCCATTGCCAGGGCAATCGTAAACGAACCAAGAGTTCTTCTCCTTGACGAGCCTTTGGGAGCGCTGGACTTAAAGCTTCGCCAGGATATGCAGTATGAGCTGATCCGTTTGAAAAATGAGCTGGGCATCACCTTTATCTACGTGACCCATGACCAGGAAGAAGCCCTGACCATGTCCGACACTATCGTCGTCATGAACCAGGGTTATATCCAGCAGATGGGGTCCCCGGAAAACATCTACAATGAACCGGAAAATGCCTTTGTGGCCGATTTCATCGGGGAAAGCAACATTATGCCCGGAATCATGGTCAGGGATGAGCTGGTGGAGATCTTTAACGCCAAATTTGTCTGCGTTGACAAAGGCTTTGGAACCAACGCTCCGGTTGACGTTGTCATCCGCCCGGAGGATATTGATCTGGTATCTCCCGAGGCAGGCTCCCTGACAGGGATTGTGACCCATCTGATTTTCAAGGGCGTCCACTATGAAATGGAAGTGACTACGCCTAACGGTTTTGAATGGCTGGTACACAGCACGGATATGTTCCCGGTCGGACAGGAAGTGGGCATTCATGTGGACCCGTTCGATATCCAGATCATGAACAAACCGGCTTCTGAGGATGAGGAGGCTGTGGGAATCAATGAGTAAAAAATTATTATCCGGCCCATATATCATGTGGATGATCGGCTTTATCCTGATCCCGCTGGCGCTGATTGTATTTTACGGGCTTACGGACCGGTCCGGGGCCTTTACCCTGGGAAATGTCCTTTCCGTCACAACGGCGGAACATGCAAAGGCCCTTTGGCTCTCACTTGGACTTTCCTTTATCAGCACGGTCCTCTGCCTGATCCTCGCTTATCCTCTGGCCATGATCCTGCGCTCCAGGGGAATGGGCCAGGGAAGCTTTATCGTTTTTATCTTCATCCTTCCCATGTGGATGAATTTTCTTCTCCGGACCCTGGCATGGCAGACCTTACTGGAAAAAAACGGCGTCATTAACGGCATTTTAAACGCCCTTCACCTGCCTAACCAGAATCTGATCAATACACCGGGAGCCATTATCCTCGGCATGGTTTACAACTTTTTGCCGTTTATGGTCCTTCCCATTTACAATGTACTGATGAAAATTGACGACAACGTGATAAACGCTGCCAGGGACTTAGGGGCCAACACCATCCAGGTTCTGTTCCGTATCCTGTTTCCATTAAGCGTTCCCGGCATTGTGAGCGGGATCACCATGGTGTTCGTGCCGGCTCTTACCACCTTTGTCATCTCCAACCTTTTGGGAGGCAGCAAGATCCTCCTGATCGGAAATGTCATTGAACAGGAGTTTACCAAGGGAAGCAACTGGAATTTAGGCTCAGGCCTTTCCCTTGTTCTCATGGTTTTCATTCTGATCAGCATGGCACTGATTGCCAAATACGATAAAAACGGGGAGGGAACGGCATTCTGATGAACAGGAAAAGCTTTATCAAACGCTTTATCCAGGATTTTTACCTGGTTATCATTATGGTATTTTTATATGCCCCCATTGCCACCATGGCAGTGCTCTCCTTTAACAGTTCCAAATCCCGTACCCAATGGGGCAGCTTTACCACCAGATGGTATGGGGAGCTGTTCTCAAGCAGCACCATTATGGCAGCCCTTTACAATACCCTGCTGATCGCATTCCTTTCCTCTTTGATTGCGGTCATCATCGGCACTGCGGCAGCCATTGCCATTAACAGCATGAACCGGATCCCCAGGTCTGTTCTCATGGGCATTACCAACATCCCCATGCTGAATGCGGATATTGTTACCGGAATCTCTCTCATGCTGGCGTTTATCGCCTTTCGGTTTTCCCTGGGATTTCAGACCATTTTGATTTCACATATAACCTTTAATATTCCTTATGTCATTTTAAGCGTCATGCCCAAGCTAAAGCAAACGGATAAAAGTACTTACGAAGCCGCCATGGACTTGGGAGCCACATCGGTCTCCGCATTTTTTAAAGTGGTGTTCCCGGATATCCTTCCCGGCGTGCTTTCCGGTTTTCTCCTTGCTTTCACCATGTCCTTGGATGACTTTATCATCACCCACTTTACCAGGGGAGCCGGCATCAATACCCTTTCAACCTTAATTTACAGCGAAGTGCGCCGGGGGATACGCCCCTCCATGTACGCCCTGTCAACCATCATCTTTATCACGGTGCTTGTGCTGCTTCTCATCACCAACTTTGCACCAAAGCGTAAAAAACAATAGGAGAACACTCACATGAAAAAAAAATTATCTAAAATCATGGCGGTCAGCGCCCTGTCCCTCCTTTCCATCTCCCTTTTAAGCGGCTGCGGAAAATCCGCTCCAAAGGCAGGAGGCAGCGGAGAGGTTTACGTGTACAACTGGGGCGAATACATTGACGAGTCCGTTATCGAGCAGTTTGAACAAGAAACCGGAATCAAGGTCGTTTACGACATGTTTGAAACCAATGAAGAGATGTATCCTGTCATTGAGGCGGGGGGCGTAAAATATGACGCCGTATGCCCTTCCGATTACATGATCCAGAAAATGATTGAAAACAATCTTCTCTCTGAAATCAATTTTGACAATGTTCCTAATGTAAAGGAAATCGATCCCAGATACCAGGAAATGTCAAAGAGCTTTGATCCGGAAAACAAATATTCCGTGCCATATTGCTGGGGAACCGTAGGGATCCTTTATAACACCAGCATGGTAGACCCTAAAGACGCTCCCACCAAATGGTCTGACTTATGGGATGAGAAGTTTAAGGATAATATCCTCATGCAGGACAGCGTCCGTGATGCCTTTATGGTGGCATTAAAATCCCTTGGCTATTCGGCCAACACCACCAACGAGGCTGAGATCAATGAAGCAAAAGAACTGCTTATCAAGCAAAAACCTCTTGTTCAGGCCTATGTCATTGATCAGGTCCGGGATAAGATGATCGGCGGCGAGGCCGCAGTGGGCGTCATTTACTCCGGAGAAATGCTTTACATCCAGAATGAAGTAAAGGACCTTGGCCTTGACTATTCCCTGGAATACGTGATCCCGGAAGAAGGAACCAACCTCTGGCTGGATTCCTGGGTCATTCCTGCCAATGCGCCCAACAAGGAAAATGCGGAAAAATGGATCAACTTCCTCTGCCGTCCTGACATTGCTAAAAAGAATTTTGAATACATCACCTATCCAACTCCCAACAAAGGGGCTTTTGATTTACTTGATCCGGAGCTGCAGAATAACAAGGCAGTTTTCCCTGACGAGGATAATTTAAAGAACAGCGAAGTGTACCAGTATCTGGGAGATGAGGTGGATTCTCTTTATAATGAGGCATGGAAAGAGGTAAAATCCAACTAACAGACAGTTAAAAGGAGAAGATCCGGTGTGTGTTCATATAGGCGCGCAAAACGGATCATGGGATTCCATGAAGCAGACAGCAGATTATGCTGTCTGCTTTTATAATAACATGCTTTTATAATAACATGCTTTTACAAGTGCAAATTTTTCCATTGACCACACTGGTCGGTTATGCTACAATGCAATTAATCGACCAGTGTGGTCAATTTTACACTGAAAGGATGTGGTTTTGTTGTACGAAAATTTTATCGGCTTAAAAGAAGAAAAGCGGGATGCCATCATCAACGCTGCCTTTACGGAGTTTGCAGAAAACGGCTATGATCTGGCATCCACCAACACCATTGTAAAGGCGGCTGCCATTTCAAAAGGAGCACTGTTCCACTATTTTCCCAGTAAAAAGGAACTGTTCCTGTTCCTCTGCAGCTATGCCTTTGAGCTGGTCAGCCGAGAGTTTTACCAGCAGATCGGCCATTGCCAGGGCGATCTCATCATCCGGTACCGCCGGGCCGCCATGCTAAAGGGGCAGGTATACCAGCGCTATCCCCGGCTGTTCGAATTCATCAAACGGCTGACAAAAGAAAAATCACCTGATATTGCCTCTGAGCTTTCAGAGGAGCTTAAGCGTGTGACGGCATACGGCTATGAGATGCTGCTGGGTAATTTAGACCAGTCCCTTTTCCGCCCGGATATCCCCTTTGAGAAGGCCAGGGACCTGATCATATGGGCGTTGGAGAATTACGGTAACCGCTCCATGGAACTGGTCGGTGACAAACGGGTGGAGGAAATCGACATGGATGCCCTTAATGCCGACTTTGATCAATACCTTGAGGTTCTGCGTAAATGCTTTTATAAACAGTGAGGAGGAAAAAATAATGTCTGCAATTGATATTCATGATCTAAGGAAAAGCTTTGGAAAATCCATGGCCTTAGACGGGGTTGATCTCCTGGTCCCAAACGGCTCGGTCTACGGTTTTATCGGGCCAAACGGCGCTGGTAAATCCACCACCATCCGCATTCTGCTGGGGCTTCTTAAAAAGGACGGCGGAGAGGTAAAGCTGCTGGGCGGCGATCCCTGGAAGGACACGGTTGAGCTGCACAAGCGTCTGGCCTATGTTCCCAGCGATGTACAGCTTTGGGACAACATGACCGGCGGCGAAATCATCGACTTTCTCGGAAAGCTGCGGGGAAATTATTCCAGGGAACGACGGGCCCGGCTGATCCAGCGCTTTGACCTGGACCCCACCAAGAAATGCAAGACCTACTCCAAGGGCAACCGGCAGAAGGTAATGCTGATCTCCGCCTTTGTTTCGGATGTGGAACTGCTCATCCTTGACGAACCGACCACCGGTCTTGATCCGCTGATGGAAACCGTGTTCCAGCAGTGCGTAAAAGAGGCCAGAGACCAGGGGAAGACGGTATTTCTCTCCAGCCATATCTTATCTGAGGTGGAGGCAGTTTGCGACCGGATCGGCGTCATCCGCGGGGGAAGGATCATCCAGCAGGGCACCATGTCGGACTTGAAAGCGCTTATTGAGGGCTGCCAGCCGCCCACCCTGGAAACCCTGTTTATGAACTACTACAAAAAGGAGACAAAAGGGAGGGTATGAAGATGAAGAGATATTTACACGGCACGGATGCTCTGATGAGGCTGTATCTGCGGCAAAACCGCATTTTCACGCTGGTCTGGCTGCTGCTGCCGGGACTTTGGGTTGCCATCAACACCATATCATCGCTGGTGCTCTTCCCCACACAGGAGGCTCTTGTCAGGATGGGTGTCACCCTCATCGATCCCCTTACCCAGGCCATACACGGCCCGCTGCTGGTTGTTTCGGTGGCAGGTTTTGTCACCTGGCGCACCAAAGTGTTCATGGTGATATTAAGCGGAATCTTCAGCGCCATCCACATGATACGCCATACCCGGCTGGCCGAAGAGCAGGGAAAGGAGGAACTGCTGAGAGCCAACGTGACCGGCTGCCTGGCGCCCCTGACTGCGGCACTGCTCACAATGATGCTGGTCAACGGAGGCGCTGCCCTGCTGACGGCTCTGGCAATGACGGCGCTTGGTCTTTCTCTGACCGGCTCCCTGGCCCATTGCCTGGGCTTCTTCGCCGCAGCCTGCGTACTTGGCATCCTGACAGGCGTTGCGGCTCAATTCTTTGTGGGAGCTTCGGCGGCACGGGGAGCTGCCTTTGGCAGCCTGGGAATACTGTTTGCCCTGCACACCCTCTGGAATGCGGCGGGAGCAGCTCATCCTGCGGGGTATCTCAACCCCCTTGACTGGCCGCTGCTGATCCGCCCATTTGCCGGGGAGCGCTTTATGGTGCTGCTGATCCCCCTGGCAGCGGGCGCCGCACTGACGGCACTGTCCCTATGGCTGATGTTAAGGCGGGATGTGGGCGCCGGATTATTCCCCCAGCGGAAAGGACGTGCTTTTGCAAAGCCCGGATTCCGTTCCCTCTTTGCACTTGCCTGGCGCACCCAGAGAGGCTTGTTCCTCTCATGGTTTTTGTTCTATGCCGTATTTTCCTTTGCCTTAGGCTGCGTCAGCTACTTAATGACAGACGCCGTCAGCTCAGCGGAAGCGCTTGCCGGGCTCATTGAACGCCTGGGCGGGATGGACCGGGCTTTTATGTCCCTGATGCTGTATATTTTCAGCATGATCATCTCCGTTTATGTGCTGCTGTCGGCAGGGCTTTTGCGTCGGGAAGAGGTGGACAGAGGGGAAACCCTGCTTGCCCTGCCCGTCCGCCGGGAACGGCTGGCATTAAGCCATCTGGTCTATATCTTCGGCGGCTCGGCAGCCATTGCACTGGTGTCCGGCTTCTGCGTGGGCCTGGGAACGGTAGCAGGAACAGGAGATCAGGGCGCTCTTGCCCGGCTGTTCTTAGATATGGCAGAGAAAATCCCTGGAATCTGGGTCTTTGGCGGCATTGCCCTGCTGTTGTTCGGAGCTCTGCCCAAATGGATGAACGGGCTTAACTACGGCCTGCTGATATTGTTCATTCTCATAGAAATTTTGTGGGAACAGCAGAATATCAGCAATATGCTGTATGGGATTTCTCCTTTCTCCTGGATAACGCCCCTTAAGGCCAGCCAGCCGGCTGCAGCACCCATCGTCCTGTGCGCCGTCACGGCGGTTCTGACCTTGGCGGGGATTGCACTGTTTAAGCGCAGGGATGCGGCATTGCACTGAATACGAATTACTGACAGGCGCCGGAAGCCAGATCCGGCGCTTTTTGCTACTGTTTTTACCGCCTGGGAACAGCTCTGGGAAACCGGATATTTCAGCGGCACTTTCAGTTCCAAAAAATATATTTTTACTGTTGACTGGTGAGCCAAAGTGCGATATTTTAAAATTGACCAAACGACCCTTGTGGATAGCTTCATTAAGGTCTGCGGCAGAGATTTGATCAAATCCCAGGAGGCAAAGCCTCCTATGAGATGATGAAGGAGCGTCAAATGAAAACCATTGTTACAGACCGATTGATTATAAGAAAATTTGAACAAAGTGATTGGCAGGATATGTATGAATATTTGTCAGACAAAGAAACCGTTGCATTTGAACCATATGATATTTATTCAGAAGCTCAGGCCAAAGAAGAAGCAGCCAGAAGGTCAGATGATGAATCGTTTTATGCCGTCTGCTTAAAAGGAAGTGAAAAGTTAATAGGGAACCTGTATCTGGGCAAAGAGGATTATAATACATGGGAATTAGGATATGTGTTTAACAGGAAATACCAGGGCCGGGGTTATGCAACCGAGGGAGCAAAGGCTTTGCTTGGCCATGCCTTTACGCATTTAGGGGCAAGACGTATCATAGCCATGTGCAATCCAAAGAATGATCATTCCTGGAAGCTGCTTGAGCGGTTACATATGAGGCGGGAAGGCCTGCTTTTGCAAAATATCTATTTTAAAACCGACAGCAATGGTGATCCTGTATGGCTGGATACTTTCGAATACGCTATATTGAGACCGGAATGGAGTCAATGGTATAGGGAAGTCACCCAGTGACTTCCCTTAAAAAATCCGTGATCAGTCTTATCCCAAACATATCTATAGTCAAAGTCCCCGCCAACTACTTCATGCTTTTCTCATTTCAAGTGGGAGACTTGCTTGATTCAGTTAAAAGTTGGTGATCAGAACTTCAACCGTGACCGCATTCCGCTCTTTAAACTGATAGCTGCAATTAGAATAAGTATTATCAATATAATGGACTTTATACCCCTTGCTCCACTCAATCAAAAGATCATTGGACAGTCCCTTATGATACAGGACATTGGACAAGGCAAACCGGGTCCCCTGTTCATGAAGCCGGTCCAAAAGCCCCAGAAGGGCCTTCTCCTCTCTTTCCTTCCAGTCCTTGAATCCTCTGTTCCCATCGTTGTAATTTCCTGTGGAAATCAAGTAGGGAGGGTCGCAGTAAACTAAGTCATCCTGCCCCAATCCCGTAAAATCCAGTTCCATAAAGTCCAGATTGGAAAACTCAATGTTCTTTTCATGAAGGGCAAGGCAGAACTCCGTTAAATTCTTCTCAATGCTGCCGTTAAAGGAGCTTCTGTTCCTTCCAAAGGGGGAGTTGAACTCATGGCTGTTATTAAAGCGTATCTGATGGTTAAAGGCATAACAGGCCAGTACAAACAGCTCCATTAGATCCTTTGTCTTATTATAATCCGACCGCAAGGCATAATAACCTTCCTGGTTCTGCTGGGTCAGTTCATACTTTAAGATCAGTCCCTGGATCTTCTCCAAAATTTCCCCTATCTCCATGGAACGGAACATCTGGTACATCTGGGTCAGATAGGTGATCTGGTCATTGCAGACGATCTGCTCTGCATTCACATTGATCCCTACGTTAAAGCCTCCTGCAAATACATCCACAAAGGTTCGGATATCCTGGGGAAACGCCTTAAAAATAGGCTCCAGGATCTTGAATTTCCCCCCTGTATAGTTTAAAGGACTCTTTATGTACATGGCGGCACCTGCTTTTCCATATAGAAAAGAAGCTCCCGAAGCCGTTCCGTTTCCTTCACCTTCCGGCTTTTATATCTGCGGTACGGGATCTCATAGATCTGGAAGGTCTCTGGTTTTCCGTGCTTTTTCATAGCTTCCTCGATCTCACTTACCGTCATAAGCCCGTCCGTGCTGTAGCTTAATATGATATGCTTAAACCGGGCATTTTCAAGAAGCTTTTCAAAGGCAGGAACCGCTTTATTCTTCATGCAGAACTCTGATTTCTGTCCCTCATCGGGCCTCTGTCCCGTGACTCCCCGAACCTCCGGATAATCATATCTGGCGGCGGTTTCAAGAACGTGATAATTGGAAAGATACTGACGGGCATTATAGGGAGGGTCAATGTAAAGGATGTCCCCTTCTATCTGTGTTAAAAGGTCCGCTCCGTTTTCATTGAAACAGCGGTTCTGCTTTCCGTTATGGGTCACAGGCAGGCGGTACAGCTCATACCGTTTGTAGCTGCGCCTTTCCCAGGTTTTGTGGAATGCTCCGTAAGTCCCTGAGGTGTTGGAAACAAAAGGGATCCCCTCCACAATACAGGCAACCAGGTAATAATACTCGTCCTCGCTTAAAAGCCCGGCAGCCTTCCAGTCTTCCACAGTGCATCTGGCATAGTCAATGCGCAGGGCATTTTCATCGTTTAAATACATGCGGCCGCCCAGGGGAGCATAGGTGTTCTGGAAAAAACGCCGCTCCCCCGGCAGCTCTTCTAAATCTTTTTTTTCTCTGCCATTAAAAAATTCCACCGGATCCCTGATCCCTGTTTCTTCCTGCAAACGGGTAAACTCCGGCATGGCATCATTCTCAACGGTAGCCCTTTGCAGCACATAGGAAAAGTACAGCAGGTCATTGGAACAGACCTTGTACCACTGTTTAAAATGTCTGGCAACCGCAGCGGTTCCAGAAAATATATCACAAAAGCTTTCCGCTCCCGGCGCCTTTTCATCAATCACTTGCCTGATCTGGTCCAGCAGCAATGTCTTGCTCCCAATAAATCTCATTCTTTTCTTGCTCCCATTTCATTTTAGCCTGCCTACCATTATAATGTAAAATCACAAAAAATACAAGAAAAGTTGAGCTTCCTAAATTCCTTCGGCCTCAGAACCGGCATTTTTCCGTTTCCGCCGTCTTTTTAAGCGGTACATCCGTTCATCCGCTATGTTTAAAGCGGCTTCCGGTGACAGTCCCATCTCCTTTGCAACATAAACCACTCCGTAGCTGATGGACATTGGGTAGACCCTGCCGCCTGCTGCCAGCTTCTTATCAATAAGGCCCATCTTCTCCTCCGCCGCCTGCTCCCCGCAGTCCCGGAACAAGGCCACAAATTCATCGCCTCCGAACCGGCAGGTAAAGTCAGTATCCCCGGCAGATTCTTTCAGGGCTTTTGAAACAAACTTTATATATTCATCTCCGTACAAATGGCCGAACCGGTCGTTGATATTTTTCAGCCCATCCATATCGATCATACAAAGAGAAAAGGGAATGCCTTTCTGGATAAAGGTGTCAATGGTCCGCAGTCCGCTGCGCCGGTTATCCAGTCCGGTCAGCTCGTCTTTATAGGCCATAACCTCTAAAAAGGCTTCATTTTCCTTCTGATACGTGACATCAGTCATGAGATGAACCGCTGCCCGCTTCTCTCCCCATAGAAGGGAATAGGACTTTACCTGAAAGGTCTTATTGCGGGAGCATTTGAATTCATACCGCAGTTCCTGAGAAAGGCCGGTATGGGACTTTAAACGGGCCATTAAGGGGCAGTCTCCTTCCCCGCAGGTATATTGTCCTGTACCTGGATCATAGAAATGTTTTCTGGCCGATTCATTGGTATACAATATGTCCCCTGTCTCTTCTTCTATGACAACGACCCATTCTTTTAAACTGTCCATGATGGATATCAGCAGAGCATTAAACCTTTTGTTCTTTTCCACCTGTTCCTTCAGCCTGTTTTCCCTTTTCTCCAGCTGGACTACCATTTCATTAAACGCCCGGGAAAAGTCTCCCATAAAGTTCACCCGCTGCTTATAATCTCCCTTGATCACCTGATCGGTCTGCCAGGCCAGATGCTTTAAGGCAGCATGAAGCTGCTTTAATTGCCCCGCCTGAAAATTATACCGGGAAGGCATGGGAACGTTTAAGTTTCCTTCCGCCAGATTTTTAAGAAACTCATTGGATTCCATGAGACAATGAGAAAGAAAGGAAACAGTCTGGTCCAGATCTGAAAACACCTGGTCTCTTTCTTCCAGCTCCCCGGTAACCGGTCTATTTAAAATGATATTGCGGATCTGCTCCAGAAGAACAGAAGCATCTTTCTCTGTCATCCACTACACCTTCGCCTGATCATCGATCCTGGCCTCAAATCTGCATACACGTGAACCGCTGGCCCAGCAATCTACTTCTTTTACCACATATTCCTTTCCCGTATATTCCTTTAACACTCCGGCAAGGAATCCTTCGTCATAATTGCAGACATGGCCGCCTGTTATGGGGAGTCCGGAACAATCCAAGTCCTCCCCAACGGTCAGAATTACTTCTCCTGTACCGGGATCGAACTTTTCAATTCTTAAAATGCCTATTTTATGTACCTCCAGGCTTTGCTGCAGAGAGGCAATAAAATCATTGAGCGGAAGGGTTATGTCAAGCATGTGCAAGGTAAATTCTCTTCCCGAAAGCTCTCCAGCATTCCGGAATAAGTCTCTTGTCATTTCATCGCCAAATCTCCGGATCAGCTCACTTTTTAAGGAATACTGAAACAGCCGGTACATCATGACGGGCATCTCTTCCCCCAGGTTTTTCCTCCCTTCAGCGATATTCCCTATTGTGTCCCAGGTAAAATCCGTCTCTTCTCCTGTATGAAAAATATTGAACATATGCCTCCTCCTGTATCTTCATCTGCACAACCAGATCCATTCAATCAGGATCAGTTACGTGTACATTCATAATTTAAGCATATTTTGCCTGAATATTACCAATTTTCAGCCTTTTTTTCATTTAACTACCCGATTATGAGGGATACATTTTAAGCAATATGGGCTATCTGCCAAATGATTAAAGTCAACCATAATATATTATAATAAAGATTCCGACAAATTTCAACATAAAATGGTTACAGAAATTTTCTGTTACCGTTGAAAAAAAGTCACCGAAATAATATAAGGAGAAGCCATCTTGAAAATTCATACCGTTCCATGGTAAAATAAGAGAATATCCTAATGAAAGCAGGAAAGAGGGTGATGATACGAAGATACAGGAATCTGCCGAAAATTATCTGGAAACAATTCTCATGCTTAAGAACCGCAACGGCTATGTGCGCTCCATAGATATTGCGGAAGAATTGGATTTTTCCAAACCAAGCGTCAGCGTGGCAATGAAAAATCTCAGGGAAAACGGATACATCGGCATCGACGAAAACGGTCACATCTCTTTGCAGGAAAAAGGGCTGGAAATCGCAGAAAGGATGTACGAACGCCACACCTTGCTTTCAGAGTGGCTGATGGCCCTTGGGGTGACCCCTGAAACTGCATTGGAGGATGCCTGCCGGATCGAGCATGTAATAAGCGCAGAAAGCTTTGCAGCCATTAAAGCTCATGTAAACGACAGCAAAGAATCATAAAAACGAAAACAGGGAGGCAGGCTGACCAATGAGGACAGCCTGCCTCCTAACACATCATGGGCCCCCGGCGGGCAGCCCTTCTTTCAATTACTCAGGGATTTGAGCCGTTTCCAAATCCCCGTCTTCCTTCATCCGCACCCACACGGCCATCTCTCCCGGCGTTCGGTTCGCCCAGGAATAATAAGGAATCCATTTTAATTTCTTTTTTTCAAAGGCAGGAGCTTCATAGGGCCGGTATAAGGTTTCTTCCCCCCAGCCGGCTGTTCTTATTTTTTCTCCTTCACCGGTCAGGGTGACCACTCCCTTAAGCAGGCCGTTTTCAAATTCTTCTGTAAATGCCGTATCCTCTTTTAAACAGATCTGGTGCAGGCCGCTGCCATTGTCCGCCTCTTCCAGACAGTAGATGAGGGGGCCTCTGGAAAGGGCTGTTTTTCCAATGTCCTCTCTCACCTTTGGATTGGCCTGGTTCATCACCGCCTCCATTTTAAACTTACAAACGATCTGATCCCCTTTTTTCCATTTCCTGAACATATATACATAACCTTTTACCGGATCGTTTAAGACTTGTTCCCCGTTTATGGAAATCTCATATTCCCTGCACCAGTCAGGAATCCGCACAGCATAGGAAAACTCTGCTTCTTCCTGGGTAAAATCAATTTTTACTGTTCCATCCCAGGGATAATCAGTCTCCACATGAAACTCCACCGTCTGCCTCTTAAGGACAGTGGAAATATCTCCTCCGATGTATAAATTCATAAAGAGGCAGTCCTCTGCTTCCGTGTATGCATAGCCTCCGATGGAAGACAGCAGCCTGGCTAAATTAGGCGGACAGCAGGCGCAGCCAAACCATTTCTGGCGCTCTGCTTTCACATGCCTTTTGTTCTGGTCCTTTTCTGAGGCTTCAGGCACCACTTCCAGAGGATTGACATAGAAAAACCTGGTTCCGTCCAGGGACATGCCGCTGATGGCGCCGTTGTATAATGCCCGTTCCATAACATTGATGTATTTGCTGTCCTTTGACAATTCAAACATCTTTCTGGCAAAGAAGATCAGGCCGATGGCCGCGCAGGTCTCGGCATAAACCGTATCATTGGGAAGGTCATAGTCAAAAGTAAAGGCTTCTCCGTAATGGGAAGAGCCAATGGACCCTGTTATGTACATCTGCCTTTGGGTAATATTGTCCCAAAGACTTTCACAGGCTTTTTTCAGGCTTTCATCTTCTGTCTCTTTCGCCACAGCCGCCATGCCGCTGTAGAGATAGACCGCCCGGACCGCATGGCCTTCCGCCTTCTCCTGCTGCCTTACCTCCTTGCCTGCCTGATAATACTGGTATCCGAAACAGCTGTCCTTCCAATAGAACTGATTCTGGTTTCTTATGGTCTCCTCTTCAAAAAAGAGAGGAGCTCTTCCCCGTTCATCTATAAAATATTTTGCCAGTGCCAGGTGCTTTTCCTCTTTTGTTACCTCATACAGCCGTACCAGAGCCATCTCAATCACCTCATGGCCAGGATAGCCGTGTAATTTGCCTGGCCCTGATCCGAAGATCCGGTCAACACGGTCAACATAACGGACAGCGGCATCCAAGAGCTTCCGTTTTCCGGTGGCCTGGAAGTATACGACGGCAGCTTCTATCATATGTCCCAGACAATATAATTCATGATGATCCTTTAAATTTGTAAAACGTTTCTCAAGCCCGGTAATGATGTAATAGGTATTTAAATAGCCATCAGGCTGCTGGGCGGCACAGATATCGTCAATGGCCTCATCCGCCGTGCTCTCCAGCTCCTTGTCAGGATGCCACATAAGGCAGTATCCCACGGCTTCCAGCCACTTATAGGCATCACTGTCCTGAAATACCATTCCCATGAATTTCCCGGGAATCTTGCCGGAGGCCACTTTAAAGTTCTGCATGCAGCCGCTTGGCTCCGCCCCTTTGATCCGGTCATTTAAAGCCTCCCACTGGTACGGGATCACATGGTTTTGCACCAGGTCCAGATATTCACTGAAAAATCTGTCCTTAATCTTAATCTGTTTCATTGATAATAGTCTCATTCTGACATACTCCATTTCTTATAATCCGTTTCAATTTTCGCCTTTGTATTCTTTCTTAGTCCTTCAAGCCTGACAGCATAACGCCTTTTACAAAGGCATCCTGGGTAAAGAGGAACACGATCAGCACAGGCAGGACCGCTATGGTGGAAGATGCCATGAGAACCGGCCAGTCGGTGGAATACATTCCTTTCATGCTTGCCAGTCCCAGAGGCAGTGTATATTTCTTCGCATTATTAATGTAGATCAGGGGTGTAAAATAATCATTCCAGGTATTCATAAAGCAGAAAATCACCAGGGTGGCTATGGTGGACTTTGCCATTGGGAGCAGTATCTGTATGAATATCTGGAAGGGATTGCAGCCATCGATCTTAGCCGCTTCATCCAGTTCCCTGGGCACTGTAATAAAAAACTGCCTCATTAAAAAGGTTCCAAAAGCCGATACCATGGGCGGGATCATCAGGGACCATAAAGTATTCACCAGCCCATAGGTGGACATCTGAAGGAAATTGGTTATGACCGTGACGTGAAAGGGGATCATCATGGTCCCCAGATACAGCATGAAAATTTTATCCCTGCCCTTAAAGTTCAGTCTTGCAAACACATATCCGGCAAGGGCTGAGGTAAAGACCTGGAAAAACACCACCCAGACCGATACCTTGATGCTGTTCATAAAGTAGCCAAAGTAATTAAAGCGTGATGAGATATTGGTATAGTTCTGCCACACCAGGCGCTTGCCCAAAAGCTTGGGAGGAAAAACAAATACTTCCCCCAAATCCTTAAAAGAGGATGACAGCATCCAAAGAAAGGGAACCAGCATCAAAAAGGAGCCTGCCAGCAAGACGGCGTGTGAAATGATTTTCGTTATTTTATTTTTTGTTTTATCAGACATGCTTCCCTCCTTAATATATTTCCCTCATGCTCTTTTCCATTTTTAAGTTAATAGCCGTTATGATCATGACAATGGCAAAAAGCAGATAAGCAATGGCACAGGCATATCCCAGCTTAAAATACTGGAATGCATTCTGATACAGATAATGGACCAGTACGGAGGAGGACCTTCCCGGCCCGCCGGAGGTCATGAGCATGACCTGGTCAAATACCTGGAACGAATTGATGATGGCCATAATGAATACGAAAAATGTGGTGGGTTTCAGCATGGGGATGGTGATATATCGGAACCGCTGCAGCTTGCTGGCTCCGTCAAGCTCCGCCGCTTCATAATAGGTGGCGGATATCCCCTGCAGCCCGGATAAAAACAGGATCATATCATAGCCAAGCCGCTTCCATATTCCCACCGCTGCAATGGATGCCAGGGAGGTTGAAGCACTGGTGAGCCATTTCCCCTTTGGCAGCCCCAAAAGAGACAGGCCGAAATTGAGAAGGCCGAATTCCGGGTTGTAGATCCACTGCCACACAATGGATATGACAACCATGGAAGTGATGGAAGGCAGAAAAAATGCCGCCCGGTAAAAACGTTTTAATTTGATCTCCTGGTCCAGGGCCACCGCCAGAAGCAGGGAAAGGCACATCCCAACCGGCACGGTCAGGGCCGTATACAGAATGGTGTTGCCCGTAACCTGCCACACGATGGGATCGTGTATCATTTCAGTGTAATTCCCCAACCCTATAAATTTAGGCTTTGTCAGCATGTCATATTTGGTAAAGCTCAATACAAAGGTTGCAACAACCGGTACCAGCATGAACATAAAAAATCCCAATATATTGGGCAGGAGCATGATCCATGCCCACTTCCCATCATTCATGAGCTTGCCGGGGGGTTTTTTGTGAACAGCAGCTGCTTTCATTGATCCGCCTCCTTCATGGTTTCAACGGTAACGCCAAAGCAGCTAAGTGCCCTGGCGTTATGGAACCGATTATTCCAATGCTTCTTTAATCGCTTCATTTGATCTCTTTTCGATGTTTTTCAATGTGGTGTCAATATCCTGGGCGTCGGTAAAATACAGCTTTGTTTCTTCCGTTATGATATCGCTGCATTTGGAGGAGTACTGAAGGGCCGCAGGATCCACCACCGCCTCCTTAAAATAATCCAGCATGTTCTTATAATCATCCCCGTGAACATCTTTGTTGTACCATTTCTCCAGCATGTCAGGCTCATACATGGACTTGCGGTTTGGCATCCAAAGCCCTGAATTAACCAAGGAGCCCTGATAATCAAGGCCGGAAAGGAACTTGACAAATTCCCATGCCTGATCCGGATACTTTGTATTGGCGGAAATGCTGTGAAGATGGGCCTGGCCTGTGGTCAATACCTTCCCATAGGATGGAAGAGGCGCCATTCCAATGTTCATACCAGAAGCTGCCAGCTCCTGCAATGCCCAGGAGCCGTCGATCAGCATGGCGACTTTTCCGGTTTCCAGCATCTGTGCGGCGGTCATTCCCACGTTTTCCAGGGTCGTGGCATCGGGAGCTGATCCATCCACCCGGATGGCCTTAATGGTCTCCAGCACCTTTTTCACCTCAGGGGAATTCATGGCGCTGGTCTTAAAGTCAGAGGAATAGATGGCGCCGTTGTTGGAAATGATCTGGGCGGCAAGGGTATTTGCCACGGTTTCCAGTCCATAGCAGCCATAGATCTCATCCGTTTTCAGCTTCCTGGAAACCTCCCGGAATTCCTCGATGGTCCAGCTTTTTGAAGGATCTGAGCTGGGATACTCCAGGCCTGCTTTATCAAATACATCTTTGTTATAATAAAGGATAGGCGATACAGTACAGGAGGATATCCCATAGACTTTCCCGTCAATGCTCATGATGGTTTTGGAAGAATCGATAAAATCATCCAAAGGAAAATCCTTGCTGAATTTGTCGGTTAATTCAAGAAGCGCACCCTTTGATACGAACTGCCTGTATGCATTGGACATCATGAACATGACATCAGGCATGGAATTGGAGGCCGCGGAAGCCAGGAGCTTTGCGTTATACTCATTCCCCGCAAGCCCGGGAGTATAGTTGACCTTAATATTGGGATGCTCTTTTTCAAAAATGGCAATCCCCTGTTCAACAGCAGCTGTCTCCAGAGGGCTTGCTTCCCAGCCCATGAAATTCAAGGTGATGACTTCTTCCTTTCCCTCTGTTTTTCCTCCCGCTGCTGTGGATTTATCTGTGGAAGTTCCGGAATCCCCGCCGGAAACCTGACCGCTGCCGCCACAGCCGGCAATTGATGCCGTTGTCATAAAGATGGCGGAACAAACTGCAAATACTTTTCTTAATTTCATAGTAACCTCCTCCTGATTATCCCATTTCCCAGATTTTAAAACCGGACTGCTATCGATATTTTTGTAATATCTTGTAAAAAAATGGGACTTTAACACGACATTATTGACTTATTATAGTCATAATGCTATATTTAACTAAGTTGTGGCGTTTAAATTCAACAATATGTACATACGTTATGGCTATATCATAATATACATGATTTCATCTTACAACTCCCCATTCTATATAAAAGGTGGTCAAATCCCAGATGATCTATTTAGTAAGCAATGTGAAATTTTCTATCCACTATTTATCCAGCGGAAATCTGACAAATAACTTCAACTTTGTCCATCCGGACAGAAAGCTGGATTCCCATGTACTCATCATTGTACGGAAAGGCACCCTGCACATCACCCAGGGAAATGCAAACCATGACATCGGACCAGACCAGTTCATCATCCTCTTTGCCGGACAGCGCCATTTCGGCTACAAGCCCAGTGAAGAGCCATTGTCCTATTACTGGACCCATTTTACTATCCCGGATCCTGATTACAAATACTACAGCCCTTCCAGCTTAAAGAGGAACTTGGAAATCTGGAACGCCGGTCCTGTCCAGACTCCTTTTACCATGACCAATTACATCCTCCCGGAATACGGGACCCTGCCAAACGACAACCGGTCTTCTCTCTTTTTTGTCCAGCTTCTTGATACTGCAAAAAGGGAAAATTATGCGGCCACCTACCGCTGCCATTACATTTTAAGCGCTCTTTTGCTGGAGCTGGGCACGGAGGCGCTGTTCATCCCTGATTTGACCAGGCATAATATTCCCACCTCAATGGTCAATATCATTGAATGGATCAGGCTGAATTACAACCAGCCCTTAACCGTGCAGAGCTTATCCCAGATGTTCGGCTACAACCCCACTTACCTTTCCGGCTTATTTAAAAAATACACCGGTTACCCCTTAAGCAATTACATCAACCGGACAAGGATCGCCGTTTCAAAAAACCTCCTTACCAACGACATCAGCTTAAAGGTCCGGACCATAGGAAAATTATGCGGGTTTCAGGATGAAAAACTGTTTATGAAGGTATTTAAAAAAACAGAAGGGATCACCCCATCCCAATACAGGGATGCCTTTTCCCGGAAACACATGAACAAATAAGGGAGCTGATCCTGTTTATGGATGGATGAAAAAGCAGCCCGGCTGAAATAGCCGGGCTGCTTCATGAATTCTTTCTCAATATTACATCCATTCTTTATAACGGCGTTTATACACCTCTTTAAGAAACTGCACGCCTGCAAGATAACCGATCAGGATCAGAGCCAGCCAGGGCACGAACCGTGCCGGTAAGTAGTGCATATCAAAGCCAACGGAAAGATCAGTAAATCCAATGACCAGTGCAATGACCGCAACGATAAATGTGGACAAAAACAAGGGCATTGAGGACATGCTTTGTACAAAGGGCAGCTTTTCGGTACGGATCAGATGAATGACCAGTACCTGGGATAAGGTTCCGAAGACGAACCAGCCGCATTGAAACAACGGGGACAGCTCCACTTTGTTGGCGCCGATGGCCCACCACATCACTGCAAAGCATAAAATATCAAAAACAGAACTTAAGGGACCGAAAAAAGCCATAAAGGTTTTGATGGACTTTGTTTCCCACTTATGAGGCTTTTTTAAGTATTCCTTATCCACATCATCAAAGGGAATGCCTATCTGGGAAAAATCACACAGCAGGTTCTGGGTCAATATCTGTACCGGCAGCATGGGCAGAAACGGAAGGAATACACTGGAAACAATGACGGAAATCATATTTCCGAAATTTCCGCTCGCCGCCATCTTAATGTATTTAATGATATTTCCAAAGGTGCGGCGTCCTTCTATGACTCCTTCCTCTAAAACCATTAAATCCTTTTCCAGAAGAATGATGTCAGCAGTTTCCTTGGCAATGTCCACGGCGCTGTCAATGGAGATCCCCACATCAGCCTGGTGCAGGGGCGGAGCATCGTTGATGCCGTCTCCCATGTAGCCAACCGTATGGCCTGCGCTCTGAAAGGCTTTTACCACCCGCTCCTTCTGGGCCGGGGATAATTTGGCAAACAGATTGCAGACCGAAACCGCCTGTAACAGCTCCTTGTCATCCATCTGTTCCACATCCCGTCCCGTCAGCAAGCCGGAGGCATCTACTCCTACCTTGCTGCAGACCTTTGCCGCCACACCCTCGCTGTCTCCGGTGAGGACGACCGTTCTCACCCCATGTTCCCGAAGGGCGGAAATGGCAGCTCCTGCGCTCTCTTTCGGCGGATCCAGAAAGCCTACAAAACCGATTAACACCATATCCCGCTCATCATCTACGCTGAACACTCCCACTCCGGGAACTTCGTTCTTCTGGGCAACCGCAATCATGCGCAGGCCGTCGGCATTATACTTTTCATAGGTTGCCATGGCAATGCGCCGGCTCTCTTCATCCATGGGCAGAACCTTTCCGTTCATTTCCACAAAGGAGGAGATTTCCAGGATCTCTTCCACTGCCCCCTTTGTAATAAGCTGGAGCTTTCCGTTTTTATCAGTCAAAACAACGCTCATCCTGCGCCGTGTGAAATCAAAGGGGATCTCGTCAATCCGGCTGTAGGAGCTTAACACAGATTCCAGCCCGTTCTGTCCGGCACGGTTGATGATGGCCAGATCAATGAGGTTTTTAAGGCCGGTCTGAAAATAACTGTTTAAGTAAGCATGGCGCAGGATCCTGGCATCCTCATCCCCATTTAAGTCCATGTATCTTTCAAGAACCACCTTGTCTTCGGTCAAAGTCCCTGTCTTATCGGTGCAGAGCACATCCATTTCCCCAAAGGTCTGTATTGCTCCAAGAGTGCGGACGATCACCTTGTGTTTTGACATGGAAACAGCTCCCTTTGCAAGGGTGGAGGTCATGATCATTGGAAGCATTTCCGGAGTAAGGCCTACGGCAATGCTGATGGCAAATAGAAGCGCTCCCGCCCAGTCTCCTTTTGCAAAGCCGTTGATAAAAAATACCACAGGCACCATAACAAGCATCATTCTCACGAGAAGTCCGCTGACAGAATCCACTCCCCGCTCAAAGCTGGTTTTGGCCCTGTCTCCTGACAGGGATTGGGCCATGGAGCCGAAATAGGTGTTGTTTCCGGTTGCCAGGACCACTGCCGTAGCGCTTCCGCTTACCACGTTGGAACCCATAAAGCCGATATTTTGTAAATCCGTTAAAGCATCATCAGGCTGATTGTCCCCATGGGAGAATTTCTCCACAGGGGCGGACTCACCGGTTAAAGCCGCCTGAGCCAAAAAGGTATCTTTTGTGGTCAGGAAGCACACATCTGCCGGAAGCATATGTCCTGCGGAAAGCTTGACAATATCCCCCGGAACCACTTCATCCATGGGAAGCTCAGTCAGTTCCCCATCTCTCCATACATCCGCCTTGTTGGAAATCATCTCGGAAAGCTTTTCCGCAGCAGCGTTTGAACGCTGGCTCTGGACAAAGGCCACCATGCTTGATACCAGCACCAGAAAAATGATGATGGAAACGGTGAGATAATCAGGTCTTGAAGAAGAGATGACATCTGTGAAATAATTAACAGCAGCAATGATCAGTAAAATAATATTAAACGGATTGATGACCGCCTCTCTCAGCCTGTGAAGAGTGGTATTTTTATTTCCTGCCGTGATCACATTTGCCCCGAATTCTTCCTGTCTTTCCAGGGCATCCTTACCGGTAAGGCCGTCCTTTGATGCGGACAAGGAGGATAAAAGCTTTTCTTCTTCAAGAAACGCATAGGCTCTCAGCCTTTTTTCGGTATCAAGTCTGTTTTTTTGAATCTGCGTACCAATTGTTTTGTTTTTCATGAATTTCATTGGAATCATTCCTTTCTTTTTTAGGATTCCCCAATGAAGATATAAATAGCAATAAAAAAAGCCGTCCCAATAGACGGCGTTAAGAGCACAGGCTAAGAAAGCCCATCTGTATAATCAAACAATGGACAATCGCCCGCTTAAAGCGCCGGTATATTGGTTTATATTTTCATACTGGGGTTTGAAGCCGCATATGGGACTTCGAGGGCTGCCTTCCATTGTTTCACTTCCTTTACATTAATTTAAAATCACACACCCAGTGTATCCGATCGAGATGAAAATGTCAACCTTACTTAAAAATATCTGTGATTGTTCAGTTGTTTTAACTGGATTTTGCAGCATTTTCTGGTAATATTTGGATTATTTGCCGTATGGGAAACGTCATATAATGAATACATGATAAGCAAAGGAGTATTGTAAAATGCCGCGAAGAGGAGAAAATATATACAAACGAAAAGACGGGCGATGGGAAGGAAGAAGCTTAAAACAGGATGGAAAATACCGGTATTTCTATTCCAGAACCTATAGGGGCGTAAAGGAAAAAATGAAAAATTACCAGGAAATCCAGGAATCCGGCAAAAAGAAACCTTCCGGCAGTGAAAAGGACGCCTGCTGCCTGTTTGAAACCTGGCTGGAGGATGCCGCCCTTCGGGTAAAGCCCTCCACTTTTGAAAGCTATTACCGGTGTATAAATAAATACGTAATTCCATTTTTCAGGCAGGATAAGGATCAGAAAATTACGGAGGAATCTGTTCTTTGCTTTGTAAAAAACATGAGGGAGAATACAGAGCTGGCTGATTCCTCTAAGAAAAAGAATCTTACCATCTTTAAAATCGCATTAAAAGAGATTTTAAAAGGCTCACCGGAAAGCTTTTCCATCATCGAGCAGGTCAAGGTACCAAGACCGGAAGACAAAGAGGTCAAGGTCTTTTCCTTAAAGGAGCAGAGGCTCATAGAGCATGCGGTGCTGAATTCCGGGGACAGGCGTGCGGCAGGGATCATCCTGTGCTTTTATACGGGAATCAGGCTTGGAGAATTATGTTCCTTAAAATGGGGGGACATTGATATGGAAACCGGCACCCTGTTCATTGCCCGGACCGTATCCAGAATAAAGGATTTTGAAGATGAGGAAGGCAAAACAACCCTGTTGGTTGGTGCTCCAAAAAGCCGGAAGTCTTTAAGGAAAATCCCTCTTCCGGAATTCCTGTTAAAAATGTCGGAGGAACGGGGATTTTTCCGTGCAAATCCGGACCACTATATCCTTTCCGGCGGGACCTCCCCCTTTGATCCCCGCTGTTTTCAAAAGCTCTATAAGAAAATATTAAAGGAAGCCCATGTCCAGGACAGGAAATTCCATGCCATCCGCCATACCTTTGCCACCCGTGCCCTGGAAATGGGAGTGGATATAAAGACCATCAGTGAATTGTTGGGCCATTCCAGCGTGTCCATCACCCTTAATGTGTATTCTCACTCTCTTATGGAGCAAAAAAAAGCTGCCATTGAAAAATTCAATCATATGTATCACTTTAACATGGAAGCCTCTGCCATTCCCAGTCCTGTTACAGGGTTAAAGAAGGTTACATATTTCCTGTAAGTTAATCCGGCAGGATAATATAAATGTGGATTCCTTTTATAATTGGTTATTCCAGAAAAGCAGTATTGCATCTTATACTGCTTTTCATTTTCCCCTTTTTATAGTCATTGGATTATATCAGATTGAAGCGCCCATAAGCAAAAGAGAAAAGGTTTTATTTTTTTAGTTTGTTTACTTGACAATCTATTTTTATGTATGCTATGCTAACAATTGAGTTAGGGAAAACTAACCAGCTCGGTATTTTAAGAAAGGAGGCCTTTGGAGTGATATACAACATGGAAAACAGTCCAAGCCGGTATTATAAAATCATACATAATTATCAGGAGGCACAACTGCTTTTTGCGGCCATTCGCCTGAATGTTTTTTCCCATTTGGACACGCCGCAAACAGCGGAAACAATTGCAGCAGCGTTAGACTGCGATAAAAAGCAGATCCAGCTGCTGCTGCTGTCTCTGACTTCCTGCGGCTGGATTAGCAGGCAAGGAGATTTTTACATTAACACACCGGAAACAAAAGATTTTTTATCCCGAAGCAGCGAAGTGTTCTTGGGGGATGCTTTGCTTTTCCGTGAGAACATGACTTCCCTGGCGCAGTTGGAGCAAAAGGTGAAATCCGCAAATGCTCTGCCCAAACCGGCTTATGATTTTTCTGAGATGGCGAGGGTGTCTGTGCCTGAAATGTATGCCGGGCGCCTGCAATCGTTTTTAGGCCAGATGATGAAGCTATATCCAGATCCCCAACGCCCTCTGCACATTTTAGATTTAGGCGGCGGAACTGGCATCTTAGCCATTGAATTTACAAAACACTTTCCAAACAGCAGGGCAACAATTTTTGAAACTCCTGATGTGGCAGAGGTCACAAGGGATATTGTGCTCCGTCATCATGGGGAGCAGAGGGTAGATGTTATCTCCGGGGATTTTAATACGGATTCTTTGGGCGGCCCTTACGATGTGATCATCGCTTCCGGCATCCTGAACTTTGTAAGGGGTGATTTATCTGATTTCATTTGTAAATTGTCTGCAGCCTTAAAGGATGGAGGCTACTTATTGATCGTCGGTCAGTATGCGGACCATGAATACAATGCTCCGCCCAATATGCTCAGTTGGCTGTCGGGTCTGATGGACGGCGTGCCCCTCCCTCCCAGCAGCCAGGAGATTGCAAAGGCAGCCCAAAACGCAGGGCTTACAGCCACCGGCTGCATAGGTGATGACCGATATGAAGGGCAGTTCTACCGAAAGGGGAGTTTGGTGTCTGATACCTGTTCAGACGATGTCATTCGTTCCTTTATTGAGCTGACCGAGCAAATTGCCAATAGCAGAACCAATATTCTGGACTTCGGCAGTGAGGATATGACCTTCTACCGCGGAGAAATCCATATCATCAAAATGATTGGCGATTTTCCGGGTATCCACAGCGCTGAGCTTGCACGTAAATTTGGAATCACCCGGCCTGTTGTTCATAAGACTCTGCAAAAGCTGAACGAACGGGGTTTGATTGCCAAAGAGGATGACACAGAGGACAGAAAGCGCAGTTTGCTCCACCTGACAGAAAAGGGGCAGTTAGCCTACCGTAAGCATGAGAAGTACCATGAGGAAAACGACAAGGCGCTTTTTGATTTCCTTGCGGATATGCCTGGAGATAAATTGGAGGCAATTAATGGATTTCTGAATCATGCCATTGGTCTGATTCAAAACCATGCGTGACCGCATGGGGCACAGCGGAGACCGGAAAGAGGGGTGGGGATGTGGAGCAGACCGAATGGGTATGCTGTCCCGTATGCGGACAAAAAACAAGGATTCAGATTCGCAGTGATACGGTACTCATAAACTTCCCGCTATTCTGCCCGAAATGCAAACAGGAACGTTTAATTAATGTGAAAAACCGAAAAATTTTTATTGTTCAAAGGCCAGACGCTAAGACGCAGTGCTGATAAAACATCTCATTGTTTTATCGACTCTGCGTCTTTTTGTCTGTATCAGGAGGAGTTCAGACTTTGAATCAAGAATTGACATGGCGGATGATTGCAGGGGTTGGCAGGTACAACGGCCTTTTCCGCGCTCAACCCGCTGCTCTTTGAAATACAAAATCATGCATATAAGGAGAAGCTCTACATGAAAAACAAGTTTATTGCCGCTATTCTGGCGGCCAACCTTTGCCTGTCGTTAGCAGCTTGCGGACAGCCCCCTTCGCAAGGCGGCGAATCCAAGATACCTGAAGCATCTGCCACAACCCAGATGTCTGCAAGCACAGTCCCGGCGGAATCCAACGCACCCCGAAGGATCACCGACTTAGGCGGGAATGAGGTCACAATCCCTGCCCCCGCAGAAATTAAGAAAATTGTCATACTAAGCCCGCCGGTCATGTCCTTTGTGGTGAGCGCTATTCCGGACACCCAGATGATTGTGGGCATTAACTCCCGCTCCTTTTTGACTTCCAACCCTAAAGTCGTCGAAAAGGTATTCCCAAACTGGAAGTCTGTAGAATCGTCCTTTGTGGATGTAAATTTTGCCGTAAATACGGAGTCCCTTCTTGCGCTTGAGCCGGATGTCATCTTCTATTACGGAGATTTCCAAAAAAAAGGCATTGAGGGTCTTAATATTCCGGCAGTGGATTTTCTGATAAAGGGTGTCAACAGCCCTGAAAAAATGTCTGTTGCCTGGGATAAGCAAATCAGAGAAATTTTAGGTACAGATACTTCAGTGGGGATTCAGAAGGAATGGGACACCACCAACGCAAAGCTGGAAAACCTGCTGAAAAACGTGGGCGTTCAGAAAAAAAGAGGGCTTTGCATCAAGCTCAATCAGGCCGGCAGTATTATGGTCATGGGCTCGGATTCCTTTGACGGCTGGGCGCAGAGCTTTTTTGCCCTGAGCGGAATCGAAAATATTGCCGCATCTGTTGAGGGCACCGGCGAGGTCAGCATGGAACAGATTTATGAGTGGAACCCGGACTTTATCATGTGCTTTCAGGATGTTCCTGCAAGCTATATTCTGGAGAATTCCATTGAGGGGCAGGACTGGTCGCTTCTTACTGCGTGGAAGAATAAGCAAGTGTTTGATGTGCCGAGAACGACCTACGCCTGGGTGACTCCTTGTGCGGATTCTCCTCTCTTTCCTCTTTGGCTGGTTTCCAAAGCCTATCCTGAGCTTATGAGCAGAAGCGAGATCAGGGCAGAAATTAAGGAATACTACCGTCGTAATTACGGCGTTGGATTAACGGAGCAGGATCTTGACTCAATCCTGGACTATCGGGAAGCGACAGGGATATGAGAAAGGAGCATAACACAAATTACAGTAAAACCATGATCATCGGCGCTTTGCTGTTGACGGGCTCAGTCATCAGTGCAATATTGCTGGGAAAGTACAGCATCCGTCTGCCTGACCTTATGGCTATCCTATCCGCAAAGCTGCACGGAGGCATGGACAGCACGCTGGAGACCGCCGCCTTTGTGGTTTTTAACGTGCGGATTCCGAGAATCATTTTAGCTGCAATGGTCGGGGCCGGATTATCCATATCCGGCTCCGCCCTGCAAGGCACCTTTCAAAACCCACTGGTAAGCCCTGATTTACTGGGGGTCAGTTCCGGCGCAGGCTTTGGTGCGGCGCTTGGAATCCTGCTCACCGGCGGGCTGGGCTTGTTTACACCGGCACTCTCCCTTGCCCTGGGACTGACCAGCGTGCTCTTGGTGTTTTTTCTGTCCGGGTCAAGGAACGGCACTGGAACACTGTCCGTGGTTCTTGGCGGCATCATCGTGTCCTCCATTTTCTCGGCATTGATTTCCCTGATCAAGTATGTGGCTGATTCTTCTGAAACCCTCCCTGCCATCACCTTCTGGCAGATGGGCAGCTTTGCAAATGCAACCTACCGTGACATCGGAATCGCTTTTGTCCCCATTATGGGAGGGATCACAGGCTTATATCTGCTGCGCTGGAAAATCAACCTTCTCTCTCTTGGCGACGAGGACTGTTTTACCCTTGGAATCAATCCGAACACAACCCGCTGGCTGGTGATTTTATTCGCAACGGTGACAACGGCCGGCAGTGTGACCGTTTCCGGTGTAATTGGCTGGGTCGGGCTTGTTATTCCGCACATTTGCAGAAATCTGGTAGGGGTGAATCACGGGCATCTCCTGCCCGCTTCCTGCTTAACAGGAGCAATCTTTATGATTCTGGTGGATACCGCCGCAAGAAACTTAACCTCTGCGGAAATTCCCATCGGAATTCTGACCGCCCTCATCGGAGCGCCTTTTTTTGCAATCATCTATAACCGCAGCAGAAAGGAGGGGTGAACCAGTGGACAAATTACTGGAAGTACAGGGAGGGTGCTTCGCCTATACCCAGAATCAGCCGCTCCTGCAAAATATCACCTTCTCCTTAGAAGGCGGGCAGGTGATGGCCGTCATGGGCCGGAACGGCATTGGCAAAACAACGCTGCTAAAGTGCATTGTTGGCATCTTGAGCTGGAACAGCGGCTATTCCGCAATAAGCGGTAAGAGGAGCCGGAAAAACAAACCAATGAAGGAAATCGGCTATGTGCCGCAGGCCCACAAGGTTTCCTTCAACTACTCTGTAAGAGACATGGTGGTTTTTGGAAAGACAGGGCACAGTTCCTTCTTTGCCGCGCCGGGCAAAAACGACTATGCCTTAGCGGATCAGATGCTGGAAAGGGTAGGGATCCATGATCTGCGAAACCATCCCTGCAGCGAGCTGAGCGGCGGGCAGCTTCAACTGGTGTTCATCGCCCGCGCCCTTATCAACTCTCCTCAGCTTTTAGTGCTGGATGAGCCGGAATCACATTTGGATTTCCGCAATCAGATCCGTCTGCTCAAACTTATTCAGGCAGTGGCATCCGAAAAGAACATTGCCTGCATCATTAATACCCACTACCCAAATCATGCGCTCCGCATTGCGGACAAATGCTTTTTGCTGGGCGAGGAGGATTATATCACCGGCAATACAGAGCAGGTGATGACAGGCGCAAACATTCAGAAGTTTTTTGGTGTATATTCTCACTCTGTTGAGTTTTCATATAAGGGAAAGAAGGTCACCTGTTTCTCATTCCTGGATGAGGTATAAAGCAGCATGATACAATCCCAGCCCAGCGAAAGCGGGGTATAAAGGCCTTACTCTTCGGAGATCCTGGCAGTTACCATGGCGTGGAGCTTTTCCATGGTCTTCCAGTTCCGCACTGTTACAGGCCCGCCCAATAGGGACATTTTATCTGAAAGCTTGGAATTGCGGATGCTGTGGCAAAGGAGAAGATAAATCTCCCTGCCCTGCATCCGGTAATCATCCTTCTCATTTACAAAAGGGTCCAGGCGCTTTGTCTCTTCTTTAAGAGGCGCCTGATGGAAAAGGCAGACATAAAAGCTTTCTCCTTCTGAGTTTTGGGCCTTCGCCGCCTCCCTTTCCTTTTCCGTATAAGGACAGCTCCTGATCAGCTGACCCAGCTGGTCAGACGTTCTCAAAATTACGCTTACGGAAAAACCAAATCTCTCCCTGATTTGATCCTCCAGCTTTTTCTTCAGCTCATCTTCCCCATCTTCTGACTCAAAAATGACATTGCCGCTCTGGATATAAGTCTCCACCCGTATCAGCCCGGCCTCTTCAAGCACCTGCCTTAATTCAGCCATTTTTATCTTGTTTTTTCCGCCCACATTGATTCCCCGGAGCAGAGCTATATAAATGGTCATCTTCCAGTCTTCTCCTTTCACAGCCTTAATTTCTACATGATGACATTGGCCTGATTCCGCCCTTCCGACTTAGACTTATAAAGGGCCTCATCTGCCCGCCTTAATGCCGCCTGATAGTCTTCATCCCCTTCCTTAAAGAAGGAAAACCCTGCAGATACGGTGATGCCGATCTCTTCATCGTGATCCTGTATTTTCAAAGAAGATATGGAGGCCAAAAATTTGTTTCCAAAAGCCAGTGCATGTTTCTTCTCCATGCCGTAAAGAATGACAACGAATTCATCTCCGCCCCAGCGGATGATCTTGTCCGTATTTCTTAAAGTTTTTTTCATCATCTTTACGAACTCTGCCAGAGCCATGTCCCCTGCGTAATGGCCGTATTTATCATTGATCCCCTTAAAGTGGTCCATATCGCACATCATAATTCCGGGGCTTAAGCCTGTCCGCTTAAATTCCTTAAAGGCATTGGCCAGGTCATTTGTTCCGCTTCTCCTGTTGCCTGCTTTTGTAAGGACATCCTGGTTAAGCTCAGATTCCATCACCTTTCTCGCATGGCGGTAATAGAATTTCTCCAATAAAGAAACAGAGAACAGGCTGATGACCAGTATGATGATAAGAAGCAGCACCAAAAGCATGGTGAGCCTGGATACCAGCACCTTGCTTTCTCCATTGGTCTGGTCAATGTAAGGCTGCAGATCATCCAGATAAACGCCCATGGCAATTACCCAGTCATAATCCTTATAAAGCTTGGCATAAGTCAGCTTTTTGGATACGTCATTGTCATCCAGCTCTTTGAAATAATAAGAGAAAAACAGCTCTCCATCCTTTTTAATCCCCTGAAGCTCGGTCAAATACGGATAATTCCCCTCCATGTCTGTCATATCCGTAGAAAGATAGGTCCCCTCTGTCTCCGGCAGGTTGGGATGGATCCTTCGGATAGCGTAATTTTTACCCCCCTCATAATTCAGTATCTCGTTTACCCAGATATAGGAATTTCCATCAAATCTTGAGTTTTTGATCACATTGACCATATCTGCTTTCACAAGGCCATCCACATAGCTCTTTGTCAGTCCAAAAAGGAAGGAGTAATCCCCGTGAATGAAAACCCTGTAAGAGGATAAACCTGAGGTGTTGGCCTTAAGAGTATCCTTCCAGACAGACTTTGCCAGGTTCCCCGGATCAAAAACCGGCTTATTTGCCTCATTGTCCCACACAATCACAGTCATATAATTATAATCCGGATTGTCCCGGAAGAACTGGATGAAGAAATCATTGAATTCCCGGTCTGAAAGATCCTTTTTCATGTTAATGATCTCAGCTGTTCTGGAAACAAAGGTTTCCACATAGGAAGCTTTGGCTGCCCGCCTCAGCTCTATTTCGGAAATCAGGTTATTGACCGTGTCCTTTAGAAAATCCTTTTTAATGTTATAGATTGCTTCCTCTGATTTCTCAACATAAATATCGCCCACTTTGTCAATGGAAAATAAATAAAAGCAGGCCATGACAGTACAGATGATGCTGATGATTGTGGATAGAAATATTGTGTATTTACGCCGGATAACGCATTCCTCCCTTTTTGGAATGTATTTTTTTACCATAGTACCTAAGCGTTTTCATCTACTCATCCACATACTCCAGAAAAATCCTGTCTTTAAAGCCGCCCCTGTTTTTTGCCTTCTTTTCCCGCTCTGCTTCCAGTTCTGCTGCGGTATAACCCCTGGCACTGCAAATGGAATACAACACTTCCAGTACATCTGCCATCTCTTCCAGGCTCTTGTCCTCCTGGTATTCCTCTACCTCCTCATAAAGCTTTTCTTCCAGTTTCTCTAAATGTTCTTCCTCAGTCAGGATGCGCCATACCACCTTTTTCCCTTGTGCCTGGATCACCTCCGGTATTCTGTCCCTGACTAATTTATCGTACCTTTTCAATGGCAAATCCCCTCTTTCCAGTTGATTATATAACGACAGCCTGTACTTTGCGAAAGATACACTTTTAAGACAGTATATCACATTCAGGGAAAAATGTCGCTTTTTCCTGTTAATAATTGCAGCTTAATGTTTTTGCTGTTTTCCCTTCATTTTAAGAATTTAAAAAGCCCCCCAGACCAGGGGAGGCTGTTCCCTTTGTCTGCGGGGCGGCTGTCTTATAACGAATTTAATATTCCACCTTCCACATATACCTCCTTGTGGAAAGGGGATGCTGTCTCCTGCCTGCCAGGGCATGATTGTAAACATCATATACATTATTAAATAAGGAGTGGTTAAAGTAGGAGACAACAGAAGAGTCAATAGTGGACAGACCTAAGTCTTTTGCGTCCAGCACTTCGATCCTGCCCGCATATTTTCTCAAAAAGGACAAAGCCCTCTCGTCCAGTTCTCTGGCAGGCCCTTCGCTGATCTGGATCATGAACGGGGATTCGGCATCGGTAATTTCAAAGGGACCGTGGAAAAATTCTCCGGCATGGATGCTGGAAGAATTGATCCACTGCATTTCCATGAATATGCAGATGCTTTCCATATAGGCTGCCCCATAAGCGGCGCCGCTTCCCATGGTATAAATCACCTTGTCATCCTTGTATTCCTCTGCAAAGGCCACGGCCCTTTTTTCCACATGTTTGCGGGCATATTTTACGATTCCGTCAATACGGGATACTCCATCCTGGAATTTGTCGTAATGTTCATAGCCCTCTGTCTGGTCCAGCAGCTCCACCGCAGCCATCAGCCCGACCATGGTCTTTTCTCCTCCAATATCCTTTTCCTCACCAAAGGTATAGGAAACCACATAATCCGATGCCTTTGTGATTGGGGAATCAGAAGACCAGGTAAGGGCTATGACCGTGGCTCCTGCCTTTTTTGCAGCCTGGGCGGCTTTTACGGTTTCCGGGGTGTCTCCCCTGTGGGATGCTGTGATGACGACTGAGTTTTTTCCTAAAATCCTGGGCGTGTTATGTACGAATTCATTGCTGTTATACCAGCCCGTCCGTATGGACAAAGCTTCTGTTTCCAGAAAAATTTTAGCTGGGTAAAAGGCTCCCAGGGAGCCGCCGCAGCCGACAAAATATACTTCCCGGACTCCTCCCGCTTCTTTCTTCTTTTCCACGATTTCAGTTATGATTTCCTTGACTGTCATAATGTTCTCCTCCGCTTTTTAATTAATATCTTATATGACGTATTATAACATTATGTTTATATTTTTCAAGTACATCCTTGAATTTATTTCATATATTCGTTGACTCTTGTTATATGATGTTATATAATGTATTTATAAATCAAGCAAATTTATTTTTGGAGGTACATATTATGACAGTTAAAGAAATTGTTTCTGCAATCAAGGCTGAGCATCCAAACATCACTTCTGTCTGCTTCGTGGGTTGTGGTGCTTCCATGTCAGAATTATTTCCCGGCAAATATTTCCTGGAAGCAAATTCCAGGAGGCTTCGGGTGAGCATTTACACTGCCAATGAATTTAACTATTCCACCCCGGTATCCGTAGACGAATCCGCAATCGTGGTGACCTGCTCCTTAAGCGGAAACACCCCTGAAACAGTAGCCGCCTCAAAAAAAGCCATGGACCTTGGCGCTGCCGTCATCTCTGTGACTCATATAGAAGGCTCTCCCCTTGCCCTGGCGTCCCATTACCAGATCATTCATGGTTTTGAAGCCAGCTACGCGGCAAAGATGGAGAAAATGACCGATGTTCTTATGCTTTCCGCGGAAATCCTGAACACCTATGAAGGATATGACCATTACAATGCAATGGAGGATGGATTTTCAAAGATTTACGGCCTGATCGAAACCGCCGCTGCCATGAGCCTTCCGGCCGCAAAAGCCTTTGCTGAAAACTACAAAGACATGCCTATTTTATATGTCATGAGCTCAGGAGCAACACAGATGGTTTCTTATTCCTTCTCAAGCTTTCTCATGATGGAAATGCAGTGGATCCCTTCAAGCACCTTCCATGACGGCGAATTCTTCCACGGGCCCTTTGAAATGGTTGAAACGGGGGTTCCCTATCTCCTCCTGATGAATGACGGGCCGACACGCCCCATGGATTCCAGAGCCCTCACCTTTCTTCAGCGGTTTGATGCAAAGGTAACGGTCCTGGATGCAAAGGATTTCGGCCTCAGCTCCCACATTGATAAATCCGTTGCAGAATATTTTAACCCCATGCTGATCAGCGGCGTCTTAAGGATCTATGCGGAACAGCTGGCGGCCATTCGCAGCCATCCCCTTACCAAAAGGCGGTATATGTGGAAGCTTGATTATTAAGCACTTTCAGTCCCCATTGCAGATTTTAACTGATATTCCATAAATAAAAATGTCCCTGTATGACAGTCCTTAAAAAAACCGGATGTCTTACAGGGCTTTTTATATGCTGCGGATCACTCTTCAAACTTTTTTCCATAGCCAAAGGAACCATCCTTCTGGCAGTTCTGGGAAGAATAAACAGCGGCCTTATAAAGGCTGGTCTTTATGACCAGGTCCTTGAATTCCTGCCCTGAGGTAATTCCCCACATTCCTGAACCGTCAGGAAAATCCACCGCATATTTCATTCCGTCCAAATAACTGACCAGAAAACAGGTGATAAAGGAATCCCCTGCTCCCATGGTGTCCTTGGCCTTTACCAGACAGGGTGACTGTTGGTATATGTTTCCATCCACATACACAAATGCTCCCTTTGCCCCTCTGGTGGCGATGACCATGCTGCGGCAGCCATAGGAAATGATGGAGCTTATCTGATCCCGGATCTCCTCCTCCGCCATGTCTTCTCCGCAGGAGATGCAGGCGCAGTCAATATAAGGGCAGGTCTCCTTTAAGTACTCCAAAGAGGCGCGGTTGGAAAAATCCATGGAAAGAAAGGCCGCCGCTTTCTTAAGAGCCGGGAGCTGGGCCTCCATATAGCTGAAAATGCTGGTATGCACCATGTCATACCCTGCTATATATTCCATGTCCAGCCTGGTCAGCTCCAGAGGATGGTCCAGGGAAACTCCGCCTTTATTGCTTCCTATGAATACCCGGTCCCCGTCCTCCAGCTTCACCTTAGCCGCACCGTTTTCCCCTTTCCAGAAGCGGCATCTGGAAACGTCAAGTCCCAGGGCCGAAATCGTATCATATACGTGCCGGGCTTCCCCGTCATCTCCGAAATTCCCCATATATCCGGCTTCATAGCCAAAGAGCTTTGCATACACCGCAAAATTCAAGGCATTCCCTCCCGGGTACATGGTCATGATGTGCATGTACTTATCCACCACATTATCTCCCAAGCCTAACACTCTGATCATGGTTTGTTCTCCTTTTACCGTCATAATCCTATATTTTTACAGGAAAGCCCCGCCTACGCTTAAACCTTGTGACCTCCCTGATGCCCGCTTCTTTTAAAAGCTGTTCCGCCACATGAAAATCCGCCGCCACATCCTCCGGCTTATGGGCATCCGATCCGACCGTTACCACAGTTCCCCCCAGCTGGACAAACAGCTTTACCGTTCTTAAGGATGGAATGGTCTCTCCTGCCCCCTGTCTGATCCCGGAGGTGTTGATTTCTATTCCCTTGCCCCTTGCCACCAGGTTTTTAAGGATCCGTGTAATTTCTTTCTCATACCTGTCATAATAATCTGGAAGGCCATTTCTTACGGAATGCCTTTTAATCAGATCCAAATGCCCCAGGCAATCAAATTCCCCCACCTCCGAAAGCCTTAATAAATGACGGTAATATGCCTCTGCAATCCGGGGCATGGTTTTTTCCGTATATTCCATCTGGCTGACATCCACATTTTCAATCTTGTGAAGAGAGCCGATAATAAAGTCAAAGGGGTATTCAAAGATGACTTTCAAAGCATCTTCCGGACATAAGTGCATCTGCCCCATCTCCAGCCCCCGGCGTATCACCAGCTTCCCTTCGAATTTTTCCCTGCACTTTTCCAGGCACTTCCAGTACTGTTTTAAGTAATCCTCATGAAAATACTCCTTCACCAGCCCATGGGCATAAAATTCATAATGATCCGTAAAGGCGATCTCTTCCAGCCCCTTTTTTATGGCGCTTTCGCACATTTCCTCCATGGGGGCCCCTGCATCGGGAGAAATGCTGTGAACATGATAATCCGCTGTCAGCATGGTCATCCCTTTACCGCCCCCTGGGTGAGTCCCCGGACAAACTGCCTCTGCATGCACAGGAACAAAAGCACCATGGGAAGGGAGGCAATGAAGATCCCTGCCAGCATGACCACGTAATCGGACTTTAAATCTCCCTGGAACGCCATAAGCCCCAGAGGAATGGTCATGATGGCCTTGCTTTCCAGAAATACATTGGCAAAGAGGAATTCATTCCACACAAAGTTTAAATTCACAATGGCACAGGAAGCCAGGACCGGCCTGCTGATGGGAACGATGATCAGGAAAAACCGCTGCAGGCTGTTGCAGCCGTCTACGATGGCCGCCTCCTCCAGTTCCTTTGGGATGGAGATAAAATAAGACCGGAGCAGGAACATGGTAAATGGGATGCGAAATGCCACATAGGGCAATATGATCGCCCACTGGGTATTATAAAGCTTCATGGACTGCAAAATCTTGTAAAGAGGGACAAGGGCCACCTGCTCGGATAAGGCCATACCACCCAGCACCAGAAAAAAGATAAAGGTACTGCCGGGAAGCTGGAACCTGGTCAGTCCATAGGCCAGAAAGGAACTGATGAACAGAATACATACCAGGGATACCGTACTCACCAGAATGGAATTCTTAAAGTAGTTAAAAAGGCCCTTGTTCCATGCCGTCACATAATTGACTGCCATCCATTTTTTCGGCAGGGCCAGAGAATTTAAAAACATTTCCTGGTTCGTTTTTAATGAGTTAAGGATCAGCCACATGACCGGGAAAAGTATGACGCACACCAGAAAAATCAGGAAAATATGCAGCAATATCCTTAACAGAAATACCTTTGAATTATTAAAATGTTTCAACCCGCATCCCTCCTTTATGCCTCACCGGACCTTGAAACCTTCAGCTGTATGATGGATGCGGTCAGGGTTATGGCAAATATCAATACTCCCGTTGTGGCCGCCATACCCATATCATCATGCAGGAACGCATTCTGATAGAGAAACAGGCCAAGCACCTGGGAATTGTTTCCAGGGCCGCCGCTGGTGGTGGAATAAACCTCGGTAAATAACTTAAATGCTCCGATAATGGTGATGATGGAGCATACCAGAAGCTGTTCCTTTGCAAGGGGAAGGGATATGCTTAAAGCCCTTCTCACAGGCCCTGCCCCGTCAATGAGGGCTGCTTCTAAGTAATCTACCGGCACGTTTTGGAAAGCCACCACCATAAGCAGCGTGATATAACCGGTAAACTGCCACTGGCTCATGGCTATGATACAGAAAATGGCCAGCCTTTTATCTCCCAGCCAGGTCTGCTGGAACTGGGAAAGTCCTGCATTCTTTAAAAAAGTATTTAAAAGGCCCACCTGGGGAGAATAGACGAAATTAAACATCAGGCCAACTGCTGTCAGGGAGATCAGGGATGGAATAAAATAAACATTTCTGTAAAATCCTCTCGCCCTGCCGGTGAGCCTGCTCTCCAGCAAAAGCGCCAGAACCGTTCCAAAGCCCACCTGCACAAGGAGGGATATGACGCAGTAATACACGTTGTTTCTCAACATGATGGGAAATACTTCATTGGTAAACAAACGCCTGAAATTATCCAGCCCTACGAATTTCATGGTGGAGGAGTAGGATGACAGGCGGAAAAAACTGTATATGCAGTTGACTATGATAGGAATGTATACAAAGCCCAGCACCATAAAAAGCCCCGGCAATACATACAGATATGGCATGAATTTCTTTTTTTTCATCTGGATCCCATCCTTTTTCGTGAACAGGGAGCGTGATACGCTCCCTGTTAAGCTGATATTCTTTTCAGAAACTAAGGGACCAGGGACTGTGCTTCCTTTGCCGTTGCCTGAACCTTTTTCATGGCCTCTTCCGGGGTAACGTCTCCGTTGGTAATATCGGAAATAGCGGTCAGATATGTATCACATACGGTGGAATACAGGGAGCTGTCAAACCATGGTCCCATCTCCTTTGCAGAAGCAATTGCCTTGTATGCGTCGATCAGGGAGGGATCTTTAAGGCCTGCATCAACACCCTTGGAAGCATTGAACCAGCCCACCTCTTCCGCCTGTGCGGCACCGACTTCCGGTCCAAGGAACCATTTTAAGAACTGGATGCATTCTTCCGGATATTTAGTCTTGGAGGAAACCACAAAGCCTTCGGGAGAACCGGTGAGAAGATCCGGGTTTCCCGGCCCTTCCACAACCGGGAAGTTGAACATTCCCCAGTTCAAATCTGCATTTTCCTGTTTGATGTTTGTGATTTCCACCAGTTCGGCGTACAGCATGGCCGTCTGTCCCTGGGTGAAGCCAAGCCTTGCCATATCATGAGTCTGCCCGTTGACGCCGGGATTCATGTAAGGCACAAGCTGCTGATAATATTCCAGAGCCTTTTCATATCCCGGATCAGCAAATTCCCCTGTCTTCGGATTATAGTCTCTGGCTCTTACATCGTCTGCCACAAGCATCTGGTTTAATGTGCCTACATAATGGCATGCAGGCCACTGATCCTGGTTTCCTTCCGCAATGGGCGTAATTCCGCCGGCTTTCAGCTTGTCGCATAAGGCCAGAAATTCATCCCAGGTTCCAGGAATTTCAAGGCCTTCCTTTTCAAATATATCCTTGTTATAGAAAAACAGCTTGCCGTCTAAGCGGAAAGGAACGCCGTAGATCATCCCGTCATCAGTGGTATACTCTACCATCTGAGTGGGCAGAAGAGAATCCTTCCATGCCGTATCCTTTTCCATGTACGGTGTCAGATCCAGGATCAGATTCTCACGGATAAAGCGTTCTGAGAACTCACCGCCCCAGCTGAAAAAGATATCAGGACATTCATCGGAGCCTACGACGACTTTGATCTTTTCTTTATAGGGCTGATTCTGGGCACTGGTGATCTGAATATCAATATCCGGATGGGCCGCTTCATATTCTGCCACCTTTTTCTCAATGAATGAGTTACAGGGATCATCGGGAAACCGGTGGAACAGCTTGATGACCTTCTTATCTCCTGCAAGGGCTGCTGCCGTGGTGTCCCCGGAAGCGGACTGTGAGGATTCGGCGGAGGCTTTGGCGGACGGGGATTGGTCACCGGTATTGCCGCTGCAGGCAGTCATGGACATGGCCATGATGCAGGATAAGCCTGCAAACATCGCTTTTTTAAAGCTTTTTTTCATAATTTACTCTCCTTTCTTGTATCCGGTAAAATAGTTGTGACCGTTATGTATTGTATGCATACATCTTATTACAACTTGGATACATTATATTATGATATATCATATTTTGCAATAGCTTTTTTCATTTTATTGTCTGTTTTATCCCAGAGTTTATGCATATGCAAGTTCTGCATAGTAAAAATGACGAACATTTAAGAAAATAAAGTTTTACTTTCCTAAATCCTTCGTCATTTAAGCGATTATTTTCTTTTATTAGATCCCCTTTGTTCCGTTACGTAAAGATGGTCAGTTTATATCTTTCCGGATTTATGATCAGCTTGCTGTAATGAATGACCTGGCCATTCTCATCCATGACCTGATCCTTGTGCAGCAGGAGGACCTGGCCTTCCCTCACCTTCAGATATTCTGCTTCCTCTTTTGTTGCATAGCAGATTTCCACGGTCTTCACCGCATGGGTGGGCACGGTGTCATGTCTGCGCAGAATGGAATACACAGAGCTTGTTAAATCTTCTCCCATGAGATAGGAGTACTTTGACGGAAAATACCCTTCTTCCAGCATAACCGGTTCCTTGTCGCTTTTCCGGATCCGGATGATCTTTAACACACGGTCTTTTTCATTTATATGAAGATACTGGCTGATGGAGACGGAGGCTGATGTCCATTCCAGGGAAACCATTTCCGTAGACGCCGTTTTCCCGTCATTTTCACACATCTCCGTAAAGCTTAAAAGCTTGTTCATGACCCGGTTCAGCTTTTTCGCAGCAACAAAGGTACCGATCCCCTGGTGCTTTGTAACATATCCCTCGTCAGCCAGTATCTCAATCGCCTTTCTGACCGTGATCCTGCTGACGTCATAAGCCTGGCTGAATTCCAGCTCCGTCATAAGCTTGTCATTTTCTTTTAATCTGCCTTCCATAATCTGCTGCTTAATGTCATCTGCAAGCTGCTGGTACAAAGGGGTGATTGAATTCTTATTCATATTTCTCCTTTCTCAACTCTGTCCTTGACTTGTATCATACATCTTATAATATCACGCCCATCCAAAAAGAACAATTATATTTCAGCCTAAATTTCAACTCATCATCCCTCATGGTGCTTTATCCTTTAATCGCAAATTTCGACATAATTTTACAGTAACTGCATTGAAATATTAAGAAAAAAGTTATAAAATAATCATAAAGTTTAAAGTTTTTTCCATTATTGGAAAATCAGGAGGAGGACACTTATGAAGAGATCGGTTCGGACAGAATTTTTAGCAATTATTATCCCAGTCATCGCAGTCTCAATGATCCTGCTATCATTCCTAGGTTACATAGCTGCCAAGGAAATAATAAGAAAAAACACCCAGGAGAAAATGGAGCAGAGCCTCACATCTGCGGTGGAAAGCATCCGGGTATCCTTAAGTAAAAACCAGAAGGTGGCGGAGCTCCTGGCAAGGTCCTTTGAATCAGCTTCCGATGTCATGAAGGAGGACAACTTTAAAAACGTACTGACTTCCTTTGCAGGCACCAATAAGGAGACTTCCGGAGCCGGGATCTGGTATGAACCGGGACAGATGGATCCTGGTACCCGGTATTTTTCACGCTACTGCATGAGGGAAGGAGACCAGGTGGTCTATGTTCCCGATTACTCCTTGGGAGACGGTGTTTATTACAATACCCAGGACTGGTACACAAGCGTCCAGAACACGGACAAAAGCGCTGTCTGGTCTTCTCCTTACTACGATGATGTTGCCAAAATCTCCATGGTGACCGCCTCTGTTCCCCTTTATGATAAAAGCGGAAAGTTTATAGGTGTATCCACGGCAGATATGGACTTGACAGACCTTCAGAGCATGGTAGCCTCAATTAAGCCGTATGCAGAAGGAACTGCCTTTTTGATCGATGGAAACGGGACTTATATTGCAAGCGAAGACAGTTCAAAGGCTTTGAAGGTGAATATAAAGGAGGAAACGGATCCTTCCATGGCAGCCCTGGGAGGCGAAATATTGGCCAAGAGAGCGGGAGCCGGAAACTATAAACAGAACGGGGAAACCTACGGTATCTGGTACACCCAGATACCGGAATGCGACTGGATCATCGCCATCGCGGCCCCTGAAAGTATCTTATATTCTGACCTTCATTCCCTTGGACGGAATTTAATCCTTTTATGCATCACAATAACTCTCATCCTGGTCACCATGCTCTGTCTGTTCATCAACAGCCGGATCATACGTCCCTTAAAACGCCTTCAGGATGTATCTCAGGAGATCAGTGCAGGAAATCTTTCCGTAATCATCAAATCAGCCTCTAACAACGAATTTGGACACGTATCAACGTCCTTAAAGGATACCGCAGAAAGGCTTGGCACCTATATTGATTACATCCATGAGCTTTCCATGGTGCTGGACATGATCGCAGAAGGGAACTTAGATTTTACCTTACAGTTGGAGTATTCCGGGGAATTTTCCAGACTGATGCGCTCCATTGATAACATCAAGCAATCCCTTACCCACACCTTAAGGCAGATCCACCTATCCGCCGGCCAGGTGTCCACAGGGGCCTCCTCTATCTCGGAAAATGCCCAAATGCTGGCCCAGGGAACCACGGAACAGGCTCATACCATGGACAAGCTTACATCAATGGTTCAGAATATTTCCGACAATGTAAAATCCAATGCAGAGCATGCAGCCCAGGCAAGTCATAAGGCAAAAAACGTGGAAGCCCACATGCAGGCAAGCAACCAGAAAATGGATAGCATGCTGCAGGCCATGAAGCAGATCAGCGACTCTTCCGGCAAAATCAGCAAGATCATAAGCAGTATTGAGGATATCGCTTTCCAGACAAATATCCTGGCCTTAAACGCCGCCGTGGAAGCCGCCAGAGCGGGGGCCTCGGGAAAAGGCTTTGCAGTGGTAGCCGATGAGGTACGAAACCTGGCAAGCAAAAGTGCAGAAGCAGCAAAAAATACCTCCGGTCTCATCGTGGAATCCGTTTCCTCCGTGGAAAACGGCACCCAGATTTTAAATGATACTGCAAGGACCCTTTCCATGGCCGCCAACGGGGTCAATGAAATTTCCGGCTCCATTGAACAAATCAGCTCCGCCACCAGGACCCAGTCCGATGCCATCACCCAGATCGTCCTTGGCCTGGAAGAGATCTCCTCCGGCATTCAGGCAAACTCCGCCACCTCCGAGGAAAGCGCTTCTGCCAGCGCCGAGCTTTCCAATCAGGCACAGAATCTGTTTAAGCAGGTATCAAATTTTAAAATTGCGGAAGGAAAATAACTCTGGTACAAAGATTATTACCGTCCGGGTTTAAATTTCGGAATATTTCCCTTAAGCGGTTTATAATATTAATTAAATCACATGCCATTTAGGGGATTTATATGAATGAGGCCAATATGGGCAAGAGGGGAAGCATAAAAAAAACCGGCAGTATCCTGCGCATCGAAAATGCCTTAGTAGAAGACATCTATACGCCTAACAGCAGGACCGGATATATCCTGGTTTCCTACGTGACTCCCAGCCAAAATGAGATGGTCTATATTGACCTTCTCCGATTGAATATAGGCTGGGATACCATTTTAATAAATCAGTTCGGCGACCCCATCAGTTTATGTGTCGTCAGAAAGGGGATGTGGGTCAATGCGGAATTCTCTGCCGCCATGACAAGAAGCATTCCTCCTCAATCCAGGGCTTACAGGGTGGTTGCCATGGTGCAGAAACCTTTATTCCGCACAACCACGGACCGGATCGCCTCCGTTGATATTGAAAACAGCTTCATAAACACAGGCGATCCTGAGGATGAGACAGACCAGATAAGATTTGTGATTTCCGGGGCTACGGAAATCCTGGACCAGAACGACAATCCCATTCTCATAAGCGACCTTAAGCCAGGGCAGCTGGTCCGGATCGAACATTCCAACTTTCAATCTGCCAGCATTCCTCCCCAGTCCACGGCTTATCGCATTAAACTGGTTACTCCTGCCCAAATATAAGGAAATATTTCATAAAAAAGTCCGGCCGAATGATCACTTCCCATCATTCAGCCGGACTTTTTGCATGTCAGAGGACTTCTGACTCCCCATACAGACAGGACCACGATCTTCTCACTGCCGCTGATGGCTGCCGCTATGGGATCTGTATGTAATTGGGGCAAAAACGGCCTACAATCCCCAGAATATATCCTGAGCTATGGAGGCTCATTCCTTATAATCTCCTCTTTTTTCGACCACATGATAACCAATGGAGGCAACACGGTTTCTCAGACAGACATTGCACTCTGCCGCTTCCTCACCGGTACAGATCTTATTGTCATACAATTCATATTTCTTCCGGACGCCGATTGGAGATAGATTTGGCATCAGCACATTGGCTCCTGATAAGATCCCCTTTTCCCGCCCCTTAGGGTCAAGGGTCCCTAATGCCGTGGTAGAGGGCAGCAGCGCCCCCGGCAGCATCAGCCTTAATATCCCTATGAGAAATAAGGTGAGATCAACGCTTCCTGCAGGGAAGGACGCAAAGGGCGTATCCTTATGGGGGATAAAAGGTCCTATGCCTACCATCTGAGGAGACAGCTCCTTGATAAACTCTAAATCTTCCGCCAGACATTTTGCTGTCTGGTGAGGGGAGCCTACCATGAATCCGGTTCCTACCTGATAGCCGATCTTCTTTAAATTTCTTAAGCATTCCTTCCTGTTTTCCAAGGACAGGGAATGAGGATGAAGAAGAGAATAATGTTCCTCATCAGCCGTTTCATGGCGGAGGAGAAAGCGGTTTGCTCCTGCTTCATAATATCTCAAATACTGGTCATATGTTTTTTCCCCAATGGAAAGAGTGATGGCACAGTCCGGATACCCTTCCCGGATGGTTTTTACAATGTCCACCATCACCTCATCAGTAAATGCAGGGTCTTCTCCTCCCTGCAGCACAAAGGTCCTGAAGCCTAATCCATACCCGGATTCACAGCAGGAAAGGATTTCTTCCTTGCTTAACCGGTACCGGCTGGCATTGGTATTGCTTCTTCTAATGCCGCAGTAGTAGCAGTCATTTTTGCAGTAATTGGTAAATTCGATCAGACCCCTGATAAAAACTTCTTTTTCATAGTGATCCTGACTGTAGGACCTTGCCAGGGAAAATAAATATTCGCTGGCTTCTTTATCATAATTTTCCAGCAGGTAAATGAACTCGTCCTTTTCCAGGTTATGAGTTTCATACAGTTTATCAATCAGCTGCTTCATATTTTTACTCCTTGCTCTGTAGTTTCCGCCGCTGCCCGGTCTTTTCCGTTCCTTACCCCAGATTCTCCACAAGCTGCACTCTCATGCCATTAGGATCCTTTATAAAGGCAAACTTTACGTGTGGATTGGGCTGCACCGGTTCTCCTAAAACAGCCGCGCCTTTTTTCTTAGCCAGGGAAAGGGTCTGATCAAGGGACTCCACTTCAAACCCCCAGCTGATATCATCTCCCACATGGATTTCCCTGTCCCCGCTGCATATGAATTCGATTTGTGTTTCCCCGTCACCTAAAAATGCAATTTCAGTACCAGGGCCGGCAGGGAATCTTTTGGTTACCTTCAGGCCGATAATCTCCTCATAAAATCTGATTGACTCTTCTAAATTCTTAACATTTAAAGTGCTCCAGCAAAACTTCATATAAATTCCTCCTGTTATAATCATATTTTGTATTTTATCTTAGTCCATGATGAAAGGGTAGCTGTACTTAATCATACCAGAATAACATGTTTATTCTATCATTTTCTATATAATAGTTAAAGATAATTTTAAAACATTTTTTTCCATTCCCTCCCAGCTTCAAAGCAGTAGCCAAAAGTATAATTTTATTAAAAAAGGCCCCAATTGCATGAGATTTATAATACTGGAACCCATTATAATATAAAATATAGAATCAGAGACCTTTTATCAAATGTATTCTTATAACAGGAGGACTCCCTTATGAAATTTGAAAGCACCAAAGCCAGCGGCAGCAGTTACTTCCCCTGGGAAGAAAGCGCCTTCCACGTATATGGAGAGCGGGACCGTGAAGTAATCGCACTGATGGCCAACCGTTTTATCGGTCAAAATCCCCAGGCGCCTTATCAGTACCGGCTGGATTTCACATCCGGCATCCTATGTAATACAAAAGGCTGGTATCAGTTTGATTTTGACAGCCGTTTTTCCCAGGCTGCCGTTGGTGAAGTCTGCTATGGGGCAGGAAATTTATACAGCCACAGTCAAACCGTCTCCCAGTTTCAGATTCAGTGCTGCGGGCCGGCCGTTCTATGGGTAAACGGAGAAAAAGTATTTCACTCTGCCCCGTCTCAGGAAGGCTTAAAATCCTGCAGTACATGTTCTATTCCTCTTGTGGCGGGCTTTAACCATTTTCTGTTGGAAACGGAAAAAACGGAGATCGGTTTCGGCCTCTCTCTGCGCCATGCACAGCCCCAATGGCAGCCCTCCCATTTTACGTCGCCTTTGTCTGAAAGAAAGGGACAGGCAGGCTTTGTTTACAGCGCTCCCATTGGCCGGGAGTCAGCAGATGTTTCAGCCCTTATTGATGGTTCTTTTGAGGGGATTACCTGGTTTCCCAGGCAGACGTATGAGGAGCCAGCTTCCTCCTGCCCTTTATCCCGGATTTTCGGCCTGGACAGCCAGGGAACTGCTGCTGCCAAAAGCACCTTCTTTCATGTAAATTCCGGCAAGGTCCTGATAAACGGAAGCTCCAGAGCGCCGCTTAAGATCTGTATCAATGAAAATCTGGCCCTGGAATGGATGGAAGGGACATTTGAAAAAGAAGTTTTCCTGCCCAGAGGATGGTATGAGGTCATCCTGCTTTGCGAGAAGAAAGCAGGCGAAGAAACAGGACTTGCCATTGAATTTCAGGATGAATGCGGTCTCCTGCCCCTGTGCGCCGGGGTAAAGGGATATGAAGGGGAATGGATCTATACCGGTCTTTTTGACAAAGAGATTCCCCCCATCAGCCATTTCACAGGCATGGATCGGGTGTACTCCGGATCAAAGGGCACCTGCTGCTGGAAAGCCGACTTACCGGACTCCTTTGTCCGGATATTTGCGGAGCAGGAATTATACGGCAAATGGACCTATCCCTGCGGAGTTACCCTTTACGGCCTTTTAAAAGCCGGAGAACACTTTGGCCGTGCCGACTGGCTTCAATACGTGCAGGAGTACGCCCGGATGACGGCGGCCATATACAATTATTCCACCTACGACAAGTCCGTGTTTGGCTACCCGGGTGTGAATACCCAGCTTTGCTGGCTGACCGAGTTAGATGACTGTGGTTCCTTTGGTTCCTTCCTGCTGGAAGCCAACCGGCAGAAGCCCATAAAAGAAGTTCCCGCCCTGGCGGATGTGATCGCTGATTTCATGAAACACCGGCAGCGCAGGGAAAAAGATCTGGTGTTCTCCAGAAATGACAACACCATGTGGATCGATGACATGTACATGAGCATCCCGTTTTTATGCCGGTACTACCAGTTAAGCGGAAAAGAGGAATACTTAACGGAAGCCTGCCGCCAGGCACTTCTGTTTAAACAGTACTTTTTTATGCCTGAGCAGAATCTCATGTCCCACATCGTGGACCTGGAATATAAGAAAATGAATAAGATCCCCTGGAGCCGCGGAAACGGCTGGGTTCTGCTGGCCTTATCAGAGCTTCTGCTGATCCTTCCAAAGGATCATCCGGAGCAGAAATCAGTGGCAGAGTTTTTCACTGAAATGGCAGAAGGCATTCTTAAGGTACAGGATGACAGCGGCTTATGGCATCAGATCCTGGACGATCCTTCCACTTATGAAGAATCCTCATCCACTTCCATGTTCATCTGCGCCCTTTCCAGGGGAATCCGGCTGGGAATTTTAAACCAAGAGCTTTGCCGGGAAAGCATCTCATCCATTCAACGGGCATGGGAAGGGATGAAACAGCGGGTGATCGACCGAAGAGGTGACCTTTACGGGGTCTGCCAGGGCTCCGGCTGTTCCTTCAGCCGGTCCTATTACAGGCAGCTTGGATGGCGTTTTAATGATCCACATGGAATCGGAATTGCCATTCTGGCGGGAGTGGAAAAGCTCACATTGGATGAATACCTTCAGCACAATCCCATTCACAAATAAATTCTGCGAAGGGGCACCATGGAATGGAAGCTACTCAATTCTGTTTCTTCCAAGATCCTTTGCCTTGTATAAATGTTTGTCTACAAGCCTGATCACGCCGTCTACAGTGGTGCATTGGTATCCTTGCAGACTGCATGTATTCCAAAGCTGCAGGTCAGCCTGATCTTCTGATCTTCTGCTGTAAATTCCTTTTTTTCTATCCCGCTCCTGATCCTTTCTGCCACCTGTTTTGCAGCATCAAGATCACAATTGGTCAGGCAGATGAAAAATTCCTCTCCTCCAAACCTGGCCACCCAATCCTTGCCCTTTCGCATATAGCTCTCCAGCTCCTTTGACAAATCCTTTAGCACGGAATCTCCTGCCGAGTGGCCGTAGGTATCATTTATTTTTTTGAAATAATCAATATCAGCAAAAACAACAGATAACGGTTCGGATCCACGATCCGCATAACATCATAGGTCTTTTCAAAAATTTTCATTTTATCCAATAAAGCTTCATATTCCTTCATTTCTGATACCTCCTGATTTTAGCTGTTGTACCTGAATGATTCCTGTTCAAACCAGAAACGGTCAAAAAACACGGATTGCATTACGAACCTTTTTTGCTTCATACAGAGCACGGTCCGCATGAATAAAAAGCCTTACCGTATCAACCTGGTCCGATATTGCCGCAAGTCCAAAGCTGGCCGTCAGCTTAAGCTTTGGATAGTCCTCAAAAAACAGGTGATTCACCCTTGCCAGAATCTTTCCGCAGATGGACTCTGCCTCTTCCATGGTTTTATCACGGAACAATAAGCAGAACTCATCACCCCCATACCGAAAGGGCGTCATATCCGAACGAAACTCTTTCAAAACCCTGGCAAATTCTATTAAGCAGCGGTCTCCCACATGATGTCCCCAGGTATCGTTGATACTTTTAAATCTGTCAATGTCTACAATTGCAAGAATATAGCTCCGGTCCGATGCCGTATCTTCCACATATTTCAATTCATTCCGGAATGCCTTCCGGTTGTATATTCCCGTCGTTTCATCCATGTGGACGCTCTGCTGCAGGAGCTGCCGCTCAATTTCCTTTTGTATGCCCGCACTGTTTTTCCTCCGCTCAAACCGGATCACGGCCATACAGGCAATGGAAAAGGCGGTCAGCACGAAAATAGAAATCAAAAAATCCCCCATCCGGTGGGTGTTTTCAAAAATGCTGACCTTATCCGCATCCCATTCCATGAACAGCTCGGAAATGATAATGGAAATAATGCTGGTCAGCGCCGTAATACATGTTACACGATAATCCGCATAGATCGCCGTCAGCATGATGGCGATGGCAAAAATATAGTAGGTTGCGGTAAACGTGCTGTGCACCGTAAAAAGAACGAAGCCGATCCCCACAAAGATAAGGGAAACGGAATAAATTTTCTGGCTCCGTGAAAAATACTCTGACTTCATGATCAGCGTTTCGCCTGCAATACATAGGAGATTGACCACACTTGGAACGATCAGGAACTTTATGAAATACTTATAAACCGTTGTTGTCAGCATATCTGAATTAATCAGGAACATTCCCATTACAATCTCCACCAGCATGGAAAACACAACCAGGATAACGGAGGTTTTATAATGCAGTTTCAGCCAGCTTTCATCAATTCTTGTATATTCATCCTGTACTGCCCTGATATACATGTCATCTAAACTTTCTTCATCTATGTGAAACTTAAAGCCTTCAAACTCCACGTTCTTACCTCCAGGTGCCATGCATGATAATGATTTATAACAATTCAAAAATAATCTTTCTCAGGATGCCGGGCAGGGACACCCGGTTACAGGGGAGATGCACCCTCCTCTTTAATTATATATCTGATTTTCATTGAACGGTCAAATAAATTTATGCATTTCCACACATTTTACCGCAAAACAGGAGTTTTATTTGCCTTATCCTCCTCTTCTTAACCTGTCCGCACTGTAATGGAACAGAATATGCAGGAACAATCATCTGTTTATATGAAATCGGCTGCATCCAGGTTAAACAACCCTGGAAATGCAACCGATAAATCAATCATCATGAAAAGTTTTCTTCTGCAGTGGCCCCATTGGCCTGAACCTTCTCTCCTGCTCTTTAGGAAATTCTGCCTTTTTTTAACCACTTTTCAACGGTTTCTGCATCTCCCGGCTTAGCAAAATAATACCCCTGGATATAATCACAGCCCATATCCCTTAGAATCTGCTTTTGCTCTGCCGTTTCCACCCCTTCGGACACCACCTTTAAGTTTAAGCCATGTGCCAGCTCGGTAATACTTTTTATTACCTGATGCTCTGTTTCACTTTCAAGAGCCTTTCCTAAAAATGACTTGTCAATTTTTAGAATGTCAATGGGAAGGACGGTCAAATAGTTAAGAGAAGAATACCCTGTACCAAAATCATCCAGGGCAATGCTGACACCAAGTGATCTTAATTTTTTAAGAATCTCAATATTGTTCTGGGAAAATTCCAAAAGGACGCTTTCCGTAATTTCAAGCTCCAGCTGGCTTACGGGGAACTGGGTTTCATTGAGAACCTCTTTTACCAGATCATAGAAATTCTCATTGCGCAGCTGATGTACGGAGATATTAACGGACAGCTTTCCAAATTTACAGCCGCTGTCAATCCAGGCCTTTCCCTGCATACACGCATTTTTTAATATCCAGTTGCCTAGAGGAATGATCAGTCCCGTGTATTCAGCCACAGATATGAACTCAAGAGGCGGAATCATTCCCATTTCTTCCGAATACAGCCTTGCCAGGGCCTCCACTCCTCTTATTTCATTCCTCAATAAATCCTGCTGGGGCTGATAGTAAATGAGAAGTTCATCCTTTGCCAGAGCTTCTCTGATGCATCCCTCCACATTGGATTTTCTGATGATCTCATCATGCATCTGTGCGTCATAGATGCAATACTGGTTTTTTCCGCTTTCCTTTGCCTTGTTAAGAGCCGTATCCGCATTCCGCAGCACATCATTTGCCGTCTGCCCGGCTTCCAGACAATGGACAACACCTATGCTGACAGATAAATAAACGGACTTATCCATCAGGACAAACGGAGCGTCAAAGATAGAGAGAATGTTCTGGCAGAGCCTTTCCACAGCTCTGATATCCTTGTGGTCCCTGATAAGAATTAAAAACTCATCTCCGCCAAATCTTGCCACCGTATTTTCCTGGCCTAAGATCTGGGACAGCCGGCCGCCCACCTGGTTAAGCAGCCGATCACAGAAATCCAGCCCAAGCAAGTCATTGTGGATCTTGAAATTATCCAGGTCGATCATCAGGATAGAATCCCTGCACATGGTTTCCTCTATGCTTTCTAAGGTTTCCTCAAGGGTGCTCATAAACTGCATCTTATTGGGAAGTCCTGTCAGCATATCATAAAATGCCATGTATTCCATCTTTGATTCTCTTTGTTTCCGTTCTTCAATGTTGGACACTGCCCCTGCCACCTTGCTGGGAATGCCTTCCCCGTCAAAATAGACCTTTCCCTTGTTTAAAACCCAGGTGTAAGTGCCATCCTTGCTCCTGATGCGGTATTCCCGGTGAAACTCTCTGGTCTCTCCTCTTAAGCAGGAATCAAAGGCATCCAGCACTGCCTGATAATCCTCCTGATGGATGGTCTCCTTCTGTATGACCGCACCGAGTCCATGGCCTTCTAATGCATTTCCGGTGATGTCGATCCACTTGTCGGAAGTGATGATCTCATCGGTTATGAGGTTCCACTCCCATAGCGCGTCATTGGCACTGTCAAGAGCCAGGGTGTAGCTTTCCTTCAGCCTTTCCAGTTCTTTGTGCAGGCTTGCAAGATGCTGGAGGTTTTCATCCTTTTTGAAAAGTCCCATCTGCATATAAATGAGAATTCCCATAAGAAACAGGACCAGCAGGGAAATAAAGCCAATGAGCGCTCCGTTGGCATTGACGCTGCTTTCTTCCTTTGACAGCTTCATGGTCCAGTAGGTATCCATGACCGGGATACGGATGATATAGGAATCCCTGTCCTTCCATGGTGAAGCTCCCCAGATAAGCCCTCCCTTGTGGTTAAAAATGCTGATGTGATAGGAATCCGGCATCGCCTCTTTGATCACCTTATCCATATATGTATTAAAGTTAAAAACCACAATAAAAAATCCATTAAACTCATTGTCTTTATAAAGGGGATACCGTATTACCAGCCCCAGCAGATCCTTGGTATCCTTTAAAATAAAGGGATCGTTGACTGTTGTGGTCCTGTTTTTGATAGCTTTTTCAAGGGCTTCCTCCACCTCCGGGCGCCCCCTAAGGGAAGCACCCAGGGTGTAATCATACACATCAGGATAGACCATATCTGTGACCGTAGCTTTATCCTTATGCTGGATGTAGAGGATGTCCGGGTTATCCTCCATATATCTGGCTGCCAGAATATCGAACTTGCGCTTATCAATATGGTCATCAATTTCATAATTATAAGCCAGGGAGGTTAATACGCCTTCCGTTATGGCAATATGCTGCTGCACAGAGTAGGACACGGATTGTCCGATGCTTGAAAGAAGATAATTGCTTTCCGCCTGCTGGGAACGCAGGAGAACAAAAACAATCGTCATGAAAATCGTGAGCATAATTACCGTCTGTACGGCTATATATCTGGAATATTTATTTCTCATCACAGCCCCCCTCAGTGCCGGTCCATTTTTCCGTAACCAGCATTCTTTTCTATGAATAAAAAAATAATCTGCTATGATCAAGAATACAGCAGATTACTTTTTCCCTCATACTCCATTATGCAGTATATTAAAGTTTTCTGTCAGAATTCCTTTGTATCCAGCTCAGTTTTTGAATGAATACCAAGTTTGCGATACACACTTCTTAGTATTGTTCTGACAGTTGCTTCGGATATACAACTTGTCGGCAAAGCTGCTTCTGATGCCCCACTATTTCCAGATTCTTTTCATGGTCACGCGGATATTCCCAATCCGCTTCGCCACTCATTTGATTCAGTTAAATATCCTGTCATACTTTCTTAATTTCCTATAATTTACCACAAAATTCGACATTTTTCAACACATACTCATTTGCAGCATATTGCAGGGAACAGTTCCTGTTAATTTTATAACAAGGCCTGTACTTCCTATTTTCACACAAAAAAGAGGCTGTGTTTATTGGTGATGATCACCTGTAAATAAACACAGCCTCCTGCTTAGATCACTTTTTCCGGCCTTCAAATATCCCTCCATGATAACAATAATAACGGTCCGCGTCCAGGGATATGAGCCTTTTAAGAGAAGCCTTGGCCTTATGTAGGTCCAGGGTATACTGAGGGTTTGCGATAACCAGCCGGCCGTCATTCAAGACTGCGGCGTCTCCTGTAATAACGGAATGGCTCTCTTTTAAATATAAGGAAATATGACCCGGCATATGGCCTGAAGTATCCAGAATCTCACAGCCTCCGGCCCAGTCAAAATGATCTCCGTCCTTGACCGTCCGATCCACTGGAACGGGCCTGACCTTTCTTAAAGATTCACAGAATTGGATTCCAAAGGACTTTTGCTCTTCCGGCAGCACATTCAGCATTTCTTCCGCCTGCAATAAGCGCAGAGATTTTCTCTCACCGGAAATATACCTGCTTTCCTCAGCGCCTGCCACAACCTCCACATCCGGATATTTTTCCTTTAATTCATATAAGGCTCCCATGTGGTCATCATCATGGTGAGTGATCAGGACTTTCGTTAAAGTGCCTGGATCAATTCCCTTTGATCTCATCTCAGTCTCTAACAACGGCAGGAAACCGGGATATCCGCAATCCACCAAAACGACTTCACTGGAGCTTAATAATAAAACCGGATGAATGGTCCGGTTTTCATTCCCATACTGAAAATTGATATCCAACATAATTATTTGGTTCATAATATTCTACCTCACAAAATTTACTGCCGATCAGTAATGATTATATAGCTTACCGGCCTTTTCGGCAATGAGAAACTGTTTTTTCTGATCAGTTCCTGATGGGGCAAAACCAGATACCTCTTTTCACCCATGTCTGTCAAACCCTCAGCAAACCGCGGAACGCCCTGCTGCTGTAAAAGCTGGACGCGCCATTGTGGTACAGGAAAACATGACCGTAGCGGAAGTCGGCAAAGACGGCGCCGCCCAGCTTTCTGATATCAGAAGGCGTCTTCACCCAGCTGGATGTCTTCCTGTCAAAATTCCCAAGCTTCTGCAGCTCCCTGTATTGTTCTTCTGTTAACAGTTCAATCCCCATATCAGCCGCCATACCCACGGCACTGCCTTCCGGGTACACCCCTTTCCGCTCCCTCTCCTCCTGTCCTTCCCGGTCATAGCAGATGCTTCTGCGGCCTTTGGGGCTTTCATCTGAACAGTCACAAAAAATGTATTCACCTGCTGCCTCATCTAAGGCAATCACATCCGGTTCCCCGCCGGTTCTTTCCATCTCATTCAGCGACCAGAGCTTTTTAACATTCCCCTCCAGTCTTTCCTGCACGTTTTCCCACTTAAGATCTTTATGACGGTTCATGTTTTCCTCAAACCGTTTTTTCAGTATGTGAAGCAGTTCTTCATTTGACATGGATATTACCTCCTTACAATTCCTTTTCAGCAAGCAGCGGACTGGCCTCTCCCATGGAAAACAGGCTGAGTCTGTGAAGCGCCCTTGTACACGAGATGTATAAAAGCTTTTTATCATCTTCACTGTAATAATTTTCCCCGTTGACATCGCATATTAAGACGGCATCAAACTCAAGTCCCTTGGACATATATACAGGCATGATAAATACACCCTGCAAATCTGCCGTCTCCCCGTTTTTCACTAAATGAACATCAGCTTTGTCCTTTAAACGCTTAAACAAATCAAGGGCATTTTTTTCTGTTTTACAGATCAGCCCAATGGACTGGCAGCCTGCTTCTATACAGGATCTAACCTCCGAAACGATCATATTATGAAATGACAATTGGTCTTCGGCTGTATATAGCTTCGGCTCATCTCCTTTTCGGTTGAAGCTCTTTATTTCCGTACTTCCCTCAAGGAATCTTAAACCATAGTTTAAAATCTCATTTGTACAGCGGAAGCTTTTGTCCATGGTCACAAGGGAAGACTTTTTCTTATGAAAGATTTTCCTGATCTGTTGGTATAAGGATAAATCTTCCTTTTTCTCAAGGGTCTGGTTAATATCTCCCAGAATGGTGAATTTCGCTTTTGGGAACAGTAAATTGAATATTTCAAAATGGAGAGGATAATAATCCTGAGCTTCATCAATGACTACCTGTTTTATGGTTTTGTATTCGTTGACTCCGTTTATCCTCAAATTCAAATAGGTGAGGACAGTTGCATCGTCATAGTACAGCAGAAAAGTATCCAGATTTTCCTGTGTAAAAGCCAAAATATCATCCATGCCGCCGGGAAGCTCCACACCTTCTGCCAGGCTGTAGAAATATTCTTTATCATGAAACAGTTTTCTATACACAGCCTTCACGTCAAGTTCCATGAATTTCAGCATTTCTTCCTTTATCAGAAGCTTTTCCGGCTTTTTCATACGGTATTTCTTGGACTCACTGATCAGCTCCAGAATATATTCCTCTATCAGTTTCAGCCTCACACCCAAAAGAGTCTCATTTCTTCCGGATAATACCTTTTCTTTCAGCATTTCTTTGCTTATGATGCACTTCCCATCATAGATTACATCCTTGAAATCCATCCATTTATGGGGAAGGTCATCAATAAAACGGTCCAATATTTCCAGAAACTGACGGGAAGTCTTGAACTCCATGGTGCTTTTTATCATATCCCTGTATTTTGAATTTGAAATCAGGTTTTCCAAAAACTGATTTCTTGTCTGCACCTGTTCATTCTTTAAAGACAAAGCAATGATATCTTCAAACACCACAGAAACCACATGATCTTCTCCAAGTTCAGGCAGCACATTGGAAATGTACTGCTCAAATAACGTGTTTGGCGAAATGATCAGGATATTATCAGCAGACAGCCTGGAGGTAAGTCCCTGGTACATAAGGTACGCGGCCCTGTGAAGGGCAATGGACGTCTTCCCGCTGCCTGCCACTCCCTGCACCATCATTAAATCATTTTCCATATCCCTTATAACAATATCCTGCTCCCTTTGAATGGTTTCTACAATGGTCTTCATTTTGGGAGAAGTATTTTGCGACAAAAGCTTCCTTAAGAATTCATCTACGATCTGCACATCGGCGTCAAAGAAATATTCCAGCTTCCCTTTGCTGATTTCATACTGGCGCTTTAAATTAACTTCTCCTGTTATCCTTCCCCCAGGAGCATCATAAAAAGCCTGCCCCAGGACAAAGCGGTAAAATACGCTTGCAATGGGGGATCTCCAGTCATAAATATAGAACTCGTTTGTATTGTCTTTCTTTAAGGAAGAACGTCCTATATAGATTTTTTCAAATGTATCCTCATCCTCGAACCTAAAATCGATCCGTGCAAAGTACGGGCTCTGGATCATGTTCTCCAGCAGTGCGATCTTATTTTCTACCGCTTCATAATCTGCGATTTTATCTGTAATGGGATTTGCATACTGATTCAGGGCTGCAAGGGCCTCAAAGCCTTCACTGCTCCAGAGGTCTGATATGGAGTGTGAAGTATTCTCCCGCAGCTCTTGCTTGGCAGAAATAATGGCCGACTTGTTTTCCTCATTGCGCTCCCTCGCCTGATCCAGCTGTTCCCTGGCCAAGGCTATGGTTTGTTCCAACCTGATATTTTCAAGTTCTAATTCCATTTTACTATTTTCCATAACAAATACCACCTCTCTTTTAGAATCGGCAGAAAATCCATTTCCTAAACTGCCATTCAAAAAGTCTAGCACAACCGGAATCAGAAAAACAGTCTTGTTGTTGGTAATTCTATGTGTTACAATTAAGGTAGAGAGAAAGGCGACTGTTCTTCATGCACAATCACCTTTCTCTCTTTCTATGTCATACCCTGTATCAATCCGGCCTTGCTCCTGTCATATAACAGCTTTCTTTCCTGATATGCATAAGCCGAAAAATTCTTTGCTTACGGCGGCAGACTTTAATTCCGACTGACCAAGCAGTGTTTTAATCTCATCACCGGTATAGGCTGCATTGTAAGAGGTTAAAAACCCCGGACGTATGGCCTTTGGCCTGGTTGAAAAATAAATAAGCCATTTGATCAGAGGGTTCACATCCCGCCGCATGTCTGTGATGCAAAAAAGTCCTCCCGGCTTTAAGACCCTGTGTATTTCATGGAACACCTTTATGGGATCCTCCCATTCATGAAGCGACCCGTTGGAAAAAACAGCATCAAAGGAATTGTCTGAAAAGGGCATCTCCATGCAATTGCCTTCCACGTAGCCTGCCCGGTTTTCAAAACCATAATCCCTTGCATTTTTCTCCGCAAGCCTGATCATTTCCCGGCTTATTTCACATCCCGTAAGAGCTGCATCAGGAAACCTTTTTAACCACTCAAGGCCAACATATCCGGGTCCCGGACCGATCTCTAAAACCTTTCCCTTTGTGATTCCTGCTCTGATAAAGCTGTCCACATTGTTCCAGCCTTTATCCCGCATGATCCTGGCAAAATCGTCGAAAATTTCAACAGTCAGTTTATCCTGAATGCCTTCCTGTGTTTCTATGATCCTTTGCTTTTTCATAATACCTCCCCTATAAATTCAAACGATTCAGTGATTCTTCCGCCCAGTCCAGCTCTGCCTGAAAATGGTGTTCATGATGGCTGAATATGATGTGGACCATTTCTCTGTCCTCATCCGGAACAACATGCATGGTTTCTTCCCTGTGCTTTTTAATATTGGACAGGGATGCCTTCAGTTTATCCATATAATCCGCCAAATGGCTTACAAGCTCTGCCTTTTCAATATAATCGGCAAAGTAAAAAACGCCGTCTGAAGGAAAGGTAGGCCGGTACTCAAATTCAAGCAGTCCTGCAATCATGTTCTTAAATGCCAGGATTCCTTTCTCCGTAATGGAATAGATGGTTTTTTCCGGCCTGCCGCCGGGCTTTTCCCTGTTTGCGGAAAGCAGGCCGTCCACCTCCATTTTTTCCAGATGATAATAAATGGTGGGAAGTTTGATCTGCGTAAAGTCGGAAAGCTGCTCTGCAATGATTTTTTTAATCTGGTATCCGTGCTGTGGGCCGAATCTTTGAAGTAAACCGAGAATATAAAGTGGGATCATACCATTCACCTTTCTGAATAACAAATTAGTCAGTCCTGACTATAATTATACTCAGCACTGACTAATTGTCAAGAACAATATTGTCAACCGGATATTCGCAGCCTGCTTGTCATTCTCCTGACCACGCCTTTTCAAGAGCAGCGATATCCAGCTTTTTCATTTTTAAAAATGCCTCTGTGATTCGTTTCACTTCTTCTTCGGTTCCTTTGGCCATAACGTCATCCAGGTTCTCAGGTACGATCTGCCATGATAAGCCAAACTGGTCTTTTACCCAGCCGCATTGCTCGGACTCAGGAACAAAGGAAAGCTTATCCCAGAAATAATCGATTTCCGCCTGGTTTGCACAAGGGATCATAAGGGAGAATGCTTCATTAAACGTAAAATCCCCGCCATATCCATGATCCATGGCAATCATCTGGTGCCCCTGAATATTCAGCTCGCTGTAGTTTATCTTTGCCCTTTTATCCATAGCCTCCCCTGCCTGAAAATGGTTTACGTATCCTTTTGTGGAACCCTGGAAAACGGAAAGGTAGTAATTCAGGGCTTCTTCCGCTTTTCCGCATGCGTCTCCTGAAAACAGAAAGGAAAGCCTGATCCTTTGATGCTCTTCCATGTTCTCAACCAGCATGAGCTGCCAGCTTAAGCCATATTTATCCTGGAGCCAGGCATAACGTTTGCTGAAGGGATACTCTCCCAAAGGCATGAGCTCCATTCCACCTGTTGATAAATGGGAATGCAGCCTGTCCACCTCTTCCGGACCGGAGCAGGCTACCATAAGTGAAATCGAGGGGTTGAGGGTAAAATAAGGTCCTGCGCTGATGGCAGAAAACCTCATGCCCGCAAGCTGAAACTCAACGGTCTGCGTATCTCCTGACGGAGTGTCACGGATTATGCCGGTACGAAGGATTCTTGAATTCTCAAAAAGTTCTACATACCATTGGGCCGCTTCAACTGCTTCTTTGTCGTACCATAAATGTGGGATTACTTTCTGCATCGTACTACCTCCTGAATTTTTGCATTTTTTAAAATAAATTATGAAATTGGGGTAATAAATAAACAATATAATTACTTAATACAAGTATACACAAGAGCATTCAATCTCACAAATATATTTTATTTTCAATTAAAAAAGCATACTGTTTCCACTTGACCATTAATATGATGAGAGAAATCAGATGGCGGCTGCCGAATTACTAAAAAGTAGTCCGGCAGCCGCCAAAACCCGGTAACGGTCAGGAAGAAATGATTTGAAAAGACATAAGAAAAGGGTTGTACTGAAAGCTTATTTTTGCGAATCAAGTATGAATAAGGACGCATCACGGCCCATAAACAGATTGCTGCCTTTATGGAATGTTCTGGACCGAATATGCTTAAATCCTATTTCTAATAAATCCTTTGCCAGCTTCTCCTGGTCAAAACCATTATGAACCAGATCTGAAACCACTTCATGGTTCTTGTTAAAATCAATAATTATCAAATGCCCTCCCGGGTTTAAAACATCATACAGCTTTAATAAAACTGACTTAAAGTCCCTGATATGAAGTAAAACCTGAACCATAAAAATATAGTCAGTCTGCAAATCCGAAAGACTGTCCTTCTCAAAATCAAAGCACAATGCAGCTGCATTCTGTACATTGGAGCCGGAAATCTTTTGATTTACCTGGTTAATCATGTTTTGTGATGTATCCAGAAACAGTATTGATTTAAAATCATCCAGCAGATTCATGCCCACAAGACCTGTTCCGCAGCCAAAGTCAATGGCGTTTTTGTTCTCAGCACCAGCCAAATATTCACGAATGGCGTTTGATGACACCTTTCCAATCCGGATCCTTTCAGGAGTGTCATATATATCAGCTATCAACTCAAACTTATCCGTATTTCCCATTATTCATCTCCAATCCACCTTAATAAAGGTCTGATGTCAGCCTGAATTATCCCCGGCCGCTTACGGCACATAACAACAGGCGGCAGTTTATGGCAGGCAATTACATGCAGGTTATCAGACGGCAATGCTCCTGGCCCACTTAACAGCTTTAGAAGTATTTCCCTCACGATTTTTCTTAGGTTCCACGAAATCTATCTCACAGATGAATTCATTGCCGGAAAGCTCCTTTTTTAGTTTTGCAAAGCACTTTTTGGCTCCGCCTCCTCCGTGACTGGCAAACAGCGCAATCCGTTTGCCCCGGATTTTATATTGGCTGATAAAACTTTTTATAGGCGGCGCAAAGGATCCTGCCCAGACGGGCGTTCCGATTATAATGGTATCATAACGGTTCCAATCAATTGGCTCGTTTACCAGATCCGGCTTCTCTCCAAAAATGACGCTCTTTCCGCCAAAAAAATACTTCTTAAATCCATCTGCCGGATATTCCTTGCTGGTTTTTAACTGGGCAATATCGGCGTTCATAGTTTCCGCAATCTTTTCTGCAATAAATTTTGTGCTGCCAGTAAATGAAAAATATACAACCAGAGTGCTCATAACGATTCTCCTCGTATAATAAGTTTGTAGCCAGGAAAAACTGGTTATTGGCTTATTCTTTTTGTGATATAGATGAATGGAAGCTTAATGAGGGATTCCTCTCTTCCCAGCTCATTCTATATAGTTGACAGTTACATTGTCAATGGGATATTATTGATCAGCTTCTTTCCCTGAAATGACTTTCTTTGCCTCAACAGCCCAATCCCTCATTGCAGAATATATATAAACGCCGCAGAGCGCGGTCAGCTTACTGTAGGAGCAGTCAATATCCTTGTCTTTGAACTGCTCAACAAGCTCCATATAGCCGTTCATATCCTTGACCAGCTTATCATTCCTTCTGATAAAATCGTCCAGATGTCCAAGCAGCACCTCAGGCTCCGTATTCTCACCAAAGGAGATCTTGAGTAATATTTCGTACCTTATCTTCTCGATTTCAGGCTCCTCACGCAGCCAGTCTGAAAGCTCCTTTCTGCCTGCGTCAGTGATGCTGTATACGATCTGCCCCCGCCCATTTCCAGGCTGGGTGCGATCGGAGCTGGCGGCCAGTCCCTCAGCCACCAGTTTCTTAAGAGTGGGATAAATCTGCCCAAAACTCTCCTGCCAGAAATGGCTGTATTCGTTCTCCAGCCATTTTTTGATCGTATAGCCGGTCTGCGGCATGCGGGCAAGCATTCCCAGCATCACGTATTTTGATTTCCCAGCATTCTCTCTCATCTGTACACCTTCTGTCTATTTTTATATCACAATAATATATCATAAAGATATATCGTGTCAAGACCTTTTGATGAAAAACTTATATCACCTCCTCCTATAAGTTTTTTATTGATTAATCCAGCTTTCTGACATCACTTGCCATCAGGCAAATGACTGCAATTCCGATTATTAAAATACCTGACAGGAAAAACCAATGGTTTACACCAATCCGATCTGCAAAAAATCCTGAGAGGATCAGACCAATGGGCATGGCCAAAGACATGATGCTTCCTGTCAGAGAAAACACACGTCCCAAATATTCAGGCTTCACCTTCTCTTGAAAAAGAGCCGTTTGAATACCGCTGTAAAAGGGAACGGAAAGACCCATCGCTGCGCAGCAGATTACAAATACGGCAAATCCGCCTGGAGGCAGCAATCCCGAGATGGTCAAACTGAATCCCATCATAAAAATAGAAGCTGTTATAAATGAGACCCTCTTTTTCAGATTGCCAAACAGTCCTAATATCAAACCACCTGCCAGCATACCGGAAGCGTAAGCAATTTCAGTAACAGAGACATGCACCGGTGTTCCGCCAAAATATTCCATGCTGATCAAAGGATAAAGTGCATTAATCGGCATATAGACAAACATATACAGTGTGCCTATAAGCAGCAGCACAAATAACCCTCTATTTTCTCTTAAAACAGCAAATCCTTCCTTCATTTCCCTCATAAAATTCTGCTTTGGTCTTTGCTCCTCAACACAAGGTCTGGGAATAGGTACAAGACCTACCGTAATGCATGCAATGATTGCGCCAGCCACGTCCATGGCTATAATCGAATTCAATTCCCAGACAGAATATAAAAATGCAGCTGCAGCAGGACTGAGAATATAGCTCACAGACTGTAAAGACTGACTGTAACCTGCGCATCTGGTCAGCTGCTCTTCCGGTACCAGCAGGGGCGTAACTGCGCTTAATGCGGGAGAATGAAACGCTGTCCCAATACTCCGGATAAACAGAACTGCCATAACCATCCAAACCGATAACTCACTATACAAAGCAATAACAGCCAGCACTGCACCTGCGGCAGCAATCATCAAATCAGCACCAATCATGATCTTCTTTCTATCATAACGGTCAACGAATACACCGATCACAGGCCCAAGGACTGCGTACGGCAGAAATCCAACAAATGAAGTAATTGACAGCACCATGGCTGAGCCTGTTTTTTCCGTAAGATAAAAAATTATCGCCATTTGCAGTACGGCGCTGGTAATAAGTGAAATTGCCTGTCCTGCCCATATGGTAAAAAATGCTTGTTTCCATTTTAAAGTTTTATTTTTCATATATTTTTTCTCCTTGCACCTTTTATTGTTGTTTTCACTTGATTTTTGGCAATAAAAAATGCAGGCTAAAATCCCCAATGCGGGCTTTAGTCTGCATATTAACGTTAAAAAGACTTAGAGAAAAAACGCATAGCCTCAGATAGCTACACTTCACCCGTATCCATGTCTTAATTCGTAAAATAAGCATAACAAAAAAGCCCACCTTTGTGGATGATATAACTGCTTCTTTATTGCCAGCTTATCTTAAACGAACAGAATACATAGAACGAATGCCCTCCTTTATTAACCAAATTTAAGTTATTCTATCATGAGTCATATATGATTGTCAATTTCCAAAAATTAAGGAAAGTCATTCGGATATCCTCACTGACCAGGGGGCAGATCCTCCGCTCCGCTGCTTGATCAGGTTAATATTCAAAAATAGAACCATATCAGGCTAACCTGATCTGATGAGCATGGAATCCCATAAAATACCAGAAAAACCCCTCCCATTAATCCAGAAAAAAGCCCACTTGCTTTTCAGCAAGTGAGCTTTCTATCCTTCGCCTTCTATGAAGTTATTTGCAGTATATTGCTACCGCGTCACGTAAAAATACTGCGCAGCCGGGTGCGATCTTATCGTAATACGCCGTAAAGCGGGAATCGTCCACATACATCTGGGTCACGCCTATATGGGCTTCTTTGCTGTAAGCGTCCCAATAAAAGCACAGCCATTTTTTATGCAGCTCGCAGGCTTTTTGTGCCAGTTCTCCGGCCGGATCGCCTTGCTCAAAGGCTGCTTTTAATGTCCCGTTTAAATCTGACGTCAGTTTTTCCAATTCAGTATACTGTTCTTTGCTCATGTTCAAAACCTTGGCGTTGGAACGGCTGACGCTTTCGTCCCCGTATTTTTCCCTGGCTTCCTCCCCGTATTGACGTTCGTTATCATCCACCAGCTTTTGAAGAAAGCCTTCAAACTTCTCCTGATCACTCATTATCATTTCTCCTTTTTTGGCCTTAATGGTTTTCTCTACATTGGCGACCAGCAGATCCAATTGCTTTCGCCTGGCAAGCAGGGCAGACAAATGGCTTTCCAACGCTGAAAGTCCGTCAAAGTCCTTTGAATCCAGAATATTTCGGATTTCTTCCAGCGATACCCCCAGCTCACGGTAAAAAAGGATTTGCTGCAGCCGATCGATCTCCTTTTGTCCGTAAATCCGATATCCATTGGAACTGACCCTGGCGGGTGTAAGTAATCCTAACTCATCGTAATACCTCAATGTTCTTGTACTGACCCCCGCCAGTTTCGCCAGCTTATTAATGGTGTATTCCATCTTTTCACCTCCTTGCAAAAACCACTATAAACTATTACGCCGCGTGAATGTCAACAGTTTTATAAAAAATTTTCATACGGAACGGCTGCCGCTGCACGATTGAAATATGGAACCCACTCTGTCCCTTAAGTCAAAATACCCGGAGTCCATTAAAATGGTAGGCTTGACCTTTAATGCATCCGGCCTTCCGTTTTCCAAACAGCCTTCCTCTGCATAAGCAGAAACGATTTCACCAAGAAACATTGTAAAATCAAATATAGGAATCGTTTGAATGACCTTACAAAGATAATTGACCGGACATTCCTTTATCATGGGCGCCTTTCCTGCTTCATCATAAAATGACTCAAAAACATTTGATTTATCTGTTTGATTGCCCGTGGCAGTCCCGCAGTAATCCGTTTTTTCTATATCGTCAGAAGAAGGAATGTTTACAGAGAAGTATCCATTTTCTATAACTCCGGCAGTTGTATAATGGGAATTTTTCAACGAAATGTAAAGCACAGGCTTCTGGCTTACAACTCCATAGGCTCCAATTGTGGCATAATTGGGCTTTCCCTTTACAGTAGCACCCGCTAAAACAGCGACATATGGTCCATAAGGGATGTTTGCTATCTTTGTTTTTGTCATGTTTATTCTCCTATCAATCTTTTATATTTGTTGCAGCAATGAAAATTATATAGGAAAATTTTATAAATATATAGACTTTTTCTTTCTTATGGATTACCATATAGATAGAGTGCGCCCCAGGGTGCACTCTTTTTTTGTTATATCCCTTATTTTATGATTATTATGCCCTCAGCGGTCCAGATCCAATTATTGAATGTTCAAACTTTTTATCTCCCAATTTATAAACCTTGCAATGAAGAATCGTAAACTTATATCCGCATAAATAATGCCGCCATTGCTGGCGGCATATGAATAATGGTTTTGTTTTTTGCATCTTAGGGCAGCTTTTTTAACATGCTGGATATCATTTTTAAACAAGCCCATCCATTTTCTTACGGTAAAATGTTTCCTGCGCTGAGGTAAATCTCATACCACTCCTCACGGGTGAGCTTAATATCAGCAGCTCTGACACAATCCTTCAGACGCTCTGAATTCATGGTACCGGTCACAGGCTGCATCTGGGCTGGATGGCGCAGCAGCCACGCCATGGCAATGGTTGTGCCGCTAACCTCATATTTAGCAGAAATCTCATCAATCTTGGCATTGAGTTCCGGGAATTTATCACTTCCCAGGAATACACCCTCAAAAAATCCGAATTGGAAAGGAGACCAGGGCTGAATAGTGATATCATTGATACGGCAGAAGTCTAATACACTGCCGTCCCGGTTTACCGCCTGATCATCAAGCATATTGACATGAATCCCCTGGGAGATCATATTGGCGTTTGTAATACTCAGCTGCAGCTGATTAGCGATAATCGGCTGCTTTACAAACTTTTTCAGCAGCTGTATCTGCATGGGATTTTGGTTGGAAACGCCAAAGTTACGTACTTTTCCTGCGCTTTGCAGGATGTCAAATGCCTCGGCAACCTCCTCCGGCTCCATCAGCGCATCCGGACGATGCAGCAATAACACATCCAGATAATCGGTTTTCAGTCTCTTTAAGCTGCCGTCCACTGCTTCCAAAATATGCTCTTTGGAGAAGTCAAACGCCACACCTGGGCGGATACCGCATTTGGATTGCAGAAACATCTTTTCACGCACAGACGCGTTCATGTGAATTACATCTGCAAATATTTCTTCACACACACCGCCGCCGTATATGTCCGCATGATCAAAAAAATTAGCACCAATATCCAGAGCTGTCTGAACAAAACGCTCTGCTTCAGACTTATCTATTCTATTGATACGCATACATCCCACCGCAACCGTGGGCACCTGTAAATTCCCTAACTTGATTGTTCTCATGATATTGAACCTCCTTAACAGATTTAGTCTGTATACAATAAAAACCGATGTTAATGTTCTGTTTTCTCCTATTGTGCCAGCTTATAAATCTCCAGCACATCCTGCCAATACAGCTTTTTTAAGCCGCCGATGGGGGCTTCATCTTCAAAGGCTGCGCCTGTCGCCTTTTTAGCCATTAATTCAAGCTGGCTTGCATCGATTCCCAGTTCCCCAAGGGTTGCGGGAAGTCCAAGCTTACAGAAAAATTCACGCAGGCGCGTGATGGCTTCCTGGACAATGGCGTCCGGATCGCGGTAGCTTCCCTTTACGCCCATGACATTGACTGCAAACTGCACAAACATGTTGACATTGTCCTTATAAACATACTTCATCCACGCAGGAGTCAGTACGGCCAGACCTGCTCCGTGAGCCACATCGTAGATGGCGCTGAGTTCATGCTCCATTCCATGGCATGCCCAGTCCTGCTGGCGTCCCATGCCCACCAAACCGTTATGAGCAACCGTACCTGCAAAGCCTACCTCACACCAGGCATCGTAGTTTTGGGGATTTTCAAACACAAGAGGAGCGTTCTTTATAATGGTCTTTAATACTGTTTCGCATAAGCCATCCGTTAAGTCAGTATGCGTGGTGTTGGTAAAATAGCGTTCAAAAACATGACTCATCATGTCCGCCACACCGTTGGCGATCTGATTCTTTGGCAGGGTAAAGAACAATTCCGGATTCATGATGCTGAGCAAAGGCCGCAGGTGGGGGCTGCCGTAACCGTATTTCAGCTGTTTTTCTTCATTGGTGATAACCGTATCGCCGCTTGCTTCGCTGCCGGCGGCAGGAATGGTGAGAATCGTGGCTACAGGCAGCGCTTTTTCAATTGCTTTACCCTGTTCATAAATCTCCCAGACGTCACCATCATAATATACACCCATTGCAATAGCCTTTGCAGAATCAATAGCGCTTCCGCCGCCCACGGCCAGAATTAAATCCACCTTTTCTTCTTTACACAAGGCGATTCCTTCATGTACCAGGGAGAGGCGTGGATTGGGCACTACGCCGCCCAGCTCTACAAACGAAAGCCCATTCTCCTTTAATGAGGTGATCACTGTGTCATATAATCCGCTCTTTTTGATGCTGCCTCCGCCGTAATGCAGCAAAACCTTGCTTGCATGAGGTTTTAAAAGCGCACCGATCTGTTTCTCCATTTCTTTTCCAAAAAGTATACGTGCCGGTGAATAAAAGTCAAAATTCAGCATTTGTTTTCATCCTTTCATTTTGTTCGTTTTTTGTTTTACCATGTGATCGTATCAGGATCATGAGAATATCCGCAGCATCCTTTTAAGCCGGCAATCGTCTCCACATCCTCAGGGGAAAGCTGGAAATCAAACACATGGGCATTTTCCCGGATGCGCTCCGGCGTGATGGATTTGGGCAGGGGCAAATATCCCCGTTCCAGGCTCCACCGCACGCAAATCTGAGCAATGGACTTGCCGTACTTCTGTGCCAGTGACTGCATTTGCGGAACTTCAAAAATCCTTCCTACACCAAGAGGGCTGTATGCCTCCAGAAGAATCGAATGATCCCTGCAATAATCCACCACTTCATCCTGTGTATCGCCGGGACAAAGCCTGATCTGATTGACCATGGGCTGTACCTTTGCCGTCTGCATAAGCGTTTCAAGATGATGGGGATGGAAATTGCTGACACCTATGGCGCGGATGAGCCCGGCTTTATGAAGCTCTTCAAAGGCTTTCCATGTTCCGGCATTGGCCTCCTGCCACTGATTGCGGAACTTGATTGGGTTCGGCCAGTGAATCAGATAAAGATCCAGATAATCCATATCCAGGTTTTTAATCGTCTGCTTAAATGCTTTCATGGTATTTTCATATCCATGCATATCATTTTGCAGTTTGCTGGTGATAAAAATATCTTCACGGGCAATCCCGCTCTCCTTTACGGCAATGCCGACGCTTTCCTCATTACCGTAACCTGCGGCGGTATCAATATGGCGATAGCCGCATTTCATTGCTTCTTTTACCGCTGCAACAGCCATATCTCCGTTTTGTACCTGCCATGTGCCGAAGCCAATACAGGGAACCTTCACACCGCCTGAGAGTTCATAACAATCTGTTAATGTTTTCACTATATTCTCCCCCTATTTGCAATTTGACAAACCATTGGTTTGATAGTATATTTGTATCATAAACCTTAACCTTAGCTCTAAGTCAATATAGAAAATTAAAAATTTCTGTAAAATGCAAAGGTCCGGGAAAAATGAAAAACACCCCCAAAATAAGGGGAGGAGGGAATCCAGATGGGTTATACAATCAAGCAGGTATCGGAACGGACAAATCTAAGCGCGCATGTACTGCGTTTTTACGAAAAAGAAGGTCTTTTGTCCCATATTAACAGAAGTAAGAGCGGCATTCGTAATTATTCCGAAGATGATCTGGAATGGCTGGGTTTGATCTGCTGTCTTAAAAATACGGGCATGTCCCTGAAGCAAATTAAAGAGTTTATGGATTTAAGCGCAGAAGGCGGAAAGACTCTGAAACAGCGTTGTGATATATTGATCGAACACAAAAAAAATGTGGAAGATCAAATTCAGGAGATGAACAAACATCTGGAAAAGGTATCCCATAAAATCGACCATTATACAAGACAGTATAAAGAATATAAGTGTAACGAAGCTCATCGTATTGCGAAAGCATGAGAATAATAAGTTCATTTGCGTAAACACAGGTATGATGATTGATTTAATTTTACCTATATAAAAGGTTGCTTGCTAAAACAGGAGCAACTTTTTGTATTTTACACTCTAAAAGTTCCCATATATCCATTCCTATCCGTTTTCACCCATAACTCACCTTCATACATAACAAAGCATGCTCCATTATCATTTACAAAAAGCGATACTGTTTTATACCATAGTCTATACAATTACATTTCTGAATAATATCCCTTTACCTGCAAATAATAACCCTATTAATATTAAGGAGAACAATTATGTCTAAAGATTCACAACTTGATCCAAAATCCATTCGAAAGAAAAAAGCCAATGGCGGTCCCACCATGGCTGAGAGCGCATTAGACGGAGAAAGCCGAAATACCAAGAAGCAGTCCGGCAGCCGCCACAAACCCGGCAACGATAAATAACAACTTTTTATGCAAAGGAGCGATTATATGAATCGTGATGAGCTCATAAACCAAGTTAAAAACGAATATGCACGAATAGCCTCTTCTGAATCCCAGCAGCATTTTCATCAGACCACAACCGAAATAACACCTGAGGCGTATTATGAAAACCTGTTAAGCAAAGCTATCAGCGAAATCAACAGAGGAACCTTTGACAATTTCAAATCGGGAGAGGAAATAGTGACCGCTATTGCAAATGACAAATCCTGGCTTTCCGATTGGAAGTAATTTTGACCCCAGATTTATGACCTTTATCCCAGACCCCTAATGAAAACCGCAGTCCTTTTTACAAGGGAATGCGGTTTTCATCCAATTTCAGACCCAATTTTCAGTCAACATTATAATTCCAGTTCCAATCACCATGATAAATCATCCGCTTATTCATTCCTCCATCCACGGTAATGGTCTCCCCTGTAATAAAATCCTGTTTACATAAAAACAGCACCATATCCGAAATATCCTTTGGATTTCCTACTTTTCCCGCCGGGATCGCAGAACAGTCCTCACGGCTGAATTCCTGCTGCCCGGTTACATTGATCCAGCCTGGTGCAATGCAGTTAACAAGGACATCCGGCCCCAAAGATATGGCCAGAGCATGTGTCAATGCAACAATTCCGCCTTTTGCACTTGCATATGCCTCTGTATCAGGCTCTGACTGAAATGCACGTGAAGAAGCAATATTAATAATTCTTCCTTTATTTTTGATTAATTCATCTTTACATAAACGGCTTAATTCAAATGGAGCCTTTAATCCGATTGATAATGTATAATCATATTCTTCATAGGATAAACCTGACAAAATACCTTTATTTCCACGGCAGGCATTGTTGACCAGGACATCAATCCGCTTAAGCTTTTCCATAGAAAATTCAATAAATCTTTTTAATGTCAGCGGGTCTGCAACATCTCCGCAAAAGTAAATCAAATTTGGATTCCCTTCTGCAAAATCAGCGGATTTCCTTTCATCTATATCAATAAAGCATACCTGATCACCGGCCTCCATGAAATCCAGACATATTTGTCTGCCTATGCCATGTGCGCCTCCGGTAACAACAATCCCTCTATTCATGACAGCCTCCTCAGTTTTATAATATCATATTGAATATAAAGACAATATAACATTAAATCCATCATTCATGTCAAGGTTTTCTTTTGTTTCGATTTATTTTAAAGAATTTAACCCGGAGCAGAAACAATGCACTTTATCCGCTGCTGAATGCTTCTTAATCATCATCATCACAACTTATACATTGGGCAGAATATGGATTGTTTTTATAATCATACTTTTCAATTGGTACCGGCCCCCTGACTACTGTCCTGTGAACGCGCAATTCTCCGTTTTCTCCGGCAGCAATTCTCCAGTCGACCATCTGTATCTTGCCATCAACAATTTCAATCCCGGAAAGACCACGGGTCCGTATACAACAGCCTGTATTAAAGTATGGAAGGTCATCTGCTTTCGGAAATTTAGGCCTGTGAGTATGTCCGCAGATAAGCATCATTTTATGTTTTTCTATCCACCGGCAATAAACCTTCTCCACTTTATGTCTTTTATATAAATTACGAGCCGGGCTGGTGGGATTATCAAATCCAACAATATGAAAATACCTCCAAAAATACCGAAGTAATAACATGGAAAAAAACCACAACTGATCATTCATAAAATCACCCTGATGACCGTGCAGCACCAAAATTTTCTGATTCGTTTTTTTATGCTTAAGAATTACAGCCTCCTTTGGCTTCAGCCCCCTGAATAAATCCACGCGTATTTGATTGTATTCATCATAATATTCATAATAATTTTCTTTGATAAACCGCTTTGATTTTAAATAAATATTATGATTGCCGTATAACATAATAAATCGGCCCGCATCATAGAACTTTTTTATTACGGTAAAAACATCGCTGTGCGCCAAACGGATCACACTAAAATTCTTATATTCCCAAAGCTCATCTCCATCCCCAACTTCAATATATTCATATCCTTCTTTATAATAATAATTTAATGCATGTAAAAAAACATTCTGATTCCTTGTGAATTCATCTGAGACGCTGTCATCCCCCCTGTGGACATCGCTAAAAAATATAATTTTTGAACTGTCATCAAAATGTACAGTATCAGCATTTTGATAAGCACTTGTCAACCGTCTGTCAGTCTTCATGTTACCTCCATTAATGTCAAATTTATATAATCATAAAAGACAGAGTCAAAACTTTAATAATCATCCGTCTTTAAAATGTTGCAGGCAATATTCATTCAAGGCATAAACAAGTTGCAGAAAAACTTGTCTATGCCCTTTTATGATCGGTTCAAATTAAGGCAGACTTGACGGAAGGCCGGCAATAAATTCTTGATCCATGGGGACTTTGAGCCTGTTTCATAACAGTTCTATTCCAGAGCAAAAACAACAGCAATGCAATGAGCTAAACAATAATCCGATGGGTTTTTCCGTCATCCTCCAGCATAACCCTGTTCCCCTGAACAAGCCTGCCATCCACAGTGACCGATTCTGTTGTCAGCATTCCCTTGCTTCTGCTTTCCACCCTGATCTCATAGAGAGATTTCCCGAACTTATATTCAACGGAAAAGTCCCCGAAGCTTGCAGGTGTCGCCGGATCAATGATCAGCTCATTCCCCTCTTTCCTGATACCCAGAAACCAGTTTAACAGCCCCTGATACATCCAGCCTCCGGAACCGGTATACCAGCTCCAGCCGCCTCTTCCTGTATAAGGAGGACTAAGGGATATATCTGCCGTCATCACATAGGGCTCTTTTTCGTACCTGAGCACATCCTTCCTGTTTTGTGTCACGTGAATCGGGTTAAGTATGGTGAACAGGGTTTGCGCCATGGGATAGTCATGAAGCATGGAGGAAGCAATGGCCAGCCAGGCCGCCGCATGGGTATACTGGCCTCCGTTTTCCCGTATGCCGGGAATATAATTTTTGATATAACCGGGGTTTTTACTTGTCTTATTAAAAGGCGGCGCCAAAAGCAGGGAAATGGCATCCTGCTCCCTTACCAGATAGTGATAGGCAGACTGCATTGCTGTTTTCGCCCGTTCCTCTTTTGCCCCCTTTGATATCACGCTCCAGGACTGGCTGATGGAATCGATCCGGCACTCATCGTTTTCCTTTGAGCCCAGCTTTGAGCCGTCGTCGTAAAAGGCCCGAAGATACCACTCTCCATCCCATGCGTGTTCTTCAATGCTTTGAAGCAGGGTTTCCCGTTTCTGTTTCAGTTCCAGGCCGTAAGCCTCATCTCCCTCCTGATCGCACAAAGGGATGAAGTCACCCAATACAGTATACAAAAACCAGGCCAGCCAGACACTTTCTCCCTTGCCCATGATTCCCACCTCATTCATACCGTCATTCCAGTCGCCTCCTCCCATGAGAGGAAGTCCATGCTCACCAAAACAGGTCCGGTCAATGGTCTTTTTACAATGTTCATAAACACTGTCAAAATGCTCCGATACTTCCGGAGTAAACATGACATCATGCTGATCCTCTTTAAGCACCGGCCCCTTAATGTAAGGCACCTTTTCCTTTAAAATTGTGGTATCTCCGGTGCTTTTCACATAGGCAGCGGTGCAATAAGGCAGCCACAGCAAATCATCGGTGATTTTCGTTCTCACACCGATCCCCATGGGAGGATGCCACCAGTGCTGGACATCCCCTTCTTCAAACTGCCTGCTGCAGGCAATTAAAATTTGCCTGCGCAGGATACTTGAATCCGTAAAAAGAAGGGAAAGGGTATCCTGAAGCTGGTCCCGGTATCCGTAAGCTCCTCCGCACTGATAAAAGGCAGCTCTTGCCTGAATGCGGCAGGATACCGTCTGATAGAGCAGCCAGCCGTTGACCAGAATATCCACCGCCCTGTCCTTGGTTTTCACCTGAATTGTCCCTAATAATCCGTCCCAATAGGATTTCACCCTGTCAAGCTCCTTTTGAGCAGCAGCAGCCTCCCTGTATTTGTCTCTGATTTTGTATATTTCTTCAAGGCTGGTGCTCTGCCCCAGCCCGAACAATATTGTCCTGGTCTCTTCCGGCTGTATTGCAACGGATACCTGAATTGCTCCGCAGGAATCATAGCATACACCTGTATTACAGGATAGCTTAACTTCCGCTCCGTGAGGTTCCCGGATGCTGCCCTTCTGCCCCAAAAATTCCTGTCTGTCGCCGGTATAACCGACAATGGTTTCACTGGAAAACAGGTAGGAATAGGTGTTTTGAAAGTTCATGGTATAAATGTTTTTTGCATATAAACATTCATGCTCATTGTTATAGGTGGTGAGAATATAGGGATTGGTCTGCTCTCTCTGGGTGCCCAGAACCCATTCCACATAATAGGTCAGGCTTAAATATTTCACTTTATCCGAGCGGTTGGTCAGTTGAAGGCTCCATAGCTTTAAGGACTCATCCAAAGGGGTAAAGACAGTCAGCTCCTGGTCCACCATATCTTCCTCATGAAGAAACCTGCTGTATCCAAACCCATGCCTTACCCGGTAAATCCCCTTGTCAGATCTTCCAAGGGACATAGGCGTCATCACCTCACCGGTTATTTCATCCAGAATATAGATTGCCTCGGAAGCTCTGTCACTTACAGGGTCATTAGACCAGGGCGTAAGCTTATTTTCCCTGCTGTTGATACTCCAGGTAAAGCCTGCACCCGACTCCGATATCTGGAATCCAAAGCTCTTATTTGAAACAACATTGATCCAGGGCGCCGGCGGTCTGTTATCACCCTCCAGCAGAATTTCATATTCCCTGCCCCCACAGGCAAATGCCCCGAAGCCGTTAAAAAATTCGTAATTCTCTGTTTCTTTCTCCTGTGTTGTTGGTGCATATGCTGTGTCCAAAGCTCTTTCCTCCTTAAAGCCTAATATTCTTCAAGTAATTCATACAGATTTTCTTTTCCATTGGTAAAATAAATCCCCGATTTCTCTGAGAATACAACCCGTGCTACCGTATACAGCAGATCAATCTCCGCCGGCTTCATATCATAGGTGTGCAGTGTAAAAAAGCTTGGCTTTTCCCTTCCCGAATCATAAATCCGCAGAGAGCTTGTCATATCCCTGATCAATTCATCCACTTCCTGAAGGTAGCCATGTTTGGAATCGATCAGGATAATTAAATCCACCATAACACGGTTGATCCTTAAATATTCGTAAGCCTTTAATACATCCTTTACGATTCTTTCCTCTTTTATGGACCGAACCATTAAAAGCATGATAGGATTATCCCCGGACACGCCGAATTTCCATAAAAAGCTTTGATTCATAAAGTTCCGCCTTATATTTTCATCCGGCCCTCTGTAAATGCCCGCAGGGTAGAAGACCGGGCTGATTAAATCCTGAAAGGCGTTCAGCTGGGTCCTGTTAATCTCCAGATATTTTAACTCCAGATTGGTTTGAAGCCTGAATTTCTCCAGGATATCATCGATCCGGTAAGTTACTTTCAGTTCCTCAGCGATTTTTATTGCTTCCTCTTTACTGCCGCACACACCGGTAATGAAAGAAATGCAGGCAGTTTCACCTGCTCCTATATAAAACTGTGCCCTCAGGCTCATAATCGGATCATTACAAAAGCCTGAATGATTGAAAAAGGCAATGCTGTTCATCACCGTGTCCGGATTCTCCAGGGTATTGTTTCTTCCGATAAAATGCTTTCTGTCATTTTCGTATTCCAGTTTTTTGCACAGCTTCACCCCAGTTCTTACCATATGCATCACATAAGAATTATCATCCTCCTTCTTCCGCCGCCTTTTGGCGAGGAAGATCTCCTGCTCTTTCACAAACTCACTTTCCAGAAAGAGCTTATTAAATGCAGGATGGCTGATCTCTGCCAGATGGGTGTCATCCACCACCTCCAGATAGCTGGTCACTTCCAGCTGTTTTTCCTCATTCCCATGATTGGTGAATATAACCTTGCGCACCTCAAAGTTATGGTCTGCATCCAGGCTGACGATCATGTGCGATGAAATATCCCCGTCCCTGCGTTTAAATTCCGCCTGGTGAGGGCTGAAAATCACCTGGTACTCCTCTGGCTCTGTTTTTGTAGGATGATAAGCAGCGCTCCAAACCTTCCCCTGCTTCATGTCCTTGATATAGATATAATTACCGGTATTCGCATAAATATCCGACCGCCACCGGTAAAGCATACGGTCCTCATATTTGCTGAAGCCATCCCCATCGGCCGTTACCATCAGCGAGTATTTGCCGTTTGATAAATAATTCACAACCGGTGGATTCATGCCTGTACTGTTGATATACCGGTTACTGTAAATGTCCTCTTTAAAAAGAGGCTTTCCAATCTTTATTGTATATCCCTGCTTTGCAATGGAGATCAAATAGGACTGGCGTTTTTCTTCCAGCAGGACTTCCGAGGCCTTTATCATCATCTCCCCATGGAACCGCTCCCGAAGGATTCCCTCATTCATATGATTGTTGATGGCTGCCAGAATCATCCCCTGATGATGGGCCATATAGGATTTTACAATGCAATACGGGGTCAGCTCCAAAGAATTGGGCACGTTAAAATCAACGGACTCATAGAAGCCGTAATTGCCGTAAGCGCCTAATTTTTTCAGCCTTTTTAAATTGCTCATGCTTTCCTCTTCTGCAACATCCAGAGCCAGCATTGTTGCATAGGGAGCAACCACAAGGGAATTCTTACGGACCGGCTGGAGTCTTATCTTTGGAACGCCAAAGGCTTTGTATTGGTAATTTGAGTTTAAATCAAAACGGTAATACTGGGATTCCGATATGCCCCAGGGTATTTCCGCCTCCTTTGCATACTTGATGTGCTGGAGCACCGCTGCCCTGGAAGTCTCCGAGTAGACAGAGCCTTCATATTCTTTAAATACAAGATTCGGCATCAGATATTCAAACATGGTTCCGCTCCAGGATACAAAACATGGAATTCCCTTAACAATGGTAAGAGGTCTTCCCAGCTTATACCAATGCTTTAACGGCACTTCTCCCATGGCTATGGCAAGAAGACTTGTCAGTGCCGATTCCGATGCCATTAAATCATAACAGCCGTCATCCAGGGTGTGGGAGGATACATGATATCCAATATGAAACAGCATTCTTTTTTCGTTAAACAGGAAACGGAAATCTACATTTTCTAAAATGCAGTCTATTTTACTGCTGATTGTTTTGATCCTGTCAATCATGCTGTCTGCAGATTTGTTTTCCTCCGATGCAATACGGCTGAGGACCGGATAAGAAGAGATCTTCTCTTCCTTGAGCTTTAAAGCCGCAGCCTCATTTACAATGGTGTCTATGAGAGCCATCAGCTGTCTGGTCCATGGATAGTCTCCAGGCGGCTTAAGCTCCATTCCATTTAAGTTTTCCCAGATATCCGCAAGATCTTCTACCAGCTGCCCGATCCTTTGATACCCGGTCTTAAGCTTATTTAGGGCAGGATTGCCTGTTCTCCTCTGTATTTCCTTATTGCTGTTCTCAATTGCGATTCTAAGTTCAGAAAGAAAATTGTCCGGATAAACCGGCTTGTTGATCTGATCTAAAAGGCCGTTTTTTAAAGTAACTAAATGCCCCAGGAAATTGCCGCTGTCCACGGTTGATATATAGGCAGGGTTCAGCACCTCCAGGGTTTTAATGTGATACCAGTTATAAAGATGCCCGTTCCATTTGGGCATTTTCTGAACTGTTTCCATCAGGTTTTCCACGGCTTCAACCGTAGAGCTGAGAGTCTCCAATCCAAGATCCCTGGCTGAAAGAATTGCCAGAAACTGAAGTCCCATATTGGTGGGCGAGGTTTTATCGCTGACTTTCTCAACCACTGAAATCTGATAATTATCCGGACAAAGCCAGTTATTTTCCTTTGTGGAGAGCTCCTTAAAAAACTGCCAGGTTCTGCGTGCAGTATCCAGAAGCAGCTCATTATCCTGAGTCTTATCTCTTAAATGAAGCTTCTCCTCCGGCTGGCTGATCCGGTATGCAATTTCAAAGGAAAAAAACCAGTCAGCAATTACCATTGCCGTCAGAATCACTCCTGCCAGGTTCAAATACCCCATGAATAAAATAATCCCAAGCACGAATGCCGGAAGAAGAGAACTCCACATGGTAAGAAAATATCCTCTTCTTGTATTGACAATGGATGCATCCACTGACTCCGCCGTATTCCAGCGAAGCAGATTTTTTTTGCTGACAAAGATCCGGTACAGGGTTCTGACAATCGCATCGGCTGCTACATAAGCACGGTAAGGAGTGATTGTAAACTCCAGAAATGCCCTGTAAATCATCGCAGCAAGCTCCTTTAAGAAGCCTTTATAAACAAGGGCAAGCTTGGGCCGGAACAGTTTCTGGGTAATTACCGCCAGCAATAGGATCACAAGGCTGAACATATCATTAAAGAAAACAAGGAGTAACCAAAGATTATATGCTTTTGGCATCCATGCCAGATTCAGCAATACAAACAGAGTTTTGCTTAAAGGAACCAGGCTTCTTCTTAAATTGTCAAAGATTTTCCATCTTGATAATGCACAAAGGCTTTTCCCATCCCTGGTTTTCTTCATAAACAGCCAGGGCAGCAGCTGCCAGTCCCCTCGCAGCCACCGGTGTTCTCTTTTGGTAAAGGACAACACACTGCTGGGAAAGTTGTCCATGATCTTGACTGTGCTGGAAAAAGCCGTCCGCGCATAGCAGCTCTCAAAAAGGTCATGGCTGAGAATCCGGTTTTCCGGCACCTTATTCTGAAGCACCTTGTGGAAGGCCTTCAAATCATAAATACCCTTCCCTGTATAAATTCCTTTGTTGAAAATATCCTGATAAATATCTGATATTACGGTTCCATAATGGGCAAGGCCTGATTCTCCTCCAAAAATTTTCGTAAACCTGCTGCCGGTCTTATCCGCAATATGGTTTCTCACCGAGGGCTGTATGATGACATATCCCTCCTCCACCCTTTGGCCTGCCGGATCCAGAACCGGTTTGTTTAAAGGATGATCAATCAGCCCCACCAGTTTCGAGGCATTGTCACGGAGCAGATTTGTATCCGCATCCAGTGTAATCACATATTGGAAGGTGGTAAGAAGCCTTTCGTCACAGTAAATAGAGGAAAAGGTGGTATCCTCCTTTCCCGCTCCATTTAAAAGACTGTTAAATTCCTCCAGCTTTCCTCTCTTACGCTCCCATCCCATATAGCAGTTCTCCGCCTTATTCCATTTGCGGCAGCGGAAGAACAGGGAAAAACGCTGCTCCTCCGACGGATAGAGCTCATTCAATTCCTTCATTCGCTGGACAAGGGCGTTTTCGATCACCTGGTCCTTTGCCATGAGCTGGTCCGGCGAATCCTCAAAATCAAGGAGCAATGCAAAAAAAAGGTTTGGCTGCCGGTTTGCCAGATAATGCTTTTGAAGGCGTTCCATGTATCCCAGGCCTTGTTCCTTAGAGGAGACGATAACCGGCATGATCACAAAGGTTCTTGCTTCCTTTGGTATTTCCTGTAAATAGTTCAGGGAAGGAATCTTCCTGACCACAATTCTTCTGGTAAATATAAAATTCGTAATTTCAATGGCAACACCGATCAGCAGCGGCAATGCGGCCAAAAGGATTATCACATACCGGCTGACAGCCTGCAGCCCGCCAAGGGTCCGGAACGCATAAGCCAAACATGCACTCAGCCCCAAAACAATGAGGAACAGGGTAAAGAAATAAAGGAGGCCATTTACGTTCACCCGTTTCTTAATATGTTCAGGGACCGGCTTCCCCAATGCTTTTGCTTTCAGGACCGGATACCCCTTACCTAAAAGGTAGGTTCCCACATGATGGGAACAATGGAGATCCTCTCTTCCCTGAACCGCCAGTTCCAGGCAGTCCTTTGCTATCTTTTCCTCCAGCAGCCGGTAGCGGAGCGACAATTTAACAATGATCCCGCGGTACATGCCCCTGGATTCCATATCCATCTTGGAATAAACGTCATCCGGATCCTGTGACAAAATCTGCTCAAGACAAGAATATTCCTCAAAAAAGGTTTCCTCGTCCACCTCATTGATATCTCTTAAGCTGACAATTAAAGTCCGTATATTTGTCTCAAGAAATGATTCAATCCTTCCTTCCTCCATGAATATGCCGGAGGTTTTTACCTGTCTTTCCACGGAAGAAAAATGATGTTCCAGATATCTTTGAGTGGAAGCCTCATCAAATGACATATTTTTCAGCAGGTATATGACGTGGGCATGGAACGAGTAGTTCAGCCTTAAGCTATCCTCTATTTTGCAAAGCAGTGCCGATATATCAGCCGGCCCCTGTTTATCAGCCAGCTTATCCCGGAGAAACTTTTCTGCTCTTGACTTCACATCAATCATACGTAGGATCTCTTCTGCGATCACAATAATTTCTTCAAGGAGGCAAAAACCCAGCACTTCCGGTAAAACCCAGATTTCCTTATCCGTAAGGGGTATCTTCTGCTGATAGGCATTCAGCATTATGGAAATATTTTCTTCGCTTAAGTGTCCGCCGGAGAGAGACACCATCTTTTTTGCTACAACATAAATACGGGGAAAGTTACGGTATTCCTTTCCCTTCAGTACCGGCAATACAGCATAGCTGGTTCCCGAGGTACGCACTCTCTTAATTTCCCGGTACAGCATCTGGAAATTATCAAAGAGCCAGCGCGCTGCCGGAATCAGGGAAATGATATCCGTAGATGCAGCGGAGATGCTGTCTCTTATTTTATTCAGTTTTTTATAGGCAGCCTGATTATAATCATTAAGGACAAAGCTGCGTCCCACCAGTCTGACCTGGCTGTGGCCTTCTGCCAGATCAAGCATTTGCTTCTCCCACTCGCTGGGCCCCGGTTTATTATCTTCTTCCTGGAAACAGGCCGGAAAACGCGCCTTCTTATTAAAGTGATACAGCCGGTAATACTGGATAAACAGTGCAGAACAAATCAATACCGCCAGTATCAATAAAATGTACAGCAAAAACGGAGAATTTATATAAAAATTAATTTTTTCCAACAAGCTTTCCAATTGAAGCTCCTCCTTATTTAAGAAATCCCTCATACATGCCAACATCCTTTTACAGATAGTTTGTCTGTTTTTCCGTAAAAAATAGCGCAATATTATATTGTAGCACTTTTTACGTTTTTTTATTAATTTCCTGTCAGATTTATAAAATTTATATGAACTTTGTGTTTCTGCGGGCAATTGAGTTTTTGAGATTTATTATGGTCAGGAGTTACGGAATATATATGTGATTTTAATAAAACGACGGTTAGAAAGTCAGATTGCAGGAAATGTGGATCATTGAGAAATGGCGGGCATTTGAACATGACGATCCTATGAAGGTGATAATCATTGGAAATTGATAATTATCATGCACAGATAGCAGAAAGAGCATCCCTATCCAATGAGGGATGCCCTTTGAACCGGCGACAAACAGGCTGCCGGAAGCAGCAATTGTTCTGACAGCAAAGTTATCAGCCAATTAATTCCTTATCGTTCATGAGCTGTTCTCTTTTGTTATCCAAAATCCCAACTCCTTTACAGTGTTTTCGAACGAGTGATATCATTCCCTATCCCTTTTACAACACCCCCAATATCATAAGCTTTAGAAGGCAAAATAATAGAATGCTCTCCCAGTATTTCTTTCATTATTCTCAATTCTAAATCCCTACGTCTCCTAAAATGAGCAATCATGTGAGACATATCCACAAACTCACATTTCTTTCCATAGGGTGAAGCATTTAAATATTTCATCATGAGGGGAAACCACATCTCCACACCATTTTCATCGGCCCGTTCTTTTTTGATCCTTAGAACATCGCCTTCGATATTATCAGAACAGAGATAGAGCAATTTAAAACTTTTTTGCTTGATAACTGTAAATAGTTCTCTGTAAAAATCAAGAATTTCTTCTTCTGATTTACAATAATACAGCATCAACTCCTCAATTATGTTTTGAAAGAATGAACATTCAAACAGATTGCCTGTACCATGAAAGTTTTCTAAGCGGCTAAAAATCACATTTTTAAATTCATCAAAGGAACGCCTTCCGCCATATATTTCATACTGCTCCATATATTGATGAAACCCCTTTACATCAGTAATGATCCGCGTATACGCCGTGATAAAGTGACTTTCTTCTTTTACCGTATACTTTTCTATTTCTGGTGCCAGATCAGGAAATGCCGCAAGAGCCTGTTGATATTCTTCCTCTGTCATGTAACTGCACCATGACAGTTCTACCGGCGAAATATCTCCTTCCAGATACATGTGATATCCATTTAGTTTCTCATGTAGTGATCTCATTAATGTGGTTTTGCCAGAACCCTGCATTCCCTCTATAAATATATTTGTCATCTGATTCTCCAGTTCTGCCGGCTTTATGTATGCATTTTTCCTCAGCAGCCTATTGCTCTTCCATTACCGAAATTCTTTTAAACATGCGGTCAGTTATATCTTTTCTAAAACTTCCACAGTTCTTTCGTTTTTAATATTTCCAGTATTCAATGTTGTCTTGGGTTCAAGGAGCATTACATGGACTTCCTCCTCAGCAACAGGCATGTGTTCAATTCCCCTTGGAATAATAAAAAATTCCCCTTCGTTTAGAATAATATCTTCTGTGCGCAGCTTAATCAACAATCTTCCCCTGATAACCATGAACATTTCATCTTCATTCTCATGCATATGCCATACAAATTCGCCTTTCAGCTTTGCCAGCTTTACATAGGATTCATTGATATCACCAACGATTTTGGGACTCCAGTATTCACTAAACGCATTCAGCTTTTCATTGATATTAACTTTTTCCATTCTGTTTACCTCCAGGTTTCGCATTAATAATCCTTTTCCCGCCATTTAAAACAACTTATTCCAGCCTTCCAAAAACAAAAAACCATTATTATTTATAAATTTTCTTCCTGTTTAGCGATTAACAGGCTCATATTCTATATGTGACTTCTCCTCCATGGCTTCCAGCTTAAATATAACTGGCCTTAATCCATCATTGCAGCTGCAAATCGCAACACCCGGTTCACGAATCCAACCGCCGTAATAAAATACATCGTTCCCTCTTTCCCATTCCCGGATATTAAAGTTAAAATTTGTTAAAATGGAGTTTTTGATATGGCAGCGCATTTTCTTCATATGGCTTTTTGTCCTCCGCAGGATAACCAACGGCAACCATACATTCCACACTATATTGTTCAGGGATCTCCAGCACTTTTTTAATGTATTCCCCTGCTGTCTCTTGCTTTGTATGAAATCTTTCTCTTACCTGAATCCAGCATGACCCCAGTTCTAAATCTTGTGCCATCAATTGAATTATGGTTGCCGATATGGAAGCATCTTCAATCCACACATCGCTGGAACCGTTATCCGCTATTACTACTATTGCTAATGGTGCACCTGCTAAAAACTGAGAACCAGGTTCTCTGCACAGAGAGAGCTGCCGAATCAGTTCTGCATCGGTGACGGCAACAAACTGCCAAGGTCTTATTGATCGCGATGACGGGGCTAACAGGGCACTTTTAAGAATTACATCGATCTTCTCCTTTTCAACTTCCTTATTTTGAAACTTTCTGATACTTCTCCTGGTTTTTAAAATATCAAATAACATAAATTACTCCTTTCTGAACTTTATACGTTTATAGTTCTTTAAAAACAATAGATTTCTTTGAAGCTAATGTCTTTCCCATCTGATTCATAACCATTTCATAATAACGGCCCTGCTCCTTCATTAAACTTTGGTGATCTCCGCTTTCCAGGATCTGTCCGTCACCAATTACCATAATGTGGTCCGCGTCCCGGATTGTTGAAAGGCGATGGGCAATCAAAAAGCTTGTGCGGTTCTGCATGAGACTGACCAAAGCTTTCTGTATCTCTTTCTCAGTTTTTGTATCAACGCTGCTTGTTGCTTCGTCAAGGATTAAAATCGGACTGTCACAGAGAACTGCTCTTGCAATGGATATCAGCTGTCTCTGTCCCTGGCTCAAATTATCAGTGGCTGCGGAGATATTTGTAGAATATCCTTTGGGAAGTTTACTGATGAAGTCGTGGGCACGGGCAATTTTCGCCGCTTTGATCACCTCTTCCTCTGCAGCGTCATTTTTCGCATAACGGATATTATCCATGATCGTTCCGCTGAACAGGCTGGTATCCTGAAGCACAACGGAGAAGCATTTTCTTAAGCTGTCCCGTTTGATATGGGTGAGGGGTATCTTGTCAATCATAATTTCACCGCTGTCCGCATCATAAAACCGGGTTAACAGATTGACGATTGTGGTTTTTCCTGCCCCTGTTTCTCCGACTAATGCAATGACCTCACCTGGATTTACATGAAAGCTTACGTTTTTAAGAATCGGTTTTTCCTTATCATAAGAAAAGCAAACATTATGAAAAGAAACCTCTCCTATGGGATGCCGGACTTCAATTGCGTCTATTTGATCTTTTGCTTCTTCCTCGTGATCCAATATTTCAAAAACCCGCTCGGCTCCGGCCAGTGCAGATTGTATTGTGTTAAACATGCCTGCCACTGAATTCAGCGGTTGTGCAAATTGCTTTGAATAGCTTAAAAAGCTCACAACCGTACCTACTTTCAGGCCATGGCTTACGGATAAGATACCGCCTAAGATGGCAACAACAGCAAATACAAAATTATTAATGACATTCATTAAGGGCATCATATAACCAGACCAGACCTGCGCTTTATTGCTGCTTTCACATAAACGATCGTTGATTTCCTTAAACTGCCAAATAACCTCCTCTTGTCTGTCAAAGGCCTTCACCATTTTTAAACCAAGAATATTCTCTTCAATGACACCGTTAAGTGCTCCAAGACTTCTCTGCTGTGCCAAAAAGTAAGCACGGCTTTTGGAAGCAATCATCTTGGTCAATAAGGAAACCAGCGGCACACACAGCAAAACCGTAAAGGTAAGCGGCAGATTCAGACGAAGCATGACGGCCAGAGAACCCACAAGCGTTAAGATACTGGAGATCAGCTGCGTCGTTGTCTGCGCTATGGTGGAACTGATATTATCCACGTCATTGGTAATTCTGCTCATGGTATCTCCATGAGACCGTGTATCATAAAAATCCAGAGGAAGCTTCTGCATCTTCCCAAAAAATTCAGTACGAAGCGTAAAAACCAGCTTTTGGGAGATCCGCAGCATTATGACACCGTTTATTAATTGAAGCAGCCAATTGACCAGATATAAACTGAATATGATGATCAGAAGCGAAACCAGTCTTTGGGAGTCCACGCTCCTATTGGCAGTATCAAAGGTATTGAATACCTTACCCACATAATACGGAATTGCAACCGATATCATAGAAGAAATAACTGTTAAAAAAATTGCAGCAAATATAGTCTTAGCCCACCGCATATAGATTTTTACAATCCGGATTAACGTTCCTTTTGCATTCTTAGGTTTTGCAGTCGGAGCAAAACGATCCCTTCCGGCGCCCAGACGGCGCCCCATGGCCGGCACTTTTGGCTGCTGCTGACTGAATTTTTCTGCCATATGTTATGCCTCCCTGCCGCTTTCAATCTGTGTATGATAGATATCCTGATAAACTTCACAAGACTCCATTAATTCCTCATGTGTACCAAATCCCACGTTCCTTCCATTCTCCATAACCAGAATTTTATCCGCAGACATGGCTGTTCCACAGCGCTGTGTGATCATAATGACCGTCTGGCTGAACTCTTTATTTTTAAGGTTTTCCCGTACCTTTGCTTCGGTGACGGCATCCAGTGCACTGGTTGCGTCATCTAAAATCAATACCGGAGCTTTTTTCAGCATCCCCCTGGCGATTGAAAGGCGCTGCTTTTGTCCTCCTGACAGATTAACTCCGCCGCTTCCAAGAAGACTGTCATACCCATCAGGCATCTGCATAACAAAGTCTGCCTGTGCTCTTTCAGCTGCCTGCCGCAGTTCCTCAATAGCGGCGGATTTATCTCCCCATCTGAGGTTTTCCGCTACTGATCCTGAAAACAGCATTGGTTTCTGAGGAACGATCGCCACATTGCTTCGGACCTCATCTGCGCCCAGCATTTTTATATCGTAATTGTCCAGAATTATCTTTCCCCTGTCCACATCATAAAAACGAAGGAGCAGCCAGGTAATTGTTGATTTGCCGCTCCCGGTTGGGCCGATTATCGCAAGGCTTTCCCCGCTGTTTACGGTGAAAGAAAGTTCTTTGATTGCCGGAACTCCACTTCCGCCGGGATAGGCAAAGGTGACATTTTCAAAGGTGATTTTTCCACTGAGTTTTCTGTCTTTGTTACTTCTTAAACAATCTTCTTCACAGTCAAATACTTCACGGATCCGGGCTGTAGAAGCTTTAGTACGAACAAAGACAGTAAATACATTTGTTATCATAATGAGAGAAGTAAGTATTTGCGCCATATAGATCGTAAACGCCGTAATATCTCCCGTATTTGCCAGATTCAGGGCAAATAGCCTGCTTCCAATGAAAATCACAATTACCGTACCGATTCCTACAACTAAGGTCAGAAAAGGCGAGATCACTGTGATGACCATTTGGGAGGATATTCCCTTTTGCATTAAATTTGAGTTTGCTTTTTCAAATTTATCTGTTTCCCTTTCATAAGTACCAAATGCTTTGACCAGCCGGACACCGATCAAATATTCCTGTACCTTTGAATTAACCTGATCCATAGCCTTTTGCAGTTGATAAAATCTTGAATAGCTGATTTTCATACTGATATAAATTAATATGGTAACAGCGGCTACTACTCCATAAATAACAAGGCTGAGCCGGAAGTTGAGCAGGCTTGCCATTACAATACTGCCGATACAGGTAATGGGAGACTTAAGGAAAATACGCATGATTCCATTTACAAACTGTATGATCTGAGAAGTATCATTTGTCATTCTGGTTATGAGTGAACCGCTTTCAACCTTATCCACACTTACTTCCGAAAAGGACATGATTTTCTCAAATAAGTCCGCCCGTAAATCCGCGCCCATTTTTTGAGAAACCTGGCTTGACAGAATATTTCGTGAAACAGCAAAGCAAGCGCCTGCCAGAGTTACAATGAGCATCAGCATCCCCCAGTAATAAACCTTTGCCAGAGAGCCTTTTTCAATTCCGCTGTTCACGATGCGGGACATCAGTGTGGGGCCCAGCAAATCGCAGACCGCTTCCAGCGTCACACACACAACTGCTATAAAAAACGGCACTTTGTATCTTCTGAAATATTTACCATATAGCTTCATTATTTGTCCCTGCTTCCGTTATGATCTTATTCCTGCAATGATTGATAGACGTAATAAAATAAGTATATCACTCAAAGCGCAGAAATGAACAATTTCTAAAGATTTCTTTTACATTTCTGGTATCAATCAGCAAGCCGCAGCGATTGGTGCGGTTTGACGCTTTGTTGATCTGGCTTTAAGAAGCATAGAACTTTATAACCTTATTATATTCCTTCATAATACTTTGTAAAATATCTACATGCTTAAAATCACTGTGATATAGAATATTAATTTCCCGAATCATGCTGAGATTTTCAATTGGCAGTACAGTGATCTTCCCTTTCTTCAGTTCATCAAGACACACGCTTCGGGAAAGTATAGAAACGCCTATATCCCGTCTTATAAGATCTTTAATCGTGGCAATATTATCAACCTCTAAAATGACATTCAGATCATCAAGTGAGATGTTATTGCTTTCTAAGTGGGCAGTAAACAGGTTTCTTGTCCCTGATGACGGCCTGCGAAGAATTAATGGCTCCTCTTTTAATTCGTTTATGGTCACCATGCTCTTTTTTGCTAAAGGATTATTGTTTGATACCACCAGCATTAAAGAATCTGTATCAAGAAGAAGCGAGTTAATGCTGGCATCTTGAACCTTCCCCTCAACAACAGCTATATCTACCTCATAATTTCTAAGCATATCATAAAGATTATTTATGGAGTCAGAAATAATTGTTATGCTTGTGCCTGGACTTTTGGAGCTGTACTTTCCTAATACTTCAGCCACAGCATTGCTTTCCGCAGTATGAGTAATTCCAACCGTAAGCCGTCTTATATGGCGCTGTTCATCCAAAATACTTTGTTCCATCCTCTGATATAAGGCGATGCTTCGCCGGGCATACTGAATTACGATATTCCCTTCATTTGTGGGCTTTATCTCGCTTCCGGCACGGTTAAAGATCTTAATATTCAATTCTTTTTCCAATTGTTTTATGTGTTGAGTTACGGCTGGCTGTGTCAAAGACAAATGTTCTGCCGCACGTGTGTAACTGTTAAATTCCACCACTGCCAATAAGGTGTAGAGTTTAGCATCAACCATTTAGTCCATCTCCAATTATAAGTATTTATTATTATATATTAAAATATTATAAATTTACATTATAAAATTTATGACTATAATGATAGCATAAGTCAGAAAGGGAGGCAAGGATAATGAGGCTAAAACTTTTATTTGTATGGCACATTCTAATTTTTAATGTAATAAAACCGCTGCCATATTCTTCTGACTATTTTAATAATCACTTTCGGACAACAATACAAAATTCTGCTGATTGTGATTCACTATCCCGCTACGTAGAAATTGTTAAATTCGGAATGAAGCATTCAGGTTGGTCTGGAATAGTCTTGGCCAATATTGCACTCATGTTTTTCTGTTTACCACTTTGTTTTTCAGCGGATTTAGTAATTCATGCCGCACACCTGCTTTCGATAAAAATAACAGTCAATGCTGTTCTTGTTCTGATGATGCTGGAAAAGTTCGATATGCTTCGTTTTCGCGACAGGCGAAATTATTTAAAACTACTTTATCTTTTTATTTGTCTTGTCTCATCATCATATTGGACTTTAACATGCGTGTTCTTATCCGCATTTGAAAATTTAATGTTATAAAGGAGTGTTAATCAATGGGTAATCTTTTAAATCATTCAAATGACACAACAATTGTTCTTTCATCTTTGTCAGTAATTTTACTTTCCGGATTTCTGTTCACCCGTATTACAAAACTGGCTAAGCTGCCGAATGTAACTGGCTATATTGTGGCCGGTGTCCTGATAGGGCCATATATTTTGAATTTGATTCCACATGAAATGGTTGAAAATATGGGCTTTATCAGCGACATTGCTTTAGCCTTTATCGCATTTGGTGTGGGACGTTTTTTTAAAAAAGAGGCTTTTAAAGAAACCGGAATGGGCGTTATTGTTATTACTTTATCGGAAGCTTTACTGGCCGGAATATTCGTAACTTTGTCCGTGCACTACATATTCCATTTAAACTGGGGCTTTTGTCTGCTTTTGGGAGCGATTGCAACGGCAACAGCACCTGCAAGCACTATGGTTACCATTCGGCAATATCATGCACGTGGAAATTTTGTGAATACTTTACTGCAGGTAGTTGCACTTGATGATGCTGTGTGCCTTATTGCTTTCAGCTTAGCTTCTGCTTATGTCAGTGCTAATGTTGGTGAAAATATTTCTGTTTCAGAAATTACCATGCCTATCGTTTATAATATTGGTGCTTTGGTAATTGGTTTTATAAGCGGTGCTATACTTAGCAAGCTAATGACTCCTAAACGGAGCGAGGATAACCGGTTGATATTAACGATCTCACTTCTTCTTGGAATTGCGGGTCTATGTTCCGCGGCAGATATTTCACCCCTGCTTTCTTGTATGCTTTTTGGCGCCACCTATATCAATATGACGAAAGACAAGGAATTATACAAGCAAGTTGAACGGTTTACTCCGCCTATATTATCAATATTCTTTGTTGTATCAGGGATGAGTTTAGATATCAGCTCGTTCAGTACTCTGGGGGTGATCGGCGTAACTTATTTTGTAATTCGAATTGCAGGAAAATATCTTGGCGCTTATTTGGGTTGTATGATGGCTAAAACACCAAAAGCTATACGAAACTATTTAGGATTAGCCCTGATCCCTCAAGCCGGGGTCGCAATTGGCCTTGCATTTCTGGGCAGAAGGGTATTACCCGACAGTATGGGAAATATGCTGCTGACAATCATATTATCTTCCTCGGTATTGTATGAATTAATCGGGCCAGCCTGTGCTAAAATTGCTTTGATCTATTCTGGCTCAATAAAAAAAGATAAGCTTTCAGCTCATAGGAAAAAAATCGAACCGGCAGCTGAGAGCGCGCCAGAGGACCAAAATACTATAAAAATAAGTTCGTGATTCCATAATTAAACATAGAATCTTATCGCGCTGTAAATCAGGCCGGGACCATGGGTGCTGCCGGCATCTGCTGTTTTGTACCCAGGCCCAGATGGCCTCATACATATAAATTTTATAGAATCAAATGTACATATGGAAATAATCCGTTATAATATAATAAGGAAAATTGAAAGGAGCATCACTATGCATACAGCAGATTATTTTATTAAGAACCTGAACATGACAGCACATCCGGAAGGTGGGTTTTATAAAGAAATTTATGCGTCAGAAGAAAGTATAACATCAAAAGAGTTAAAAGTTGACTTTGAAGGTTCACGAATACTTTGGACAAGCATCTATTTTTTACTCAGAGACGGAGAAGTATCTAATTTCCACAGACTAAAATCAGATGAAATGTGGTACTATCATTCGGGTTCTCCCCTGACTATTTATATGATCAGCCCAAAGGGAGAGTTTTTCACCGAACAGCTTGGACTTGATATTGAAAATGGTGAAAAGCCTCAGGTATTGGTGCCAAAGGATTATATATTTGGTTCCGCTATGAATAACAAGGGATATGCATTAGTGGGCTGCATGGTATCGCCAGGATTTGAATTTAAAGACTTCGAGCTATTCAAAAGAAGTGATTTAATAGAAAAATACCCTCAGCATCAGCAGATCATTCACAAACTGACTTCCAATGAATAAATGTTAAAGGCCTTCCAGTCACATAGTTGTTATTGGAAGGCCTTTAAAGGGCACATATCAGTTACTCAGCAGCAGGTTCTCATGTTTGGCAGTCAAATTCCCGCAAGTCCATTGGAATGGAAACGATCAAGCAGATAACAGATTGATTCATAGGGACGCAAGGAAATAGAACGGGTCATTTCAGGAGAATCTTCATAGTTGGATATTAAAACTTTCGATTCACAGCCATTGATATTTATTTCTTCCGGTAACAGGAATTGGGTATTTTCTCCGTAAAAGTTATTTAAAACGATCAATCTCTGCTCCTCAAGGCTCCGCATGTATGCATATACTTTTGGATGCTCAATGGATAACGTTTCATAGTTTCCATAAGCAATAATGTCATGCTGTTTACGAAGCTTAATAAGCTTCTTATAGTGGTAAAACACAGAATCCTTATCACGGAGAGCATTTTCCGCGTTGACTGACCGATAGCTTTCTCCCACGGACAGCCATGGAGTTCCTGTTGTAAAACCGCCATGTTCCTTATCCTTCCATTGCATGGGTGTACGAGAGTTATCTCTGGATTTTACGCTTAAGATCCTTAACACTTCTTCTTTTGGTACTCCCTGAGCACATAAAATATCATAATAATTTAAGCTTTCCACATCTTTATACTGTTCAACGGAATCAAAGTAAGGGTTTGTCATTCCAATCTCCTCGCCCTGATAAATATAAGGGGTTCCTCTGAGCATATGAATGGCTGTGGCAAGCATTTTTGCAGATTGCTTGTGGTATTCCCTGTCATTCCCGATTCGCGAAACAATACGGGGCTGATCGTGATTGCACCAAAACACTGCATTCCAGCCATTGCCTTCTGTCATTCCATTTTGCCATAAATCGAAGATGTTTTTCAGCTCTTCAAAATCAAAATCCTTTAACGACCATTTTTCTCCATCCTTATAATCGATTTTTAAATGGTGGAAATTAAACACCATTGATAATTCTTGTTCCTCTGGATTGGAGTAGCGGATACAATGGTCTATGGTTGTTGATGACATTTCTCCCACTGTAATAATATCATCATATTTTCCAAATGTTTCTCTGTTCAATTCCTTTAAAAATTCATGAATCCTTGGACCGTCCGTGTAAAAACGCCTTCCATCTCCCATATGATCGTCCTTCCAATCATCAGGCTTGGAAATCAGGTTAATGACATCCAGGCGGAATCCTTTGATGCCTTTATTAATCCAGAAGTTTACAACATCAAAAATTTCTTTCCTTACTTCTTGATTCTCCCAGTTTAAGTCTGGCTGAGTTTTGTCAAACAGATGAAGGTAATATTCATCGGTTCCTTCAACAGGCTCCCAAACAGACCCGCCGAATTTAGATTTCCAGTTGGTTGGTACTTTACCGCCTTCACTCTTTTTAAAAATATAGTAGTCCCGGTATTTCTTCTCTCCTACAATTGCTTTTTTAAACCACGCATGTTCAGAAGATGTATGATTAAATACCATATCAAGCATAATATCCATATTTCTTTCCCTGGCGGCAGCTACCATTTCTTCAAAATCATCCATTGTCCCGAAAGCAGGATCTATATTCCCATAATCCGCAACATCATAGCCGTTATCATTTTGCGGTGACACATAGAATGGGGTGAGCCAAATGTAATCCACACCCAGTTCCTGCAAATAATCTAATTTTTCGGTTACACCCTTTAAATCTCCAAATCCATCCCCGTTTGAATCCTTAAATGATTTTGGATAGATTTGATACACAACGCTTTTTTTGAAATCTATCATGATTGAACTCCTCCCCCTTCCGGATGCAGTTCATAATACTTCTTTTTTCCGGGGTATGCCCTGCCCTCTTCTATCTCTTTCTCCCATCTTTTTGATCCGGTACCAATGACCGGGCCTTTTAAAAGGGGATCCTTTGTCTGAACCATCCAGTTCTCTACTTTCTTTCTGAATTCAGAGGCAATATGCTGATAATCCGGATGATTGATCACGTTGTTTTCCTCTAAAGGATCTTTTTGTAAATCGTACAATTCTTCTTCTTCATTTGGAACATAATATTTATCTCTGGTATCAACGCCGGATAAGCTTAAATGGGAATCTATGGGCAAGTACACTTTCGGACCATCTGCGAAGTTTTTCACATAACTGAATTCCCTGGTTCTTAATCCTCTCATTGGGTGGTACCGATCATGCCAGGTCAGTTCTGAAAAGAACGATTCTCTTCCGGTATCCTCATTTGATTTCAACAAATGAGCAAAGCTTTTTCCATCGAGATTATCAGGAATTTCTGCTCCGATCAAGTCCAGAACCGTTGGCAGCAGATCAACGTTACACAGCAATGCCTCTTTTTGAGCGTTCTTTTGTTTGCCGTCAGGCAAAACAACGATTAATGCGGTTTCCAATCCTGCATTCTTTAAAGTTCCTTTTGCTCCCGGAAAATCCACTCCATGATCTGTTGTAAGAATAACAATGGTGTTTTTATCTAATCCTGTTTCTGACAATGTATGATTGATCTTTCCAATGGCAGCATCTAAGACCTTAGCAGAACCGTTAAATAGTGTAATATCTTCTCTTACATTAGGCGTATCCGGCAGAAAGTCAAACACCTTAACTTCTTCCCGTTTGTCTGCATATGGTGCATACTCGTCAAAGCTCCTGTGAGTTTCAAAAAAACCGACATTTAGGTAAAATGGCTGTTCTTGATTTCCCTTATGCCTTTCTAAGAACGTAATCACTTCTTCTGCAACTCTCGGAGCTCTGTCACCTGGAACAGGAATAAAGTTGTCATACCCTAAGTCATAGGTTGAAGAGAAAACCCGCTCTTCAATGGGCGGAGCAACGTTGATCGTTTCATGGCTTAATCCAATCAATGTGGTTTCATATCCGTTCTTCTGCAATTCTTTAGGCAAGGTTGTATGACTTCCGTCAATGCAGAAACCTAAGTGAGCCAGCCCCATCATTCCGTTATTATGGGGATACAGACCTGTTAAAATGCTGGCTCTGCTGGGACTGCACTGCGGCGCTGTGCAGAAGTATTGATTAAATTGAATCCCCTCTTCTGACATCTGCTGAATCGCAGGAGTATCTACTTTATATCCGTAGCTGCTAAATTTCCTTCCGCTGTCATGAGAAATCATCAACAGAATATTTGGTCTCATTGTAATCTCCTCCACTATCTTTTTTCTTTGCTGAAACTGAAACATTTTTATTCTCAAAGGCATTTGCTCGAAATTTGACTAGACAAATGTTACATAGTAATTATATTCACTATTCATAAAAAATGCAATACTTTTATGAGAAGAAGAAAACAATCAAATAAAGTACAGATAAATACATGTTTTTTTAAAGTATACCTTGACATGCATGATTCAATCATGTTAAATTATATTTATAATTTGTCTAGTCAAATTTAAAAGGGCATACGATTAAGGAGGAGGTAGTTTCTATGGATTTAAACGAGCAGGTCAAACAAATTATAAATGCTGTCGGCGGACTTCCCAATATAACATCCGCAACGCATTGTGTCACCCGGTTAAGATTTATTTTAAAAGATGAAAAAGCGGTTGATACAAAAGAATTGGAAAAAATAGAAATTGTAAAAGGCAGCTTTTCAGCCAATGGACAATTTCAAGTCATTGTCGGGCCGGGATTGGTTAACAAAGCATATGCTGCGCTTATCAAGGAAACAGGGTTAAAGGAAGCCAGTAAGGAAGAAGTAAAACAGGAAAGCAATAAAAAGTTACATCCTGTTCAAAGAGGTGTAAAGGTCCTTGCTGATATCTTCATCCCGATTTTACCAGCCATTGTTGCCGCCGGCATATTGATGGGATTGAACAATCTTCTTGCCAATCCGGGAATCTTTTATGAACAGCCCGTTTTAGAAGTTCATCCTGGCTGGGCCGGCATTTCTAATATGATAAACGTCATCGCCAGCACATCATTTTCATTTTTACCTGCATTAGTTGGCTGGTCAGCAGTTAAAAAGTTTGGCGGAAATCCGGTTTTAGGTATTGTACTTGGACTTATCTTAATAAATCCCGCATTGATGCCAGGTGCACAATATGCAAGGACACCTGAGGAGGTTCAGTATTGGAATATCTTAGGGCTGAACATTGCGAAAATCGGATATCAAGGGCAGGTTATACCTATTTTATTCTCATCTTTCCTTTTAGCAAAAACTGAGCAGTTTTTATCCAAGAGAATACCGGATATGGTCCAGCTGATTTTTGTTGCTCCTTTGACACTGTTAATCACCGGATTCTTTACTTTTACAATTATTGGACCTGTAACAATGTGGTTTGCAAACTTAATCACAAACGGAGTTGTCGGTTTATTTGATATTTCTCCTGTAATAGCCGGAGTAATATTCGGAGCTATCGTATCTCCCCTTGTTGTTACCGGAATGCATCATTTATTCTTAGGAGTTAATTTACAAATGATTGGGGCTCTTGGTTATGCAACACTTTGGCCAATCCAGGTAATGGCAAGTCTCGGACAGGGTGCCGCAGCTTTGGCAATATTCTTCATCTGTAAAAACAAAAAAATGAAAGGCGTTGCAGTATCAGCCGCTATTTCTGCATGGTTGGGAATTACAGAACCTGCTATTTTCGGGGTGAATTTACGTTACCGTTTCCCATTTATTGCTTCAATGATTGGTGCCGGAGTTGCAGGAGGAATTGTTTCATTTGCAGGTGTTAAAGCCGGATCAATTGGAATTTCCGGATTACCTGCCTTCCTTTCTGTCTTTACGGAATATTGGGGCGTATATTTCCTGGCAATGGGAACTTCCATTGCGATCACGGTTGTTCTTACTCTTGTATTTTCTAAAATGAAAATTTTTGAAAAGCAATTACAAGAGGAATAATTTTATACTTAACATATGAAATGAGGCTATGAAAAATTAATTGTTTTTTCATAGCCTCATTTCATTTAAAAATCTATTAAATTTTTTCTTCTTGCGAAATCAACAAACCGAAATGTATCCACACGCTGCCTTGCTTCATGGTATTGAAAAAATCTCGTATCTTCTAAATAAACTTCACTTCTAATAACCGCCACATGCGTGTCATTATGAATATCCAGCAGTATTTTATCTTCCTCTGTCACAGGTTCAATGGTAATTTCTTTGTTGGCATACCCAATATTCAGACCCAGATCATGTTCAATATAATTGTAGATAGAAAGCTGTGCCGCTGATGATGGAATCTCAGGAATAATTTCAGCTATTAAGTAATCCTTATCTAAGATAATTGCTTCTCCATTTATTTTTCTCAGTCTCTCAAGAGAAAGCACTTCCGTTCTTTTACTTAAATCAAGCTTCTTAGCTAATTCTCCTGAAATTCTTTCTCTTTTATTTTTCAAAATGGCTGTTTCACTTTTTAAATGCTGCTTTTTTTGCATTTCATTAAAACTGACCAGACCAGAGCCGGCGAATTTAAGTTTATTAATATCAAGAACGATAGCCCCGCGGCCCTGCTTTTTCTGAATAAGGCCATTTTCCATCAAAAGTGCCTGAGCCTTTCTCACCGTTTCTCTGGAAACATGATATTTTTCAACCAACTTCATCTCAACAGGTAAAAAATCTCCCGGCAAATATTTCTTTTCTTTTATATCCTTTACTAAGTCCAAGTATATATCATAATATTTATTCAAAGAAATCACTCTCACTTTTTATTCTGCTGTTCTTATTATAGCAAAGATATACTTGACTGTTCAATACTATTCTCCAGTATTTTGCCTATATAAGGAATAAAAGGTTTTTAATCATGCTCAATCAGAGTATATGCCGTACAGACATACTTCCATATACTTTTAATTTTAGGTTAATAAAGTTTTCATCGCTTCGGGGATCTTACCAGGACCTTCTATTCTGCATAGCTTCCCATAACCTCTTTATAGGTTTCCGGAGTAACAACAATTGCATCTACCGCAATCTCCTTTTCTACCTCTTTTCCATTTATAAGGTCCAACAGTACCTTAACGGATCCTGCACCTACTGATTCGGCCGAGAAATATGCGGAAGCTTTTACACAGGTTCCTTCCGCTCCCTTATTATTCCATTCGTCTTTGGACATATAGGCGCCAAGCCCTACTACGCATGCCTCCCCATCAAGCCCGGCGCTTTCCAGTGCACGTGCCGCACCAATACAGCCTTCCTCATTTGCACCTGTTACAATCCACTTTTTAATCTGTGGATTCGCAGTAATGACGGCGGCGGCGGCCGTATTCCCTTTATCAGTGGTTCCATCGTAATCCGCTTTGAAAATATTACCGGTATTAAAATCCGGAACTAATTCTGTGAATTTATCCAGTTCGCCTTCTGCTCTGGGCACGCAACTGGATACAGTATCCATAGTCATAATCAGAAGTCCGGCTTCCCCATCGGAAGAAAGATTATTATCCTTTACGTATTTCCCCAGCCATTCTCCATTTGCTTCACCAATTTTATAAGCATTGATTCCAACCCATGGAGCAAGTTTTTCACCGGCAGCATCCTGAAGGGCATCATCTGCGGCAACAATTGGAATGCCTGCTGCCTGTACCTTGTCTATGACTGCCTGGGACATGGTTTGATCCGGGATGCAGGTTACAATACCGGAAGCATTGTTTGCAATTGCGTTATCAATGGCCTTTAAATATTCTTCTGGATTCATTTTAGCATCAACATAGATAAACTCTCCGCCGGCCGCTTCCACTGCTTTTTTTGCAGCTTCCCCTTCATCAATAAACCAGGTCTGATCTCCTGCTTTATAAATACCATAAACAACTAATTTTTCTTCCTCCTGAGTCTTTTTTTCTCCGCCTGTTTCCGTCTGCGTTGTCTCCCCTGTGCTGCATCCAACTAACATTGCCCCTGCTATGGCCGCACATAACAATACACTTAACAGCTTTTTTTTCATCTTTTATTCCTCCTCTAAGAATTTTATATCCATCCACATTCTCATGTGAAATGTTACCGAAGCCTGTATGTATCCATACTCCTGGTATTATACCGGGTGTTTCTATGATGCACTTTTCATGCTTGCCGCTAATAACTCCTTTTCCCGCCGTTCCTTTCTGATGTAATCCGATGCCAAAGCAAACAGCAATAAAGCTCCACGGGCTACATACTGCCAGAAACTGGGCACATTAACCATAATAAGTCCTGTATTAAATGCCTGAATCAAAATGACTCCCAACACGGTCCCGCCCATACTGCCCACACCGCCTAAAAAAGAGACTCCGCCTAATATAACAGCCGTTATGGCATCAAACTCCAGGTTGATATTGGCTGACGGCTGGCCTGAATTCATTCTTGCGGAAAATATGATTCCTCCTAAAGATGTAAGCAAACCGATAATAATAAAGCAAAGAGTATTCATTCTCTGTGGATTTAATCCTGCCAATCTTGCTGCTTCCGTGCTGCCGCCAATTGCATAAATGCTGCGTCCGAATCTTGTTTTTGATAGAATGAACCCAAAAATTACAAAAGAAAGGATCATACACCAGACTGCCAGCGGAATATTGAGGATTCTCAGTTTTCCTAAAAGGATAAAGGATTTGTTGCTTATAGCAACCGGCTTTCCATTGCAGATGATATAGGCAAACCCTCTCACAATTGCCTGGGTCACCAGGGTGGCGATAAACGCCTCCAGCTTGATTTTATTCACCATCCAGGCATTGAACAGTCCCACTGCAGCCCCGCTGCATAAGGTGAGCAAAATTGCAACGGGCAGCGGCATACCCCAGTTCAGCAATAAGGCCACAACAACCCCGGAAAAAGCTGCCAGGGAGCCTGGAGACAAATCATTCTGCCCTGCAATAATCAGATAGGTATGACCGACCGCTACCATCCCAACCAGTGAGGCGGCAACCAATAGATTAATCATGTTCTGCATGCTTAAAAAATTGGGGTTTAAGGATGTAAACAGTATAAATACTACAACGATCGCAGCAGACAAAACTAATTTATCCTCTCCGATTCCATTCATAATCCGTTTTGCAGCGCCATCTTTCATCTGTTTTATCTTTCTCTCATTTTTGTTCATTATCTTATTCTCCTATCATTCCCAATCTTAATAATTCATCTTCCGTTGCTTCTTCCCGACTGACTTCTCCTGATATCCGCAAGGATTTCATTACAATAATCCGATCGGAAAGACCAATTACTTCGGGTAATTCTGAGGATATTAAGATAACTCCAAACCCTTGCTTTGCGAATTCACAGATCATATGATAGAATTCAGACTTTGCCCCTACGTCAATTCCTTTGGTGGGCTCATCCAGGATCAGTACTTTGGGATTTGTTACAATCCACCTGGCAACAATGCATTTTTGCTGATTACCCCCGGATAATTCCACAATTTTCTTATCCGGTGAAGGAGTCTTTATCCGAAAATCCTTTATGCTTTTTTCTACTTTTTCTTTCTCTTTCTTTGTATCAATTACACCGAACCTGTTAGAATTTTTATCCAATAAGGATATATTCACATTGCCTGAAACACTTAAGTTGGATAAGATCCCTTGCAGTTTACGGTCTTCCGGCACAAGAACAATTCCGTTTTCTACCGCCTCCTTTGGGGAATGGTTGGTAATCTTCTTTCCTTCCAGATAAATTTCTCCGGTCCGAAGCTTATCTGCCCCTATAATCGCCCGCATTAATTCTGTCCTGCCGGCCCCAACTAATCCGGAAAACCCCAGTACCTCACCTTTTCGCAAAGTAAAGGAAGCCTTTTTCACATAATCGGAGGAAACATCTTTTATTTCTAAAAGAACATCCCCTATTTGCTTATTCCTGTCCAGACTTTTGAAAATATCACCCAGGTCACGGCCGACCATCATCTTGATCAGCTTTTTTTCCTCAATTTCTTTGGTTATTACCGTGTCCACATACCGGCCATCCTTGAAAATTGCCACCTTATCCGCAATCCGCTGTATTTCACTCATTCGATGAGAAACATAAATAATAATTTTTCCTTGCTCTTTTAGCTTTTCTATGATACGAAACAGGCTCTCAATTTCAGAATCACTTAAACTGGCTGTTGGCTCATCAAAACAAATGACCTTCAAATTTTCTCTGCTGTAAGCCTTCATGATTTCAACCATCTGCTGATAGGCAATGCTTAAATCCTTTACCTTAGCAGCGGGGGCAATCGGCAAACCAAATTCATCAATGATTTTTTGTGTCATTTTATTGGCTTTGGCTGTATCAATCACCCCCAGCCGGTTGGCCGGCATTCTTCCCAGAAAAATATTCTCTGATACACTTAACTCCAGCAATATCTGCCTTTCCTGATAAATGACACTGATTCCCTCCTGAATTGCTTCATGAGGCGTGTTAAAATGCTTCTGGACCCCGTCAAGCAGGTACTCTCCCTCTGTTGGCTGATAATCTCCATTTAACACCTTTAACAATGTGGATTTTCCAGCTCCGTTTTCTCCCAGGAATGCCAGAACCTCTCCCCCAAATGATTGGAAGCATATCTGATCCAGTGCCTTCACACCTGGAAAATATTTTGAAATATTTTTAAACTCAAGTACATGGCCCATGTGTATTTTCTCCTCACCCAATGTCAAACCATTATGACCGTTTCATGATCAGCACTTATTTCTGTTAAGTTCCTTAAGCAAGTCATGTGTTATACAAATCAAATAAAATAATTTCATGTTTTTCAATTTTCTATAGACATTATATCAATGATTCCAATGATTCTCTTTAACTCACAGGAACTTTATATGATTTTTTGTGTATTTTTCGGAACTGATTGATAATAACTTTACACAAAAAAACAAGGGAGAATGTACCATGATCGATTCTCCCTTGTCTTTTTCTTTCCGGGCTGTAGTCACAAATAAAAGATTCTAATAAGCGCCGCCGCATTCTTGATCCCATATACACCCTTCTCCCAATTGAAGGCCTGTGACAAAAACATTCCTTTTAAAATTCATCCGCAATTTTTCCTCTCCACATTTCTCTGTAATCAGCCGGTGTCATACCGGCATATTTGCGAAATACACGGCTGAAATACTGGGAACTGCTAAATCCCGTCTGCATGGCTATGTCAGTAATACTTTTACTGCTGTTCCAAAGCAGTTCTTTGGCCTTTGCTATGCGGAGCATGGTGATATATGTTGTGCAATTCATGCCAAGATATTTATTGCAGTACTTTCGGATATATCTGTCGCTGACATGGTATTTCCTGGAAATCTCCTCCACATTGAGTTCTTCCTCTATGTGATCATTGATATACCGTATCACTTTCCCCACCACCCCATGTAATTCCGAATCTTCCTCTTCCTTCATTTTAATATACTGCTCCGAAAACACCACGTACATCTGAGCCAAAGCCAGCTCCAATTGTGCGCTTGTATATTCATTTTCTTCCGTCTGTTCCCGGAATATTCTGCTCACATTTTCCAGGGCTTTACACAAATTCTCACAAGACACCACTTTTGTGTAAATCCCCGTCTGATCCAATACCGGAATTTTTCCCTCAAGCTCTTTGGGTACGGTTACGGAATACTCCAACTGAGTTATGCAGCATGCATTGCTCATGTCAACCATAAAAGAATGTCTTACATAAGGATTAATAATAATACAATCCCCTGCTTTTAAGGGAACATACTCATTATGTATCTTCATGACGCAGCAGCCTACGTTTATGTAGTTGATCTCATATTCCTGGTGCTTATGCATCTCAAATCTATAACTTTTTTGGAACTTGTATTTACCGGCTTTTCTTATTGCCACTTTATACTCTTCATTGTTTAATAATGTACAAATGCTTTTCATGATTTCCTGCATATGATATCTCCTTTGATTCCCTTCGTAAAAAACAACCAAAATGCAGCAGAGCAATATTCGGTATCATGATATCATAACCAGTCAGATATAGCAATTCCAGTTGTTTACATAATCCCAAACTTGTCAAAGGATTCTTTTGCTCCCATTCCGCCTTTTATCGCCTCTGCCACCATCTTCTCCCCAGTAGCTTTTTCATATGCTCTTTGAATGACTTCTTTTTCTACTGCTTTAGGAATCACCAGAACCCCCTCCAAATCCCCAAAGATAATATCACCCGGGAAAATGCGAACCCCTTCAATCTCAATGGGCACTCTGAAGTCAATAACCTTTCCTCTTGGTGCCTGATCCTGGGCATATCTGCCATAGGAAAAACATGGAAATTTTAATTCCTCTATTCCGTTTGTATCCCTGTGGAAACCATTTGCAACAGCCCCTGCTGCGCCTAAAATCTGCATTCTGGTACACATCAGTTCACCCACCAGAGCGTAAGAAGGTGAAGAACCGGTACAGATATATACTTCATTCTTTTTTAAATCATCTAACGCCTCCAGCATCAGTCCAAAAGGTTTCTTCATAAGGGGATTCTGTCCATAGGAAAGTTCTTCAAACGCATCGGCCTCCAACACCGTCATTGCACGCCCCGCCACTACCATTCTGGTATTGACCGGCTGTATCTTCTGGGGCAGAAACTGATGAAAATAGCCCATCTTATCTAAAATATCACCGATTACGGCTGAATACATTTCACGCCTCATTAATTCAAATAATTCATCATCATTTTTCCATTCTATCATACCCTGCTCCTATCCCACCACTGCGCCTTGTGCCGCTGACTGGCTGATTTTTTTATAAGTATTTAAGTATCCGTCCGAAATTTCTTTTTCCGGGCGGATCCAATGTCTTTTTCTTTCATTTAATACGGCGTCTTCCACTAATAAAGAGATTTCTCTGTTATCTATATCAATTCGGATGATATCGCCATTCTCCACCAGGGCAAGGGTTCCTCCTTCGTAGGCTTCCGGCGATATATGGCCTACAAAGCAGCCCCTGTTGGATCCGGAAAACCTTCCGTCTGTTACCAATGCACAGCTGTCTGACAAATTCATGCCTTCCAGACATTTCATAGGACGATACATTTCCGGCATACCAGGGCCTCCTTTGGGGCCTTCATATCGCAGAACCACTATGGTATTTTTTTCCACCAGTCCATCTAATATGGCGTGGCACGCTTCCTGTTCACTCTGGAATACCCGTGCCTTCCCCTCTATTCTCATCAAATGGCCCGGCATGGCCGCAGGTTTTACAACGGCCCCAAGGGGAGCAAGATTTCCACTTAAGACTGCAACTCCTCCTGTTAAATGAAAGGGGTCACTGATGGATCTGATTACTTCCCTTCGTTTAGAAAAACCCAGCTGCTTTAAAGATTCCTTCATGGTATGACCGGTAATATTCAGGCATTCCAAACGAAGCAGAGGCTCCAATTCCTTCATGACCGACGGCACACCTCCAGCTTCATAAAAATCCACCATATCGTAGGGAGACGCAGGATAAACCGATGCTATTTGGGGGATTCTTCTGCTTAATTCATCAAATAAAGTCAGAGGCAATTCCCCTAATCCTGCTTCCTTGTGTATGGCCTGTAAATGCATAATGGCATTGGTCGATCCGCCGATTCCCATTAAAACGGCCATGGCATTATATATGGAATCTTTTGTAATGATCTTACGGGCTGTTATATTTTTTACAACCAGCTCAACAACTGCTTCTCCGGTGGTGTATGCAATCTGCATGCGCTTGGAGTGAATTGCAGGTACCGCCGCACTTCCCGGCAAACTCATTCCCAATGCTTCCGCCATACAGCCCATGGTATTTGCAGTCCCTAACATGGCACAGGAACCAACACAGGGCTCCGCCAGGTTCTCTATTTCCCGGAACTCCTCCTGTGTGATTTCTCCCCGTTGTTTCCAGCCAATTGCTTCTGTTACAATATTTCCGTCATAATGCTTATCCTTATATACTGCAGGCATCATGGGGCCGCTATTACAAAAAACAGAAGGAATATCCAGTCTTGCAGCAGCCATCAGCAGCCCCGGTACAATTTTATCGCAGGAACCAAGCAATACCAGTCCATCAAATTTATGGGCCCTTACCATGCATTCAACGGAGGCGGTTATTAAGTCCCTGGATGGCAAAATGTACCGCATCCCATCATGGCCTTCCGCTATGCCGTCACATGGGGCAATGCTGCCGAACACCATAGCTGTACCCCCTCCGGATTCAATTCCTTTTTTCACCTGTTCACACATTTCATTTATGTTGAAATGGCCCGGCGTTGCATTGGTGTATGTATTGACAATGGCAATCAGCGGCTTTTCCAGAGCTGAATCCGTAAATCCCATAGACTTATACAACGCTCTTTTCAGTGCGCCTCCATCTCCTTTTAAGAGCTGATTGTAGTATTGATACTCCTCCATTCTACTTTACCTCCACAAAGTCATTGGCTGCAACCACCGGAAGGGTGGCCCCTCCCTCTATCATTAAAGAAGTCCCTGTAATATATGCCGCTTTATCCGATGCCAGATAAACCACCGCCTGAGCGATCTCCTTTGTCGTTGCAAACCGTTTGAACGGAAGCCGTTCTGCCGCTTCCAGCCGGATATCCCCAGGCTCCCAGCCCACATCCGTATAGCCCGGAGCCACTGCTACCATACGTATTCCTTTTAACGACAGCTCCATCGCTGCATTTTTTGTAAACTTGGCAACAGCCGCTTTTGTGGGCCCGTAAATGGTGGCTCTTGGCCAGCATCCTTCTACCTGATTGGATGAGATGTTAATGATTACTCCTTTCACATTTTTTTCCACCATTCTTTTTGCGGCAATCTGACTGCTAAAAAACAATCCTTTCCAGTCAATTGCCGTCATATCATCAAACATCTTTTCTGTTGCCTCGAGAAAATACACTTCACTGCTGATACCTGCATTGTTCACAACCAAATCTATTACATCGAATTTATCAAAGGCAATCTGATACATATGCTCAATATCTTTGACACTTCCCAAATCCGCATATACAGCCAGACTCTCTACCCCATGCTCCCTTGCCGTTTTGCATATCTCACAGGCTGCTTCCTTGTCATTGTGGTAATTTATAACGATGTTGTACCCTTCTTCCGCTAAATCCAAAGAAATCTGTTTCCCAATCCCTCTTGCTCCACCTGTAACCAGCGCTGTCTTCCGATGCATCTTTATTCCTCCTCGTTGTTTAAACAAACCCTTTTTCTATATTGTAATTAATTTTGCATAAAACAGCTTTCACAATATGGCACTTTCTCAATGTCTTTGTGTATTATTCGGAACCAAAAGACGCAGTCCCGATTTTCGGACTGCGTCTGACTTTTCCTTAATTCTCTAAGTTTCATCTTCAAAATAAAAAGCGAATTTCCCTTTCGTCTAACTCTATACGTTCTGAGGCCTTTAAACCGGAACGTTTATAAAAGCCTGCAGCATGAGCATTTTACACATTTTCATCAGCTGTCTGCATAAAGCTGCACACCTGATCACTCACTATTTCCAGTGTGATGGGAGTCGTGTTTCCTTTAAGATTTGAAAAAGCTTTGTTCCTGATACATCACCAATCATCTTCATCTTGATCAGATTGAAATTCTCTAATAGAGCAGCCATCCGGTAACTCCATATCCTGAGGTCCTGTAATTTCTTTGACCAGGATAAAAATATATCTGCCAACTGCAAAATGAAGATTTTTTACAGTATCTGAAAGCTTACTGTTTGTAATCGGTACAAACAAAAGTACCCCTCTATCTTCCTGATCTGACAGAGGGGCAGCATTTCCCGCCACTCTGTTCAGTGATACAGGAAATGTTTTAGTTATTTAAATAATCAGCTACGGCCTCATTCGCTTTCCGAACCAAATTCTCTTCGTCCATTCGCACCAGCCGGCCTTCTTTCACAACAATATTGCCGTTTACAACCGTATAATCCACACTGCCCTTCAGCCCTACCGTACACAAAACCGACATTGGGTCAAACTGAGCGCCTATCATATCAATACGGTTTAAATTGACCAGGAAAAAATCCGCCGCCATACCTTGAGAAATTTCTCCTAAATTTTCCCGGCCCAGCACCCTTGCACTGCCCTTGGTTGCGATTTTCAGCATATCATATCCGCTGGGCGCCTTCCGGCTGTCATTCAGCCTGTGGAGAAGGTAGCCCACTCTCATTTCTTCCAGAAGATTGGAGCCGTCGTTGCTGGCTGATCCGTCCACTGCCAAACCTACAGGAACATCCAGATTCAGCATTTCCGGGATGGAAGCAATGCCTGAAGACAGCTTCATGTTGGAAATGGGACAATGAGCCACACCTGTCTGAGTTCTGGCCAAAAGCTCCAGTTCATCCTCGTTAAAATGAATCCCGTGGGCATACCATACATCGGGGCCGACCCAGCCCAGGCTTTCCATATATGCTAAAGGCCGCATACCGAAGTGAGAAAGGGTAAATTGTTCCTCATCCTTTGTCTCCGCCAGATGAGTGTGAAGTCTTACCCCCAGCTTTCTGGCCAGCTTTGCCGATTCCTCCAAAAGTTCCCCGGTCACACTGAAGGGCGAACAGGGAGCCAATGCCACCTGGCGCATGGAATATGGGCTGGGATCATGGAACTTTTTCACAGCAGCTTCGGAATCCTTTAAAATCTCATCCACTGTCTGGACAACGGAATCCGGCGGCAAACCGCCGTCCTTCACACTCAGATCCATACTGCCTCTTGTGGCGTGAAAACGGATGCCAAGCGCTTCTGCTGCAGAAAACTGGGCATCCAATAGCCCTGTCCCGGCATTCTTTGGGAACACATAATGATGGTCCAAACAGGTGGTACACCCTGTTTTTAACAGCTCCCCAAGTCCGGTAAGGGAACTGTAATAAACCACGTTCTCGTCTACGTGCTTCCAGATTTCATATAAAGTTTTTAACCATGGGAATAATTCCATCCTCTGAACCTGAGGTAAATTACGGCTGAAGGTTTGATATAAATGATGGTGAGTATTAATAAGTCCCGGATACATCACCATATTAGATGCGTCAATCACATCATCAGCTGTTTGTTCATTGCTGCCGATTTCGGCTATTACACCGTTCTTTATCAGCACATTCACTCCCTCCAGCAGTCTGTCATCTGCGTCACATGTCACAAGATGTTTTACATTCTTTACAAGCAGGGTTCCTTTCATCATTACCTCCTAGTATTAAATACATAACAAGCTTTGTTTCATAGACTATATGACTGGTGTACTGCCGGCGGTTCGGGTGGCCACGAAACACCCTCATACGCTAATCGGTATATATGATACCAGCAGTATGCCGCGTGTTCCCAGCTACGTTTTAAACAGCTATATAGATATGATTTTTTCAAAGAACAATTGATACTCTGTTATTATATTGGTTTTCTTTTTATTATTCAATGTTAATTATATAACAATTATCAGAATTATTTTGTGTAAAAATCACAATTTTTTCAGTCTTCTCCCTTCGGCTTTATTTGAAGGACGCAACAAATAAGAGGATACTCCAAAATCATATCCGGACTACCCTCTTTCTCTTCTTTTCTTCGATTATAATATTTCCATATGCGCCCAACACTTATAACCTATTTATTTACCCCTTATTCATATCTCTGAGCAGATGATTAAAGACAGCAATGATAAAGGCAGCCAGCAGTGAATTAAGAAAACCTCCCATGCTTATGTCTGCTACAAAATGATCTGCGATCATAATCGTCCAGGCATTCACAATAAAGCTGAATAGTCCTAAGGTCAGTAAGTTGGCCGGCAGTGTAAGCAACAGCAGAATCGGCTTTAATATAAAGTTTACTGCCAACAGTACCAATCCCATAATAAGAAGTGCCGGGATGCTGCCAATATAAACCGTGTGTGATACATATGACATCAGATATATGGTTAATACGATTGATATATATTTTATGAACGGCTTCGTCATTTTTACCTCCAATAGACATGCTTTACCTGATTTTAATTAATACTTTGACTTTGCCGGTGGTGACATCCACAAGATTATATGGTTCATCCCCGGATAAGGAATCCAGCAGCTTCATGGCTGCAATAATGAGTACTTTCACTGAATGGACGGTGATTGGGGAGGATGAACCGGGATCAGGCACTTTTGGTACAAAAAAACATGCGACAGTCAGTAAATCCTGAAAACAGTCCAATAATTCCTGAAAGATATACAAGGGGATTGGAAAGGGAATACTTATGAACCTTCTGTTCTCGATCTGGAGCTTGATCCTCAAAAAATGAAAGCCCTTAATCGACATACACTTTCACCTTTACCATTGCTTTATGGCTTTCATCCCAGGCTTCCACATCAACGATATTCGGATCATCCAAGGTACCGTTTATGATCTCCTCGATTATCTTTGCAAAATCGATGCTGGAAATATTGATCCCCTTGGCTTCCATCTCTCTTCTGGCATCAGCAGGAACCATAGTAGTCATCTTATCAGCAATTTCACTGATCGTAGTCAGCAAACGTAACGGTATATTTACGTTAACATTAACGGAATTATCATCCGACGTTACTTTTACTTTAAGGAACTTATAGTTTCGTCTTGCAGCAGTTACAGCTTCAACCCTTTGGATTGATTCTGTTCCCTTAGTCACATTCAGAGCTTCCAAAAGCTCCATACCTTCGGCAGCGGTAATCTGCCCTTTTTCTATCATTTCCAGTATTCTTTGTTGTTCACTCATGGACTGACCCTCCTATTAATTATAGATTTTTAATTCGTTCCGTTGCTTCCTTTGGGGAGATTTTACCTTTTGATAATTGGTCAAGAATTTCATTCCTGGCGGTTGCTTTATCTTCATTCTCCTTAATTGATTCTTTTGATGATACTTCATACCCAAGGCCTCTTATGACCGAATCCAGTTTCCCCCGGACCGTGGGATAAGAGATGCCCAGTTCTTTCTCAACATCCTTGATATTACCGCGGCATCTTATGAACACCTTGACAAACTCAAGATCTTCTTCCGGAAGGCGGCAGAATTCACAAGGCTGGAAATCTCCTTCAATGATTGTGGAGCACTTGGGACAGCCAAGCCTTGTTATGGAAAGCTTTTCGCCGCATACGGGGCATTTGCCCGGAGCTTTGTATTTCATTATTTTCACCATCCTGATGTGTTATTTGACTATAATATACAACTATATATTAAAAATGTCAATATTAAAATCAATTATATTAATTTTTATATTAATATAATTGATTTAAAAATCAAATATATTAAGCCTGTTCTTTAATGATTTTAATTTTGCTGAAAGATGGAGTGGATTCATGATCAGATTCATTTGATAATAAAAATCCACCTGTCTCTTTCCTGTCTCCTTTGCCCCGCCTGTCCAGGCTCTGAGTTTTTTTTCAATCATCCGGTTTACACACAACCGGCCAAGGATCACTTTGGGCATAAGAAATAGACACTTACACAGGACATACATTGTACGGGTTTCCATTTTCATTTTATTGTCTGTACCTTTGAGAAAATTATTGCCTAGGTCTAAAACTGCCCCACTCTCTACAGAGCTTACATCACGCTGCAGCCTCTTGATAATATCAAATATTCAAACGCACTGAATAAATTACATTTTCCTCTAACAAAAAAGGAGCAAAAGCCCGATTGCCTCTGCACCCCGTTTAATATTTTGATAAATTTTTTATAATTTCTTATTTTGTACATTAAAACATGGCTATGGACTTGCAGTGCATATTACGGCCTTTTGGCACTTTTATTTGACAGCAGTTTATCTAAATATATGGATTTAAATTGTTTGCTGGCCATTACCTGCTTTAAAGGGGGCAGCTTAAGAATCACTCCAAGTACTGCCGCCATCGCACGATGATTGGCAAATGCCTGGTTATCAAATATGAGATTTTGGAGGGTTCCCTTTTCGATTGCCTGCAGTACAAATCTATGGGTACTATTCACCGGCGTAATAACTTGAACCTCTCTTCGCACTAACTCAATGGCATCTTTAGGACAACTCCGCACACATACTCCACAACCAAGACATACTTCATGATCCACTTGAGCTGTTCTCTTACCCCCGCTGTTGTTTTTCATAGAAATTGCCAATACCGGACATACCTTTTCGCATTTGCCACAGCCTACACATTGCTTTGAAATCTCAGGTATATAATTTGTAGTGGCCACCGGCTGCATTGGGCTGAATTTTCTTGCTGCCTGCAGTGCTTCACAGCAGCAGCCGCAGCAATTGCAGATAAATGCCGGGGCTTCACGAACATTTTCTCCAATTTGCACCAGATTAGCAGCATAAGAACGTTCTAATACATCCATTGCCTCTTTCTTATCAATTAACCTCGCATGGTGTCCATTTTCTGCAAGAGAACGGGCAACATTACCAAAGGTGAGGCAAACATCCAATGGGGCATTTATTTCACATGGGTGGCCGGCATGCAGCATCTTATGCCTGCAATAACAAGTTCCAAGGCCTATATGAACCGCTTCCTCAATAATATGGCTCGCTCTTTCGTAATCCAAAATATGAATTGTATTTTCATTAGTCAGAACCGGCTCCTGCACGTAAACTCGTCCAAGGTGCGTCTCTGTTGCGAAGAATAAGTCCTTAACAAAATCTTCTTCTACGTTCATATACTGATAATACAATTCACTTAAAAATTTCTGGTCAATATCACCTCTTGTGCGCATCAATGCAAATTCAATAAACCCTGCCATTGGCGGCGGCATTACAAATTGACGCACCCCATCATAAAATGAATCCACAAGTAACGCTTTCCCGCAAAGATGTTCTAAAAAAGCTTCTGCTTTCCATTCACTGGTATTCCAGATTTTTGCTGCTTTTTTTGCAGTAAATGGACGAACCGGCAATAGCGAGACCCATTTGGCTTCCTTTTCCGTATAAAGGACCTGCAAAATTTTATACAGGCTGTCCGACGGAGGGGCCCCTTGTGTAAACCAATTGATTCTTTCTTCTAAATTCTTATAGGCATCCTTACTTGTAATATGTCCCATGGATTCACCTTCCTAATATTAAGTTTGGATAGACTTATAACTACTTTATCAAATTGTATCCATTAATGTCTGATTCACACCCTGTACTTCCTCAAAACCGGCGTGACCTTATCTGCATAACAGCCTTTGTGTCACAACATCAGAATATATCTCCATGCCAGCGGTTTCAGCAATATGAATTACATCTGAAAACTGTTCGCTTTGGGGTAATAAAGAAGCCAACCGATTCTCCTCCTTAAGAATGCGGTCAGGGTTAAATACTACATCTTTGTATCCATCAAAAATGGCCACATAAAAAATCCCTGCCTCAACGATATCCTGAAAAAAATGACTTCCATAGGACAGCTCCGGCATAAATCCTGCTTTTCTCGATGAGTACTCACAAATGACCGTCATGTTACACAATTCAGTAAAATGTACCGGTACACCTAAGGATGGTGTTGTACTTCCCCATCTGCCCGGACCTGCCAGCATGACATGTTTCCCTTTCATTTCTTTGTTGATCAAACCGATCTGCCTGGCCACAGCATATTTCCCCTGCTCGTTCAGCTCTAAGTATGTGTTCGCCGGAATAAACACAATAAAATCAATGGGCAGGCGTACACTTCCCCCCATAAAATTTCCTTTTCCGGAGAAAAAGCAATCCTTATGATCCGCCAGCTCCGGTATTTTTACTGTGCTGCCTAAACCTTTGGTTTGCAATGGGCGGCATTGCAGAAGATTGATTTTGAAAAGATTGTCTTTTTTTAGATTAGCTGTAAATTCAATATCAACAGGGTAATCATAGGCTTGGGACAATAATGCCAGAATTTCTTTCAATACTGAGGCGATCTCTGTATCCGTGAACAATTTCTTAAAATCTAAAATATGAGGAATCTTTCGATCCATATATCCCAGCTCACGCATTCGGGACTCTGTTGCATAATCAGGGCTCATAAACATCTTCTTATCTGTTTTTAAATCCAGCGAAAGGATTTCATCCAGGTCTATGCTTTCTAAATCATTATCTTTAAAAGAAAGAATATCCAACCGATGCTGGGAGAACTTATTCTGATCCTCATAATTCATGGGGGGAATTCGCAAAGGATTATCCAAACATACAACCTTCACATAATCACCATCCGTCCGGTTAACTGCCCTTGTACCAAGGCCAAATACCAGACGAAGCATCCCTGAATTCATATCAATGCTCTCATCCCAGACATAAAGATTAGAAGAATTTCCCACACCGGCAACATGGGGAAAAAAGTATTCTCCATATTGATCGCCTGAAACACGCTGGACCAATATAGCCATTTGTTCGTCCAGTTCAAAAAGCCCCCTGTTCATCCTGTAATCAAGTGCATCCTCATTCATTGTGCTTGCATAAACAGTACGAATGGCCTGTTCAAAGGCTTCATACCGGTCCTCAGGAGTTCCTTGATTCACGCAGAAAACACTTTCATATTTTCCCGCAAATGCATTCCCAAAGTTATCCTCAAGCAGAGAGCTGGAACGAATGATAATTGGAGACTGTCCGAAATATTCCAGCATCTGCAAAAACTGTTCCTGAATGTCCTTAGGGAACTTTCCGTGAAAAAGCTTATCTCTCAGTTCAGGTGCATACTTATAATATCCCTCCTTCGTCTTTTGCTTTGCACGAAGTCTCCACCAACCGTTTTGTACAATATAGGTGTAAAAAACATCCGCCCCGATATAGAAGGAATCATGAGGTTCCATGAATGGCGTGAAACGATTTTTTCCTTCAATCTCCAGAATCTTTCTGGCCAAAAGCATACCCACACTTTTTCCGCCAATAAAACCGCTGCCGACTTCCCTGGATGCAATCATCAGAATATCTCTTAAGGTAAAATAGCGGTCACACAGTTCAAACATTCTGGAATCACTGCCTATCAGCATATACATTAAGTGCTTCTTCGTTTCTTCCTGCTGCTTAAGGGAACCGTTCAACACCTCTTTTGCTCTGTTAAAAATGACATTCCAATAATCTAGCCGGTTTTCCCCCCGCTGAATGTTAGTAAACAACTCAGAAGCGTCAGAGCTGGCCGTGATACAGACAGCCTCCTGGCCTTGAATCAAATGAGGGAAAAACATGGTAGGCGAATACCGCTGCCATACCTTGAGGGGGTGAATATATGTTTTATTATTTACCTGATATATATCAAGTAAAAGCTGAGTCGTTTCACGAATACCTGCAATTGTGCTGTAGGTATGAAAGTTTCGTATAATAGCGAAATATGCTACCGTATCCAATTCATATAGATATGGACAGGTGGCCTTAAAAAAATTGCCGATCATCAAATCCGAATGCCAGTATTTTAGCAGATCAGTCAGACAATCAAAAACATACAAGACCCTTTTACCCTCTTTTTTAATCAGGTTATATATTTCTGTAGTAAAACTTTCAAACCCTTTACTGGCATCGATGCGATATACCTTGATATCCTGGCTGTCAGCCAGTATCTGTTCATGGCTGGCAAAACGGATGTAAACCAATCTCATATGATCCATCTTAGCCTTTACAACAAAATGATCAACCATTTTCTTATAGTCAGAGACCGAATCCGCCTGCCAGACTACATTATCTCCAAGCCGAAGATGGTCAATTACCTGATCAAAACCATTTAAACCGGTACTTACTTTATCGTGTAAATTCATAGCACACCCCATTTCAAATTTATCACTATTTCATTATTTCAGCTTAACTATTTTTTCATACCGTTATAAAAACACCTCCAAACTGAGTCATTCTAATTTACATCAGCTTGGAGGGTTACACATTCCTTGAGATACTCCCGTCAGCTTTATGCAACAGAGCTCTGCTCTCAACCGTTTTTAATATTTTGTAATACATTTTTAAGATGGCCTACCACAGCTGCTTTTGCCTTTTCTTTATCTCTTTCCTTAAGCGCCTGAATAATGTCACGATGTTCTTTATATATCTCCTGTCTGCGGTTTGCATTCTTAGTAGTATGGGCAGCAACCTCATCAATGATATCATAATAGGAATCAATAAAATTCATAAACATCGCATTATGGGAAAGCTCTGCAAGACGATAGTGAAAATAGTGATCAATGGAACGCGCTCCTTTTTTCTTGTCTGTTTCTGAAATCAGATCATATAATTCTGCAATCTCCTCATCAGATGCAGTTTCAATAATTTTCTCCACAGTTCTTTGTTCTAAGCAAATGCGCATTTCAATTAAATCGCTGTAAGTACCTTCTTTTAGTGTAATTCCTGCTGAAACATTCATAATATCTAAAATATTCGGATTAACAAATGTACCTTCTTTCGGCTTTCTACAGATATAATTTCTTGCTTGTAATATCGTCAGGGCTTCTCTTAGAATTCCTCTGCTTACGCAGAATTCATCAGCCAAATCAAGTTCATTTGGTAATTTATCTCCAGGTTTTAAAGTTCCGTCTTTTATCTGTTCCATTATAACCCGTACAACTTTATCTGATAATCTTTCATTCTCAATTGGAGCAAAACCCATATTGATACCTCGCTTCATCTCTAACTTTACGTTTAAAAGGTCTAATACTTTAATTATACCTTAATTAATAGATAAGTCAACGAATTGCCTTGACCTCTCCCTGCAATACAGAACCTATATCCTATCCTGTGAACGGATCGGCAGAGTTTCACAGCAAAGATAATATATGCTAAATCTCTATAATTTCAAAATCACCGAATAAGGTTCTCCCCATACCAATGGACCCACAGCCAAACATGCCGTACCGGAAGCTGTCATCTTTTATTTCTAATATCTTCTCATCATCTATGGACAAGGCAATCCAATCACCTGCTGCTTCCAGAGTGAGTTTATAAGCAGTCCCTTGCTTCCAGTCAAAATCAGTTTCCACCAGTTTCTTAAAACCAAAATCATTTTTATAAATTGCAGCTTTTCCCTCTTCTGAAAATCCGGCAATATATCCACGCATTACACCTTGAGCACGGATTTGTAACAGGTGGCTTTCCCCATTGACCGGAGTAACCGGCACCGTCAGCCTTACATCCTTTGAAAAATAATTACCGGCATAAGCAAAAGATGGTTCACACCTCATCAGAGACAGCGCTTCTCCGTCTTTTGCCCAGGCTCCATGATTCATAGAAAATGGGGTAATTGTACCAAATTCATTTCGCTGCTTTGCGATTTTAACAGTGTACCTGCTTTTACCTGTAATAGAAAATTCATCTAAGTATAAGAATCCCAGGGTTTTGGCCTTTGCAATGGAATAACCTTCAATTACAATACCGACTTCATCAATTAAATCCCCGTCTGCCTCCGGTATCACAAAGGTCAAGTCAATCCATTCCCCCTGTACTGATTTAACATATCCCTGTAAATGCTCCTTCTTATCGCTCATGGAACGGACATAAGGCGCTATCCCAAGTGTTTCCCAGCCGTTCCATTGATCCAGATAAAGCTTCATGGATACTGTCTGGCCCGGATATGCCGTAGGTGTAAAAACCGGCATATAACGCTCATCAGAAAATTCATCCCGGCGGTAAAAAGGTTTATAGTAAAGCTTACACTGATTTCCCCGTGTCATACGATCAATTAATATTTTCAGGGAGCCGTTTCCTTTGTATGCTATATCAGTGGAATGGCCTGCAGTGCAATAAAATGAATCTGATAACCTCATATTATGAGTGGATCCCGGAAGTTCAAAATCAAAATGCACTTCTCCTTCTTTTATACTGTTAAGAAGGGAGGCAGGGGCTTTTTCCCCGGCCAGTCTGTACCCCAGCAGAGCAACTTCCTTTGCGTAAGTAGGTACATCCAGATTATTCAAATAGCCGGAAACTCCGGATAAAATAATGCCATCATTGATTGGCTTGCGATACCTTTCCGGCAGTCCTTCGATCCCGCACATAACACCCAGCACGGTTCCTGCATTGCCTGCATTACAGTCTGTATCCCAGCCGCACATGGTGGCAATTTCAACTGTCTTTGCAAAGTCTCCATTCCCATATACCATGGATAAGGCACATACTCCTGCGTTAGGTATTATATGGCAGACACCGCCGTATTTATCATACCCCCAATCACGTACCAGCATGTTATAACAATCACGCCAATTATTATTTTCTTTGTGAAAATCAAGTACTGCATTTACAACCTTTGTATATAAGCTATGTTCAGGGATCTGCGACAGCCCGACTTGGATAATTTCATGGATATCCTGGCATTGGAACGCATGGGCAATGCATGCGCAGAAAAAACGGGCGCCATATATTCCTTCTCCGTCATGGGACACACTGGCGGCACTCTGCCCGAACTCAGCTGCTTTGTCCGGCCGGCACGGATTCACCAGTCCCCAGGTATCAATGAATATCTGGCCTCCGATCTGTTCTGCAAGCAATTGGCCATTTTGATTCACGGACCCGGATTGGGGTGCAGGAATGCCATGCTTTAAATTTAAGTAAGCCGTATGCTCCGTGCTGATGCCATAGCCGCCCCACCAGAACATGCCAACACCCTCACGGGCATAATTCAGCCATGCCCTGGCAACATCCTGGGGTTTCAAATCACCGTCTTTTGCATCATCATATAAAGCCCGGAGAAAATAAACCGGCCCATTCACATCATCATCTGCGGCAAAATTTTTATAGTCTTTTACATAATCCGTAATTTCACCGTATGTATTTAAAATACGCTCATAAGTCCATATGGTTGGCTCTACAGGAGCCCCTAAACGAATACCAATATTCATCCCCAAAAATCCGGAATATACCTTTTCCAAATATTTATCAGGTATCATATTCTCATTCTCCTTTGATAACTATGACCTGTCCGTCAACCAGACAGACAGGCCATAGGATATTATTTAATTAAGGCTGCCAATCTGGCTGCCCGGTCAAAGATGTCAATTCCTTTTGTAAAGCCCAAACAGGTTCCGGATGGATATCTGGTTTTTTGCAGCCACTTCTCCGGTATGCCTTTTGCCCCGTATTTTGCTCCAAGAACAGCCCCGGCTACAGCTCCAATGGTATCTGCATCCCGCCCGAAATTGCCGGCGAGAATCAAGCCTGACTTAAAACTGCCATGTTCTAATTTCAGGCACCCAAATACTTCCGGCAGCGCTTCGGCCACCGTAGAACGGTGTGTGGAGAATAATTCATAATGCAATGGCATCCAGGCATCTGCAATATCACCGTTTGCATCATCTACTATTTGAAAGGCTCGTAATAATGTTTCTCTGAACCAGGACCCTTTTGGTGCTGTTTTTAAAACAGAGTCTAATATTTCGTCCATGGAAGCATCCACCATTGCCAGGGATACTGCAACGGCAACGGCCTGTGCTCCCCAGACGCCATCCATATGATGGCTTACGCTGGCATCAATTTCCGCCAGTCTGGCCGCTCTTTCCGGATCACCTGCACATAGGATACCGATTGGGCCGCTTCTCATAGCAGCTCCATCGCTTAAATAGTAAGCATTGAATCTTCCTGATTCCGGCGGACGCATGCCTCTCCGCAGATTATTGCATGCTTCCACTTCGCTGACACCGCCGCGTTTCAGCTCATCTTCTGTTGCCACATGTCTTAACCACATCGTTACTACATCTTCTGAAGTAAAATCACCACCGGCCTCAATTATGGTTTCTGCCGTCAAAAGGGCAAATTCCGTATCATCCGTACTCCAGGAAGAGCCTTTATTAAAGTCCGTAGTGATTCCGTAATCTCTCTGGTTTTCCGGGCTTCTTGCGGCATCACCGAAGGAGTCACCGATCGCTAAGCCACAGAGTGAACCGATTGCTTTATCCAGCGCAGCTTCTTTATTTTGAATCAGATATTCTCTTGTTAACATCATACGTTCCTTTCTTCCCCTGGTTATTTCAATATTGTGTTCGCGTATTCCGTAATTTCCGCTCCGCCTAATGCATTCCAATCTGCAACAAATTGATCAAATTCATCAATGGAACGGTTACCGCTTATTACATCCGCGGCAAATTCTATGTAAAGTGCCTGACTTGCATCCCAGTTTGTTGCATATTCATCCGGTATAACAAATCCATTGTCAAAAGAGGAATAGGTATTGACCATGTCTAAAGATTTAAGGGCTGCTTCGCTGAAATACGGAGTCTTATCTGATATAGGCGCATCAAAATTTGCAATTGATTCATGGAAACGAGGCCACCATTCTGATATTTTATCGGTTAATACAATTTCATTGTTCTCTATATTGTATTCTTCACCTTCGTAGCCCAATTTATCAAGAAGCTGACCTTCCTGACCAGCCATATACTCTAAGACTGCAAAAGCAACATCCTTATTTTCAGAATATTTGCTGATTGCCCAACCGCGGGATTCCTTGCTGACATCTCCTGGAGTATATCCTTGTGCTGCACCCTTTGCCGGGGGAAGAATAACTAATTTCGCATTTTCACCATTTTGTGTAACCATCTTATTATTGTAAATATTAATCACACTGCCCTGGGTTCCGCTTACAACTCCAACTTCGCCATTGTAAAAGGCACTTTCTTTTGTATCCCATTTTTTTGTTAACCATTCATTATCCAACAAGCCCTCTTTATAAAGCTCTGCATAAAAAGCCAATTTTTCTTTTTCTGCATTTGTAACTTTACTGTAAACATATTTATCACCTTCTTTTATCCAGGTTGCCTTAACCCCAAAGGCCAGATTAAATACAGTATCCAGCTCTGTTATATCTCCAGGAACGGTAAATGCAGCTTTTAGATTGTTGTTCTCCTTTAATTCCTGAAAGAATGCTTTATAATTATCTGCAGTTGGGTCATCCAAAAGTGTTTTACTTGATTTTGCCGCATCAAACCAGTCTTGTCTCACAACCGGAACCTTTATTCTATCCGGTGACAACCATATAAGATATGGATAGTTGGCTAACCTTTCCTTGTTATATGGCTGCATTAATGCTTTAATATTCGTTGAATCATTGACATATTGGGTCAAGTCTTCCAAAATTCCCTGGGTAATGGCAAATTGATAATCACCGCCCTGGAAATACATCAGATCCGGAATCTCGCCGCTTTGAAGCAGCAGGCTCATACTTTCAGAGTAAGTTCCATCAGAGATCGGAGCCAGTTCAATATGTACTTCCCGGCCAAGCTCTTTTGAAACACCGCTGCTTACTGCCTCCAGAAATCTTACGGAAACTTCATCATCTGCTGACAAATCCTTAATTACTGCCTTAATTGTTACAGATGCCGAATCATTGGCAATATCCTGGGTGCTCTGTACATTGGAACTGGAATCAATCTTTTTTCCGCAGCCTGCCAGGGACAGTACTGCCATTCCCACAACGAATAAATATGAAATCGTTTTTTTCATTTTACATTCCCTCCATAAAATTAATATAATTTTTTTCTGTGCCTTCTCACAAAACTATCTGTAATCTACTCTTTTACACCTCCTGACATAACACCGCTGGTATAGTATTTAAGAATAATTGGATATAGTAATAAAATTGGTACAACAGCCACTACAATGGTTGCAGCTTTTAAGGAAGCGTTATCCAGCTGTGCAATATTATTATTAGCTAAAATATTGGATGCTCCCACAATTACCTGGGAATCTGAATTAACTACAAATTGTCTTAAAAGCACCTGTAAAACAGTGTGATTTTTGCTGGTTAAAAAGATACTTGATTTAAAAAATTCATTCCAGCGGAACACCGCATAAAACATTCCTACCGTGATCAATGGGATTCTGCATAAAGGAATCATGATCTTAAATAAGATGTTATAATGCCCGGCTCCATCAATTCTTGCAGCATCTTGAATGGAAGCCGGCACCTCTTCCATAAATCTCATTAATATGATCAGGTAATAAACGTTTACGCTTCTGTAAATAACCATGGAAAACAGGTTATCCAATAAATGAATATTCTTCATCAAAAAATATTCCTGTACAATTCCCGGTTCAAATATCATCATAATAATAAAGAAATACATAAAGACCTTTTTGCCAACCAGTCCCGGCCTTGTTAATACATAGGCCGCACTGGAAGTCAATGTTATATTTAAAAACACACCTGCAGCCGTAATAAATAATGAGTTCAGTATGCTTCTGATTACAATAGGCTGTCCTAGAATGACCTGATAATTCACCGTAGAAAATCCCTTGGGCAGAATATCATATCCTTTCAGGCCATGAACCAAATCCGGTTGTGAAAGAGATCTTGCCAGTATATTCAATAATGGAACTAACATACATAAAGCTAAAAGCATCATAATAAAGCCGCACAGAAGTTTGCCAATTGATATTTTCTTTCTTCTTTTCATACTTATCCTCCTACCATGCCCCCTTACCGGTCAGCTTTTTGGAAAACAGATGGGTAGAAACAATTAAGAGCGTACCTATTACACCTTTAAATAAGTTCGCTGCTGTTGCCAAGGAATACTGGGAATTCTGCAGACCGATCCGGTAAACATAGGTGTCTATGATATCGATCTTAGAATTGACCGCAGCATTGGTAAAGTTCAGCACCTGATCCAGACCTGCATTCATAAAGAAACCGATATTCAGAATTAAAACCGTGACCATTGTTACAGCCAAAGCCGGCAGTACGATGCTTCCAACAATCTGAAAACGGTTGGCCCCATCTATTCTTGCAGCTTCATATAGAGTGGGGTCTATCCCCATAATTGCCGTTAAATATACAATGGAATCCCACCCAATGGATCTCCAGGATTCTGATGCCAGCAGAACCCATCTGATTGAACCTTTGCTTGTTAACAAATTTACTTTTTCAAAACCAAGACCAGTCAAAATGCTGTTTAAAATCCCGGTAGATGGGGATAAAAACTCAAACCATATTCCCGCGATTACAACCCAGGAAAGGAAATGAGGCAGATAAGAAATCACCTGTACACTCTTTCGAAAAGGACCTGCTTTAAATTCATTTAACATAATAGCGAAAATAATAGGCATAGGGAAAAACAGGAATATCTTCATCCCACTGATAATCAAAGTGTTTTCCAGTATCTGTAAAAATACCGGAGTTGAAAATAACTTTTTAAAATATGTAAATCCTACAAATACATTGTCACCCTTGATTCGGTAATCATAAAAGGCCAATTTCATACCAATGATCGGAATCACATGGAATACAAAAAAATATAGTAAAGTGGGCAGTAAGGTAAGATATAAAACCCTGTCCCGCCAGATGCGCTTTAACTTTGATTGTCCCCCTCCTGCTTCTCGTTTTGCCATCACCCGTACACTCCCTTTCTAAATGCTGACGATTAATTCACTTAAAGGTGCATGTTGTTGTGCCCCATAAACATCGGTATCATAACAAGTACCTGATGATATTTTTCTCGCAAATGTAATTTTAAACCCCAACGCCTTATCATAAAATACAATTTGTGTAATCTTATCCTCTGTCAACCGGTATAGATTGCAAATCGTAGTTTTATTAATAATATTACTGTTTTTTATTTTTTGATATATTACCGGATCATCAAAAAGCACATCCAGCGTAATCTCAAAGGGTCCACTGTTTTTTGAACGTATTACTTTTGCACAATCGTATAAACTGCATTCCGCCATTTTATCTCCTCCTTTCCATTACATATCAGGGTATTCAATGGGAAACATCTGACAACTATCTTCTACTTCCATTAAGTGATAAACAGAAAATTCATATACTGCACCAAATGGAATATCACTTGGCGCGAACGGAAAAGCCAGATTTCCGGCAGTTGATTTTCTTCCGGCATAACCATAATGAAGTAAACCGGATCGGAGCGAACCGCACACTGCATTGGCAAGTTCCTGGGATTTTGCAATTACCTCAAAAACAATTCCCACTTCATGAGGTAATTCTTTTGAAGGCTCCAACTCTCCCATTACACCATTCATTCCATAATTAATAAAGTGAATGGTATAATCTTCTTCCGGTATATCCGAATAATAAGTTCTAACTTGTTCTTCTGCGAGTCTCTCTATTTCCTCTAACCGTGATATCATAAGAGAATCCCTTACCCCAGCTACCACAAAGGTTCTGTAGGCGACCTTCATGGCTCCCTCTAATTTAATACAATAAGGAGTAGATTTTTCGATCCTGCTTCCGGTTACAAATACGCTCTTTTCATCAACCTGCTTAAATTCACAATCTTCTAAATCAAGGGTAATCCCCGGACCGTGGAGGATATAGGGATGATCTTTTTCATAAAATGTGTGTGCTGCCACAGAAAGAGGAGTGCAAATTCTTTCATCAGATAACGGTGTGATCATAAATCCTTCCTCTGTTATTGTTCCAAGCATACAATCTTTCGTAGTTCCCGGTACGGCACAAAGGGCTGCACACTCAAGAATCTTGCCGGCATGATATCCATAGCTTAAGGGAAATCCGTGATACACGGCTACCGCCGCAAAGGGAGATGGGTCATAAGCTCTTCCGCAGATTATTATATCAGCTTTGGATTCTAATGCTTTAGCAATGGGTTCATGCCCCATCTGAGCCACAATCCCATTGGTCAGTTCCAACCGTTCTTCCGTCAATTTTTTTACAGAAAGACCTAAGGGCTGCACTTTGCCATGATGTAATTTTTCTCTTACCGCTTCCTTAGGAATATCCGCCCATATGATTGCTACCTTTTGTGATTCCAAAGCCTGTTCCTTAAGAATTTCTTTTATAATATTCCAGGTCCATTCCACATGAACTCTTCCCCCGCTTCCTCCGGCTGACCCGATTATTACCGGAATCTTAGCTTTTGCACCTTCCGTAATCATGATTTCCAAGTCTTTTTTACAGGCCTTTTCACTTACAATTGCCACTCCGGCACCTAATTTATGGGGTCCTGCATCAGTACTTCCCGCATCCACAACAATTGCATCCGGTTTATAAGACATTCCTTTCAGAAAAGAGGACTTGGGATATCCATAACCCAGTATTCCGCATGGCGCCAGTATTTTTATTTCTTTCTTCATATGACCTCCAGAATTTAATGTACTATTAAAAACTCATAAGTTTATTTATTTAATTGTTTAACAATTAAATTATAGCACAACAAAGGATCAAGTCAATAATATTTTCCAGAATTTAAATGTTTATCTTTAAAAGTTAAAGAAGCTTTTGCATTTAGCTGATTCGCTCTTTGCAAAAGCTTCTATATCAAATAGTTATTTTTCTACAGCATGAGCAATTAATTTCCGGAACGACTCTTCAAAATACTTATCATCTTCCATAGTTCTCTTTCTTGGTCCGCTTAGATGATTTTTAGATTTTGCTCTTCTTGCTACTTTTGCCATATGCCGTTCCATGAGAAGCTGATCTATGTTGTCATTGGTATACCATCTTCCAGATTGATGAATCGCATAGGCAGCCTTTCCCAGTACCATTGCTGCCACACCATAATCCTGTGTCACCACAATATCACCAGATCTGCATAAGTTTACCAAGGCAAAATCTACTGCATCCGCTCCTGCACCGACAATCTTTATGTCACTGTAAGCAGACTGTAACACATGATTTGTATCACATAGCAGACATACTTCTATCTTATTTCCTGCTGCTACTTTTTCCACAATTTTAACTACCGGACAGGCATCTGCATCCACATAAATCTTCATTTATTTTTTCTCCTCATCAAGTCTATTAAAAGGGAATTATTTTACTTTTTCAAGAAATATTTCAGGCACTTCTTTTATCAGCAATATACTATTTACAGAGTAATTAAATGTATAACCAGCCTTTGGCATGAAACCGGCATTAATCAGATGAACAACAGGCCTTTCATGTCTGCTTCCTGCTTTCATGGCAGTTTCCATATTTATTGTAAACGGACTAACATCATGCTTTTTGGTTCTCATTGCTGTAACAGTTTGCGTTTAATCACTGATACCACAGGCCGCGGGATCATCCGCTTCCCTATGCTCTTGTTCTTTAGCGAATTCGGGATCACGGATATTGCCAACGATAACAATTGCTACGATGAAAATAGTAAATGTGAACACAAATGGCAAGCGGCGGTCAATGCTTGATAACCAGCCGGCAAAGTAGCCAAACGGTGAGGCAAAAGCAATGGTAAAGGACATAATCAAAGCATTAATACGGGCACGCTCCTTTGGGTTAATGTTTAGCTGGAGCAAGGCATCTTTACGAGGCACTACAAGAGCACTGGCTACTGCCGCAACAAAAACATAAATGATAATAAGGGACATACTTCCGACCGGAGCCAATATCAGAAGAATCGAGCACGCGGCGTACAATATTAAACCGATCCACATGGGTATCCGGAATTTCACCGATTCCAGGCGGTGCTGTATTCCAATCATGAAAATCAACATCACAGCAGCATTTAAAATAGGGAAAAAAGCCAGATAACGATCTGCAATGCCTAATCTTTGTGTTACATACAAGCTGAAGAAGTTGGTATTGACAAGATTCGTTATATGTAATATCACAGAGACAATCAGCACTTTCATAATCTCTTTATTCTTTACTACTTTGGGTATCAGATCCTTGTATTCGTATAACATCTGTAAAACAGGGGTATCTTTCGTCTCAGCCATACGAATCTTTCCCTGCCGGGTTTCTTCACAATGCCGAAAAGTAACAATCACTTTAATCAGCATATTCAAAGCGAAAACAAAATATAAGACACGAACAACCGGAACCACGGTAAAGGAATTTATTAACAACCCTGAAATTGGCGCAAAAAAGATTGCAACCAGACCGCCTATGTTGACCCAGGTATATATTCCTAATAAATCCTTGGAATCGGCATCTTCAATCAATAAACAAAACCATGCCGTCTGGTTAATCTGCTCAAAACTGTTAAATAAAACTGCAATTAAGAAGAGCCAGAAGTTTCCCGATACGGCCCATATCATGCAAGCAACACTCCAGCCAAAGAAATCACCCATCATGGTTGTAAATTTTCGCCCAAACTTATCTGTGATGATACCGCCAATGAAGGAAAAAAACACCTGAACAAACATGGCAACCGACAGCATCAGCCCGATTTGAACGTCCGTGATTCCCTGTGTGTACATATACAGTGTGGCAAAAGGTGCGATTAAGTTATACGGAATCCCCCAGAGAGGCTCTATAAAAATTAGAGTTCTTGGATTTCCTTTATTCTGTTTCAATAATTCAATTAGCGGATGCTTCCGCAGAGTTTTTATTTTTTGTGCTGTATTCACTGGTTTCTCCATTCTACGAATGTTTCTATATTATATTCATGGCTGTTTAGTCAATTACTATGGAAGAGAACGAAGCGACAAGCAGACAATGCTGTACCAGCCATTTCACTCCTTGGTTCTGAGATGAAGGATGCTCAGTCCTTGTTTTTTATAAAATAGCTATACTGAATATAGTATTTCAACTCTTATCTTTCGATATGTAATTCAGCAATCTTTTTACCAGAAGCCAATACCTCCGTTCCTGTTTGTCAGTTCTCTTTGTAAATCCAGGAATTTTGCGGCTGCATATAATCCTCATAATGGGATAGACAGCCATATCTGAAACAATGCCGAAATCCATTCCGATGCTTTGCGTCTGGTTTCAAAACCAACGTAACCTTTATAATTATAAAGGTAATCTATTTTCCACTGGCCTGCTTGTATTTGTTTCTCCTGAAGGAGATCCAGCAAGGATTCACAGTTTTCTGTTGCAGTTAGCTGTCTTTTTCCAACGATATAGATTAAATCAGTGAGGGAGAGCGCATAATTTGGGGGAAACATTATGTCTGTAATATGCGGACTGATGGGTCTCCCATCCGATAACCGCTGAAACATATTATGACGAAGCATATAGTCTGTCCCCTGCATAAGAAGACTTTCTGCTTTGCGATCTACACATTTTGCACACTCCATATAGGTGGCAAGCGCACGGACGGTTTTTCCGACTCCAATATAGCATGGTGTTTTTCCAAGACAACCACCGTGTTTGCAAATACCTTTATAAGGCCATGGAGTGGTTTGATTACGTTCAAATAGCTGATATTGCTCGATCCACCTTAAAGCGACTTTTACTTCTTTACTATCAGAAAAACCAAGCCGGCAATAGGCTTCCAACAACATGGCATTGTAGCAAGGGACGATTTCTTCTACCCCGCCCAAACATGAAAAGCCTTCGGTTGTGGCAATGTTTCGGTTTATATAATCAATTATTTTTTTGGTGTAAGGCAATCTTTCAATATAAGGGATTTCACTTAGTCCCATAACCCGAAATACAGCAAATAAAGGGTGATCCACAAAATCACCGGTAAGCTTGCCGACCAGTTTGGATTGACTTAATAGATGAGCAATTTCGTTATTATCTAAATATTCGTTTTTTTCATGGGCAATCCTTAAAATTAGTGCTGTATCCATGTTACACCTCTTAGAAATTTAATTGATTAAATAATCGTGGTTATCTGCATTGTATTTAAATGGCCTTTGGTTCAAAGCTACTCGATCAATTGGATTTCCATTATGATTCATAACCAATTGTTTCAAGCCAATTTATGACGTCTTCCTGTGCAGCAGCACCGTTTACAGCAATGCCAGGTAAGATTACAGACTTTGAGCATTCTTTCATTATATCTTTTTCAATCTGTCCAAACCCACCGCCTCCATGAGTGCAAAAGGGAATTACAATTTTGCCTGTAAAATCATGCTGCCTGAGGAAGCTCAACACTGGCGGCGCTACTGTCTTAAACCAGTTAGGTGTTCCTATAAATATTGTTTTATAATCATTTATTTCCTCATATCCAGATATTAGCTTAGGAGTGTATCCTAAAGAAATTTGATTTCTCACTTCTTTAGCAGCTGTATTATAGTCAAAGGAATAATTCTTTTCAGGAATTAACTCTCTTAAAGTGCCGCCAGTCTGCAATGCTATTTCTAATGCCAAATTCTCTGTGTTATGAAAAAGTGAATAATATACAATCAACGTATTATCCATATGGGCTATATCCTTTCGTAATCGTAAATTTATTTTGGCAAGGCCATGCCTTTTATCAGTCATAATATCCACAATGGCATATCCATAGGGCTTAAACTGGCTTAGTTATTTACAATATGACTGTATTCATCATATTCATCTCCCCACTATCTAAAAATAATCTAAAATCAAGATATTGATATTCCTTCCAGACAGAATTAAGTAACTAATTTAAAATCTATTTTGCCTCGTTCCACACCGTTGACAATAAGTGTAATTGAATGAATTCCCGGATAATGCTTCCTTGTACTTAAATCTGCAAAGGAATGTTTTTTAGTGTAAAACTTCTTCTCATTTTCATTCAATGAAATTTCAGAAATTTGAAAAATCTTTCTATTTCTTTTTCCATTAGCTTTTACATAATCGATCCCATATTCCAGCCTTACTTTTGTCGCTTCATTTGTCAAAATATTAAATGAAAAAGTAATATCCTCTCCAAGCGAAATAGAGGTCGACTCTAAAATAAAATCAGCAACATCTATAGAATTAGCATCATGGTATCCAAAAACAGCCAATACATCACGATTGCCTTTTTTTAGCAATGTTCTGCATCCGTGCTTTACAATCCAGTTAGTGTATTCATTTTTACCATACCAATCCTTTGCCAGCTTTGCAACTAAATCCGGGTGTGTTTTAGAAATGTCGTTTAGATTATTGGCAACACTCTTTCGTACATACAATGATGGATCGGTTTTTAGCTGCTCCAATATCGGCAGAATTGGCGTAGGGTCTTTTTTATATTTGGTTAATATCTGACTCCATGGCAACAGAGGCCGGCAGCCCTCACTAGCAAGCCTGCGGACGTGTTCATTTTCATGCTTAGACCAAGCATACATCTGTGCCATCATACGTTCCTCATGGTTAATGATAAATGGCCTTACTGCAAACTCTGAAGATGAATGTGAGGTGTATCTCTCTAAGGCGTTTATGGATAAATCCCAATTCCCTTCATCCTGCCCATAAACCTCAACAAAGTCCGGGAAAAAAATACCTGAAAAACCAGAAGGACAGCCCTCAACAACTTTATTAAGTATGACAAGAGCTTCACTATATTCTACCGGTAAATATTTTCCCAGACTCATACTTATTTTTCGTACTCTGGCTTTTAACTCTAAATCATCCCAAGTCTCGTCCATTGTTGTTTTTAAGAACTCGTCGACCTGAAATGAGTGATAAACTGATTGAATAGCCAATGCAATCTCACGAAGCGATTCATGATTGAACATATTTTTTAATAAATCCGGCATTTTTTCTCCTTTTGCAGTATGCTCTCTCCTAATTATTTGCTTCACAAAATATAAATTCTCTACAACTGCTAAAACAAAGACTCTTAACCACAATAACGTCTTATATAATTAAACTTTATTCGTTTTCTTACCCACTCTACTAAAAGGGAATATATTTAACGAATACCAAACATAAAAACACACCTACAAGACAATCTCAAGATCTGAAAGACCTTTGTATTACTGGGATTTCTGCTCCAGCTATACGACTGTTTCCACATGTGTTGTTGCTGCAATTTTGATAACTGTCGAACCTGATACCCCTTGACGCGAGGGTATAATTATATTAATTCCAACACTCAACACTTGTTCTTTATAAAATATTTATACTAATGATAACACGGCAACGCTCTTTTTTCGATATCTAATTTGGCAAAGATAAAAGCTACTAAGACTAAAAACCCTCATCGTACTGAGATCCTTTGCCTTAACAGCCTTTAATATAAATCAATATCTCATTTTTTTAATTATTTCTCTTTATAAATTGAAATATGACAACGTACCATTATATTTATAAGGATATAAGTTTAAATTTTCTTTTTAGTCTACTCTATTGATCGGCTGTCCATTAGAAAAAGCTCTAATATTATCTTGGATCAATGAAACTAAACGTTGTCTAGTTTCTAATCCCCGCCATCCCATGTGTGGAGTAACTATAACACTATCCATTGTATATAATGGACTTGCATCATCTAATGGTTCAAATTCTTGCACATCTAATCCCGCACCTGCAATTACATTATTTTGCAATGCGTCAATCAATGCATTTTCATCAATTAACGCTCCACGTGCAGTATTGACTAAATATGCTGTCGGTTTCATCATTGCTAAGGTTTCTTTATTGATCATGTGTCTTGTTGATTCGCTTAAAGGGCAATTAAGAGAAATAAAATCACTTTGCATTAAAACTTCTTCATTTGTTGTAAAGTGAATATTCTCCTCATCTGCTCTGGGGGTTCTGGTCGATACTAAAATTTTCATTCCCATTGCTTGAGCTACTTTGATTATTTCTTTTGCAATATTTCCATAACCGATAACTCCCAGTGTTTTACCATTTAATTCCACATGGTCCACCATTAAATGTTTATGAAAATTATCATGATTACCTTCCGAAAGCATACGAATTTGTTTTTGCATTGAGCTTGCCAGGTTTAAAATCATAAGGATTGCTGTATGGGCCACTCGTTCACTGCTATACGCAGGGATGTTACATAATATTATTCCTTTTTCACGCACTGCATCCAAATCTATATTATTATATCCAGTTCCGGCTTCGCAAATCATCTTTACACTATGGGGAAATTTTCTAATAAAATCACCTGTGACTTTCATTTCTTTCGTTACAACAATAGTAAAACCGTCGACTCGCTCTAAAATTTTATCTTCAGACGTTTCATCATAGATTACCACTTCAGATGCAATTTGTGAGTAATCAATGTTCCCATCATAATTTACCAAACTGGCATTTAAAACCACAGTTTTATCATTCATAATTTTATCTCCTTCATATCACCTATATTTTAACCTGTTTTAAGGATGTTAAAAGCAGCTTTTTCAGCCTGTATTTCACCTCAAAATCGTCCGCAATTCATAACATCTTGTGGTCAAATCCTACGACTTACTTTCCAAGCTACAACGCTGCAGCACCACTACACATTCCACATGCATTGAGGCGGAAGTCTTATAATACATGGCGAAAACATACTAGCATATTAAAGTGGGAGGTAACCTTTTTCCCCATTTATTATATTTCCGTGCCATAATAAAACATTACTCTTAATTAAGTCTTATCTTTACATTATATAGATAACAAGCATTCGGCTTGCTGTTTAACATACAGTCCTAATAATCAAAAGAAAAAAGCCGAAATACAACCTTATTTTTTAAGTATTCTCTTTATGGAAGCGACATCTAACAAATTCACTGTCTCAAATTTTCCTTTATAAAACACCCCCCAGTTATTGAAAACACAAGGCAATTCCTTTGCTTTTTGTAGCGTATCCACTTGAATAAAAGATACAGGAACGTCATTCATTTCACAATATTGTTTTACCATTTCAATGCTTTGATAGACATAGGGGCATTGCATATCATAATAAATAGTTAGCTCTTTGCTTTCAATTTCTTGGTTTTTAACATTTTGTGCGAACTTTGGCGTTGTTCCGTCAAAAGAAAGTGCAAGCAACTCATATCCGTTATTGGTAGTATCAACAACCTCAAAGCCGAACTTCTTCGCAAATGATTGGTCAGAAAGAAAAGATTTTTGTTTTTTTGCTCCAAGCATACAAATGCCGGATTTCCCCCTTTCTTTAGCATCATCCAAACAATACTTCATCAGCAATTTCCCATACCCTTTTCCTTTGTAACTGCCAGAAACCCATAAGCAATACAGATAATAATAGTTTTCACCAGTTATGGGAACCCAAGCTGTTTCAAGAGGAGCGTATTCAATAAAAACTGTAGCCTTCTCATTTAACTTTCTAAAGACATGACCTTCATTTAGCCGGTCTGAAAGCCATTGTTTCTTTGCTTCAATACCTTGATGGGGCTTTTTACTGCGGATAATGCAGCATAAATGCTCATTGACAAGATTTTCTGTTGTTAAGTTCACAAAATCAGTATTCATATTTACCCTCCTTTAAATTATCATCTCTTGCTTATTAGGCTGCTAAAAAATGATTAACATATACATTTATTGTGATTGTTCAAATGATGTGTTATTTAAAAAAACTTCCTCCATCTTTGCATCCGAGCTTTCTATAGAAATGCTGGGCTCCTTCGACAACTGGTGTATCATTCACTACCACATGATCATTTATCCTATGTAAGATTGCTTTAACCCCTTAAGTACTCCGCACCACCAGGGATAGACACGATAAAATTATTTAAATAATTCTTTCCACCATTATCCATCGATTTCACTCCAATAATCCACATACAATCCATATCTAGTTTGATCTCAAATTCCTATATAAAAACCACTCAAAGCACTTAAAATATCCATTCTACTGAACCCTCTCCATAAAAACAATCTCAACCGTACTGCTTCATTTCAGCCATACGGTTGAGAGAATGGTATTGATGTCAATAAAACAACTAATACTATTTAGACTATATTCTTTGCACGAGGATTTGTAATATTTCTTCATAAGATAGTCCTGTTGTTTATTATGATTCTCTAGTAAATGCTATAAAAAAATTTTCGCTGGTCTTGTTACAAAAGTTACAGGCAATCCTAATAAATCAAGACATTTGTTCCTGATCTCTCAGATTGTCTATGTATAAAGCTGTTTCTTCTGAAATATTCGTACCACTAATATATATTCTAAATTGCTCCACAAATAATTAATCCACAAGGTCATTTTGGAATCTTGAAAGATGCTCGTACGGAAGAATAAGTCTTCCTCGGTAAAGGCCGCAGCCATCATTAATAAGTGAATTATTCACTGCTGAAAACATATTTACATCCAATTTTGATAATTCAAGCTGCTGCAGCATGATACCTCTTTCATAAGCATCATCAAAATAAATATTTTCTCCTTTAGGAATTGCATCTCGTTTGGCTCTTTCACTTTCCTGTCGTTTTTCGTAACCTAAATGATTGGCAGGACCAATTTCAGCGAAATCGTCCATTTCTTTTGTACGAAGTTGTACTTCCACATAACAACGTGCTATGTTATCATAAAATGTTATATGCAGCGAACGATAGCCATTAGTCTCTGGATTTACAACATAATCTCTATAATATGGGCTTATGCTCTCTCTTAACAAAGGCGATTTTTTCTGACCCTTTAAAGAAGCTATTTCTGCAGTAAATCCGCGTTCCTCCATGAAACCCAGCAACTGGTTGGCAACATCATATAGATATTTTTTTTCTTCATCCGCGCAATTTTCACCTTCTTTCAGATGACATTTGGGAAGGGAAATCACAATTCTGTATGCAATCAGGTCCCGAAAACAGTTTAAATAGTCTTTCAGTTCAGGAAGAGAAGGATAATTGCCGTGTTTCATATAATACTCGTAAATATATTCCACAATATATCCGTTAAATTTTGCTTCCGCGCGTATCAGAGATTTAATTCGGCCCTTAAAAGTAAATGCAAGAAAAGGATATTCATTTGCCATATATTTATAGAAGTCCCGAATCCGCTGAGACTGTGAAGTCAGGAATTCGTTGTGCTGTAAAAGTTCCGCAATTTGAAGTAGAAAATTACAGTGCACAAGATCAATCTGATTATGAGTTTCTTTCGACGACTGTTTCAAATCCTCGGTATATCTCTGTAATATCTTAAGAACGGTATCGCCTGAATATAAATAATCATTTAACTTTTTCATTATAATTTTCCGCATCTGTTCATTTTTTCACAGATGCAATTTCCTTTCCTGAGTGCTTAAATATCTATTTATCAAAAAATGATCAATATTTCCAACTCATTTTATCGCTGAAACAAAATCAAATATATCAGATATATTCAATCATACCCAGCTCTTTATGTGTTATAGTTTCCCGTCACCATCCGACCTGACCACTCACCCGACTATGACATCTAAATCACTTTGTCACAAGCATTACGGCTAGTTTTGATATGTTCCCGTTCAGCCAAAAAATAAAGCTTTTCAAACATCTGATTTCAACCTCTTAATCACACAAAAGTCCTGTATCAAGCCTTTAAAATAGCCTTTCCTACACCTTGTCATCAAAACTCCACATGTGATGTTACTGCAATTCTGATGACTGCCGAATCTGGTGCCCCCTTGGCGTCAAGGTACATATTCAATAATTCTGACGCTCAACCTTACTTATTTATAAATCAGCTATACCAATTATAACATGACATCCCTTATTTTTCGATGTCTAATTTAACAAAGATAAAAGCTGTTAACAATAAAACCCCCATTACTGAGGGTTTTAATTTTAGCAGTTTTCCAACAAAAACCAATATCTCTGTTCCTGCTTGTGTTTTTTTATTGTAATTTTATTACTATCCACTCATCATAAAAACGAAGCCCCATAGTTTCAATTCGATACGAGCCCTTTGTCGTGCTGATGCAGATTACCGCAGCCTTCAAGTTTTTTCTCATCCAACCAGCTATCAGAGCTGCTGTATGCGAATCCGGCCTTCTATCTATCAATTTTAACAGACAGTATAAATGGTGAAAAAAGTTTTTCACATGGCAGGGATAAAGATAAATCATTAAACATCTGCATCTGTTGCAAAGGCCTCTGAACCCATTGGCGAAATTGTGACATAAAGGCGTAAGATATCTTCACCGGTGTTTATAACCTGCAGGCTTTCCTGCCCATCAACCTGCATTAACTCGCCCACCTGCAACGAAGTTTCATTGCCATCTGTGACAACCTTGGCATTTCCCTTCATGACCTGAAGGAAAAGGGTTGACTCTAGATGTGTGTGTCCCGGTAGTATCTCCCCTTTTGCAATGTTTAAAACAAAGGCAATTACATTATCGCTTTTAAAAAGCATCCGCTTGGCGATTTTTCCTTGTGGCTCATGAAAATAATCATTGAAAATAAACTTGTTCATGGATTAATCCTCCTTTAATTTAAGCTTAAAATTTAATATACCCCAATTGGGGGATTAAAATTTTTTTCAATCCCTTTTTCCAAAAACATTTTCGGCTTTATTTTGTGGGGAAAATCTAATAAAACAGATTCTGAATCAGAATCACTGACTCACATGCTATGGGACAGCAATTCTATATTATATAATGTAACCTATTGCAACTATTTCATAGACATTTTCAATTTTTTAATAATCTCTTCTAATGACTCCATCAGAGCCTTTGCCATTTCAAATTCATTCGTTCGGAGCAGCTGTTGAATTCTGGTTTCTAACTCTTTTTTCTTTTGCTCCAGCAGCAGATAATCTTTGTCGAAATGATTGGCGTAAATCATCTGTCTGAATTTACGGTTGCTCATTCTGCGCACAGTATTATTTTCTACCAAAAGCACATAATCCATGCAATTGGCTACCGTATAATAATCATGGGACACCATAAGAATTCCACCTTTGTACTCTGAAACCGCCTGTTCTAATGCAATCTGAGCATAAACATCCAAATGCCCTGTCGGTTCATCCAACAGAAGGAGGTTGGCTTTTTCTAATGAGAGCACTGCTAATTGAAACAAATCTTTCTCTCCACCAGATAATTCACTCACTTTCTGGCCAAGGGTATCTCCTTCAAAACCATATTTTTTCAAATAGTTCTCTGTATCATTTATTGTACCAAATCCTTTATCTTCGAAAATTTCAAGCAACGTTTTCTCATTGTCATATAATGAGCCTGTAATCTGGGAAAACATGCTGACCTTTGCATCTTCACTAATCCTGATCGTGTCTTTCTTATTTTCAAAGATTTCGCATAGCATTGTTGTTTTTCCGGTTCCATTATTCCCCACAATTGCCACATGCTCTGCAGGCTTCATTTCAAAATCCACATGTTCTAAAAGCTGCTCATCAAATGCAACGTTATAATCCTTTAATTCCAGAATATTTTCATCTGCCACTTCCTTTTCCAGTCCAAAATAAATCTCCGGCTGTTTGATGTCCACAAAAGGAGCCTTTGTTTTTCTTTCTTTCAGCCGATCCACCAAGGTCTGTCTTGCATGTACGGCTCTTCCAAGGGATGCGTTGTCCATTTCCGACGCTTTTGCTCTGGATCTTTGTAAGATTTTACTTTGACGGTCAATCTCAGCTTGGTCTGCAGCTGCTGCTTCTTCTAAATCAATCTTCGTAGCGAGAAGTTCATAATTATATTCTGTATAGGTTCCATTAAATTCCTGAACATCCATATTTTCCATGTGAAGTATCTTGTTAAAGCAATGGTTTAACAAGTACCGGTTATGCGTGATAATAAGAAGCGTTCCCTTGTGGGCATTGATCAGACTTCTTAATGCATTCAGATGCTTAAAATCCAAAAACACATCCGGCTCGTCCATAATAAGGAACCTTGGACTCAGCATCATCTCCCTGATCACCTGAACCAGCTTAAATTCCCCGCCACTCAGGCTGCTGATCTTCTGATCTTCTAACTTTTGCAGATTGGCTAGTTTTAATTGCTTCTTAATATTGATTTCGTAAGACTCTCCATCAATCGCATTCCATTCATCTAATTCCTTTTGATACCCTTCGAATATCTTTTCCAGATCTGCAGCAGTTTCCATTTCCTTACAAAAGTCAAATATCTTCTGCTCATGCTTTACAAACTCATCACTGATATACTGAAACACGGTCATATCTTCTTTTGGATCTAGCTGCGAAAATTGACTGACATATCCAATTCTGTCTGTGTTGTCAATTTCTATTTTTCCATCATACAGATACTCTTTGGAGTGCATCAGCAAATCGAGTAACGTACTTTTTCCTGTACCGTTAGAACCAATCAATGCACAATGTACATCATCTTCTATTGTAAATGAAACTTTTTTATATAAATCCTTTTGCGGATACGAGTAGGACAAGTTTTGAACCTTAATCATGATTGCCTCCTGTGGCATTTATTTTCGATATAATTCTGATACAAGTTTCACAATGTGGTGGGGCCGTTTTTTATAATTCATATCAAAATCCCCTTTACCACACCTGATGTTAATTAAACAAGATTATTAAGTGAGCAATTGATATGAGTAGGAAGAAAGTTGATGGCAGCGAACGATGGACCATAACGGCTTTTCTTCGCCTCTTTCTCCCCAACTTTAAAAGGTGCTGGCGTTCCAAGAAGCTAACACCGGCACCTTTATTTAAGCCCGGACTCCACTGTTTTTGCAGTAAATCCAGTGCTGTACTATAGTTATAACGCTCAGCAGTTTTAAGCCTCCGCTAATACACTCTTATGTCGCTTCAAATATCTACCGCTGCCTTTCTTTCCAAGGAATTCATTATCTTTGACAATGACACATCCTCTCAGCAGTACAAGGTCAATATCACCTTTTACCTTCATTCCTTCGTAGCAGGTGTAGTCGGCAGCACCATGCATATCCCCATGAGTCAGAGTACGTTCCTTATTGGGATCTAAAATCACTACATCCGCATCAGAACCTGGTAAAAGTGTCCCCTTCTGCGGATACATGCCGTACATACGGGAAGGATTGGTGCATAAATATTTCACCATCTGAGGAAGTGTAATTCTTCCCTTTTGTACCCCCTCTGAAAAAATAACGCGCATCCGCTCTTCCACGCCGGGGGCGCCGTTGGGACAAGCGGTAAAATCATTGGCACCAGCCTGTTTTTTTGTAGTAAAATTAAATGGGCAGTGATCTGTTCCGATGGTATCAAGCACATTGTCCTGCAGCGCCTGCCACATGGCTTCAATATCTTCATTTTTACGAAGCGGCGGGGAAAGGATTGCTTTAAATCCTTCGATATCATCCTCGTACATCTCATCAGTCAGAGTCAAATACTGAGTGCAAGTTTCCACTGCAAAATTCTTCTGATGAGCGGCCTTCGCTTTCATGACCTCAAGAATACCTTCTTTGCTGGATAAGTGCACGATATAAAGCGGCGCCTCCCCTGCCATGGCTGCGATATGCAGCAGTCTGTCCACTGCTTCTGCCTCGCAGCGGGCCGGACGGCTTAAGGGGTGATATTTGGGCTGTGTATATCCTTTTTCCACATAGGTCTTTCTGAGATAACCTAAAACGCCGTCATTCTCACAATGTACGGCAATCACAATCCCATCCTTTTTTGCCTGCTTCATAACCTGGTATATCTCATCATCATTCAACTTAAAATTATAGGTTGTATAGATCTTAAAGCTAGTAATTCCCTCTTTTTGGGATATTTCACCCATTTCCTTCAGGATAGACTCATTCACATGCTGAATCACACCGTGAAACCCATAATCAACTACCGCTTTGCCATCAGCCAGTCTGTGATATTCCTCTACCTGATGCCAGAGACTGCAGCCAACCGGACCAAATGCCATATGATCTACAATCGTCGTCGTTCCTCCGCATGCCGCCGCAACCGTCCCATCATAAAAATCATCTACCGCACGATACTTTCCGGACTGTAAATCCATATGGGTATGAACATCCACGCCGCCGGGAAGCACATACTTTCCCGTAGCATCAATCACCTCGGCCTCCTCAGCAGGAAGATTTTTTCCGACTGCCTTAATCCATTCACCTTCTATAAGGAGATCCCCCTGAAACACTTCTGAATCTGTAACAATCATGCCATTTTTAATTAATTTATTCATAATGCCTCCTTATGAGCTTGTAATCGTAATGGTTTTATAGTACACCCTATATTGTGTACTTGTCTATTCTTTTCTTTCAGCCGGATATTAAATCCTGTGAGAAAAATTATTGATAACAAAGCACCGATGACTGTCTTGTGATTTTTAAGAGCTTTGACCTTCTCTCAACGTCTCAGCCACGTTTTCCTCTTTCAGCTACTCTTATATCCTTATTTATTGCACGTTATTTTCTGATTTTTTCAGGCGTTTTTGGGGGCAACAGAACTATGGATTTACATGCCCTGCGGAGTTAATAAGGATATTAACAAAATCTAGTCATTCATTGGCGGCAATTTTTTCAGTAAAAATGGATTTATATCATATTCTATTTCTACATAGAACATCAAATTATCTTTAAGACAACAGCTTAAAGGTATTGTTCCATTAACTGTTCTAAACCGATTTCTGATGTTAGCTTTTCAAGATTATTAAATATTTTCTCTTCGTCCCAGTTCCACCATTGAATCATTAGCAAAAATTCAACCTTTTGATCACTAAATCGTTTCTTGATAAACTTAGCTGGATTCCCGCCATGTATTGTATAGGGTTCAACATTTTTTACTATAGTAGAGTTCGCGGCAATGATTGCACCATCGCCAATTTTAACACCTGGCATAATAGTTACATTTTGCCCTATCCAAACATCATTACCTATCACTGTATCCCCCTTGAAAGGCAATTGATCTACTGTTGGAGTGATCTTTTCCCAGCCACCGCCAAAGATATTAAATGGATAAGTTGTAATTCCGTCCATTCTGTGATTTGCTCCATTCATAATAAACTTAATGCCCTCTGCTATTGCGCAGAATTTACCTATTATTAATTTATCTCCCATGAACTCATAATGATGTTCTATATTATTGTAGAATTTCTCTGGAGAATTTTTATTATCGCTGTAATAGGTATATTCTCCAATCTCTATATTTAATTTTTTAGGCAGATTACTTATATAGCAAACCGTCTTTATATTTTCATTTGGATAAAGTTTATTCTTATCTGGTCCAATCATAACCATTCGCTCCTCCCAACCTGATTAAACGATAGATAAAGATATGAAGCAAACTTGCTAGTAGATTAACTGACCAATCTTCCCGCATTCCTCTGTAAACCATATGGCTCCGTCTGGTCCAAGAACAAGGTCATGTGGTTCTGAACCTATGGTGGGAATTTGATGTTCAATTATTTCGCCACATGATTTAAGCCTGCCAATCTGGTTGCTTCCCCATTCTGTAAACCAGAGTTCACCTTCTTTACCCGATATAATTGCATGGGGTTTAGCATCTCGTGTTGACAGCGAGTATTCAGTAAATTGGCCCGACGTTGTAATTCGACCTATTTTGTTACCTATTATTTCTACGAACCAAATGGCTCCATCTCCCCCTTTACAAATTCCAACTGGGCCAGAGGCAGTAGTTGGAATGCTAAATACAGTTATCTCCCCAGATATACTAATTCTACCGATCCTGTTACCTTGGTTCTCTGTAAACCAAAGTGCTCCATCTGAACCGTCTATAATCATTGACGGAAATGAACCCAGGTCAGGTAAATTATACTCACTAATTTCCCCATTCACGGTGATTCTTCCAATTTTATTGCCAGTAATCTCTGTGAACCACATTGCTCCATCAGGGCCTGATGTTATCCCGCAAGGACCTGCATTGGCAGTCGGTATATCATATTCTGTAACTTTTCCTTCTGTTGTAATTTTTCCTATTTTATTAGCTTTATATTCTGTAAACCATATAACTCCATCCATTCCTTTTGTTATAATTAGTGGCTCTGCATCTAGGGTCGGAAGTAAATACTCTGTAATTTTACCTTCCATTGTAATTCGTCCTATTTTATTTCCTGTATTTTCTGTAAACCAAATAGCTCCGTCATGTCCTGCAGTAATTCCATATGGCCCTGATTTGTCCATCTCGAGCTTATATTCATTTATATTCATTTACTTATTATCCTTTCATTTTAAAAACAAAAAACCTTTCCCAACTAAAAGTCTCGGAAAGGTTATAAGTGTCTCATCATAGAAGTTTAATATTAAAGAGCTATTTTAAAATAAAAATAGCAAATTAACACGATATAAATTCTAATTAAATTGACATTATTATAATCCTATCCAAAACTTACAGCAGTTTAAGTAATACAAAACCAGCATACCTTAAATATTAAAAGTATACCCGCTTTGTCTATACTACTATAACTTATAAAAACTGGATATGATTATATGATCATTTTAATTAATTACCTCGTGTTTATTTTTTATATATTTAAAGTATATTACTTTTAAGCTTATAATTCAACAATTTGCTGTGAATTTTTTATTTATTATCATAAATGCATTTTAGCACTTTAATCTGGGGAGCAAGATGGATTAAGTTCACTAGCTCTTGTTATCAGTGCTATCGTTTCTGTATGCCTTATTGCTGCAATTTTGATAACCATCGAGCCTGGTACCCCCTTGGCGTCAGAATATATTTTCGACAAATTCGACGCTCAACCTTTTTTTATAAAATAGCTACATTTATTATAACATGGAAACTCTCATTTTTTGATATCTAATTTTAATCTTAGCCGCTTTTCAGTATAGCAACTGCTTTTTTAATACCCAATAAATTTAGGTTTAACTCTTCTGCCTGCGATTTGTTCTATTGCATAAGCTGTGTTTAATAGTTCTTCGTCCGTTTGAGCGATGATATTTATTCCAAAAGGCATTCCATCATTATATAGCCCGCAGGGTACTGTAATCGCCGGTAAACCTGTATATTGAACAATTGGGTGATCTTTAAATACAATACATACATTTAAATCCTTTAGCTGATCCTTCATATATAGTTTAGTGAACTCTATATCTTTTAACGTATCCAGATAAATAGATTCTGTCATTTCACCAGAGGTATTATTCTGGGCATCTTCTAATAATATTTGACCATATCTTAAAGTTTCTTCTTTATGAATATTGTTAAATTCAATTATTTCCTTTAAATTTTTTATTTTATAATCTAGTGGTAACTCAGCTAAATATTGATTCATAGCATGCTTAAACTCATACTTTTTAATATTATCTATTTTTTTATTAGGAATTGTTTTGAGATGGATTCGTTTTAAGATCGCACCAGCATCCTTTAACTTATTTAAAACACCATTAGCCTTCTTTTCTTCTTCCTGCGACATATTATCTATAGCAGATTGATCAATTCCTATTACAGTACCTTTAAGATTTGTCCTTTCTGTAAAGTGTATTTTATTAGCTGATATTTCATTAATAATAATGATTGAATCTTTAACGGTTCTTGTCATGGGACCAACCATATCAAGAGAAAAGCTTATCGGAATAATCCCTTTTATGCTTAAAGTACCCTTTCCTGGACGATACCCTACAATACCATTCTTTAAACCGGGAGATATGATAGAGCCGGAAGTATCTGTGCCAAAAGCTGCCGTACATAAATTAGCTGCTACTGCAACTCCTGAACCGGTGCTGGAACCTGCCGGGTTTTCACCTAAAACGTATGGTGATTTTACAATTCCTCCTTTGGAACTATATCCGTTTGGCATTCCTTTCGTCATATAATTGGCAAATTCAGTCATATTTGTTTTTCCAAGAATAACAGCACCCTTTTTTCTCAAAATTTCAACAATCTCAGCGTCCGTTTCTGGACTTGAATCTGCCAATGCCAGTGACCCTGCGGATGTGTGCAAACTATCTGCAGTATTTATATTATCTTTTAAAAGAATAGGCACCCCATAAAGCAAACCAGAATCATCCTTATTTCTTTCATCAAGCTCCTCTGCTATTGTAATAACATCAGAATTTATCTCAAGAATAGAATTTAATCCATTTAAACCTTTGTCGAAAGAGTCAATTTGCTCTAAATATTGTGAAACAATCTCTTTTATTGAGAAAGTCTTATTTTTTATTATCTTACTTAATTCAGTTATTGTTATTTCGCTTAAATTTATTTTGGCTGTCATATTAATCTCCTGCATCTATTTGACGTTCTCACATGAATCAATCATAGTTTTATCTTTTCTATTATCTTCCTATATATTTCGATTTATTCATAGTAATGTCAGCAGATAAGTATTATAAAGCTTATACCCAATAATACGTTGCAGCATTGCAACACTGAAAAGAAATGGTGTTATGGGACAATTGACAAAAACTTTTTGCCATTTCCTCCTGAAACTTATTAAAACTTGATCTGAAACAATAGCCGGATGGCTGTCCTGTACATAATAATGATCGCGTTGACTGATATTCTTGCTCTTCTTACCTGTCAAGAAATCTTCTGTAAAAGTCTTTTGCAGAATTGTATCGCCTTTATACTTTTCATTTATAATTCTTCATTATCGATATAAAATGTGGCAGCAGATTAAGACTCCACCCAAAAGAAAAGACGTGAAAGTATCCTCTCACGTCAAAATATGTTGCTATCTATAATTCTATAAATCCTCTATTTATCAAGTATCTAACCGTTGCAACAGGACTATGAAACCTACATGCCTTGAGTGAGTAAAAATAATGCTGAAAACGCATACTCCTTCCCAGGGGTTTTACGCTTTCGTATTAATTCTGAATATCTCATCCAACACTCTGCCGTCACAAGGACCGAAATCAATGCCTAGGATTGCTGCAATCGTAGGAGCTATATCTACCATCTGGATTTCTCCCAACTGGTATTCTTTCTTAATACAATTTCCTGATACCACAAAGCCACATCCATACTCTGGTCTCTCCGGTGAATACCCATGTGTTGCATACTTTCTATTTTCTTTCTCCAAGTCAGTCACAAGGGACCCGGTAAGGCTGTCATCAAAACAGTAACCAGTCTTCGCTTCCAGCATATACTCAGAAACCGGGAACGCATGAAAACGTTCCAGTTCTTCTCTGGTATAGATCCTCTCAATACCTAAGTTCTTCTCTTCTGCCGCTTTTAGAAGAATCTGTAGTACACGCTGCTTTGCTTCCTCGTCATTTTCCTTTAAGTGCAGATAGGCAGACCCTCCTGCAGACTGTATATAGGCTCTCCAAAACATTTTCCCTTTTTCTTCATAAATGAGGCCTTCTTCTTTTAACAATTGATTCAGCTTCACCTTGTACCTTACATTTTTCTGCCCATGATCTCCCAACACCAGAAAAACCGTTTCCTCAAAAATGCCTGCCTCCCGAACTGCCTCCATAATCTTACCGATTCTTTCATCCATCCGGGTCAGAACCTTATCAATCTCAGGACTGTCTGTCCCATGATGATGCTTCGCGTCGTCCAGTTCAATGAAGTGCATCATCAGAAGTTCCGGTTTTTTGCTTAGAATGGTGTCTTTTCCGCACATAGCTGTAAAATCATCCAGGTAAGGCTGTTCAATCCCTTTTCTTGATTTTCCATATTTTTTCTCAAGCCCAATACAAAAAAATGGACTTCCATTTTTTAAGATCTTAAGAGATTGATTCTCACGTCCGATTGCCTTTATCTCCGGAAGATTATAGCGAATGGAGGCCTTTCCGGTAACAGGCCACAGGATTCCTGCTGATTTCATTTCACTATTTCTTAAAGCATCATACACAGCAGGTGCCTTGATATCCTTTTTAAACCAGAACCACGCCTGTTCTTCTTCATCAATAAAAGGCTGGAGAGGGGTATTATGATAGATTCCATGCTTATCCGGATAAACGCCGGTCACCATAGTGGTATGCACTACATAGGTAAGAGTCGGATAGACGCTTTTTAATTTTGTACTGAATGCTCCGCTTTTTATTAATCGGGAAAGGTTGGGAAGCCGACTTGCCTTTTCCCAGTTATCTTCAGAAAATGCATCATAGGAGATCACTACCAAATGCTTTGCTTTTCCTTTGCTCATTTTTCCAGCTCCATCATCTTTCATCTTATTTTTGTTCTTTAGGAAGTATCATAAAAATCACTAATCCAATTAAAAAAAGAGGAATAATTCCCAAAATACTCCATCTGGCATTACCGGTAATTGCTGTTATAAGGGACATCAGCGTTGGACCCAAAATGGCCGAGAATTTACCGAATATATTATAAAATCCAAAAAATTCATTGGATTTTTCCTTTGGAATAATCTTTGCATAATAGGACCGGCTTAGCGCCTGAATCCCTCCCTGTGCAGAACCAATCATGGCTCCAAGAATGAAAATATGCCATAGGGAAGCTAAAAAAAATGCAGCAATACAGGTAATGATATAAGTAAATATTCCGATGATAATCATGGTTCTGGCAGAAAGCCGTTTCGCCAGGTTTCCATAAAAGATGGCACAGGGAAAGGCGATCAGCTGTATTATCAGTAAAATTCCCAGCAATGAAAATGTATCCAGTGTATGGTTCCCAAGGACAGCGGTGGCATAAGGAACTACCATTTTAATTATGGTATCCACACCATCAATATAGAAAAAATATGCACCAAGAAAGTAGAATACGGTTTTATACTGCCTGATCTGTTTAAATGTTTCCGCCAGTCTTTTAAAACTGTTTCTTATTGGATGTTGTTCGGGTTCCACATAATGAATCTGTTTTACATCTTTTATCATAGGAAAAGTTAAGAGTCCCCACCATAAAGCAGTAATGATAAATCCGATCTGATATCCGATTGACTTGTCCATCCCCAAAAGAAATATGAGCGCCAGACTGATGCCAAAAGGTATGACACTGGATATATAGCCGAACGCAAAACCAAGGGAAGATATCTTATCCATTCTCTCATCACTGGTAACATCAACGATAAATGCATCGTAGAAAATATTGGATCCTGCAAATCCAATTGCCGATAAAATAAAAAAAAGAATTAAAAGCTGCCATTGTCCGCTGGAGGGAGGAATAAACGCCAGCGAAGCGGTTGCAAGGACACCCAGACAGGTAAAGAATACAAAAAACCGTTTCTTTTTATCTTTATAATCGGCGGCGGCACCTAAAACCGGACTTAAAACCGCCACTAGAATACTGGCAATGGAGTTAAAATACCCCAGATCCATGCTGTATCTCACATTGTCAAACATTCCGAACATAATCGGCAGTAATGCAGTGGTGACAGCCATTGAGTAAGCCGAATTTCCGCAATCAACCAATATCCATGATTTCTCTTCTCTGCTTAACTTCATTATTGAATACTCCTTCCAGCCTTTATGATCCAATTATATCATAAGGTTAAGCATTGTCTTGTAAAAACATTGTAAAAGAGCATTTGGCTTTCTGCTTTATTTATAATCCATTCCTTACAGTACGGCACCTTCCGTTAGTTTCCCTCTTTTTTGATCCGACAATCGGATTGCCATGTTTGTCTTTCTTACATTTGCTTTAAAAATCCTTTTTGATTCTTTTGCCAATTGAATCTGTTATATTATGCTCTAATACCATTTATTGCCCTCCTAAAACATATTTATATATCACAGCATCGAATGTTACTTTTCTTTCCTCCTCATAGCCGGTCATGTTATCCTCTCTTCCGACACAGTTCGTCAATGCATACTGTGTGTCTTGAGAGGTCAAAAAAGATGCTGCTTGAGCCTGGGAATACCTTGAAGGAAGGTCGCTTAGCTCTTATTCTATATTTCGACTTCCGTTAAGGTTAAATTCATCGCTCTCCCTCCGACCTTGACTTCAAAAATTTTATTTTCCTTTATAGCTAAAGACACTCTGATTTCAGATGGCCTATTCATAGAATAACCTTGTTCAAAAATAATATGTGAAGCTTGCTCCTCGTCGATTTTTCCATAGTGGTACAAATAACAACCAAGTGCACCGCTTGATGTTCCTGTGGCAGATTCCTCCGGGATACCATATAAGGGAGCAAAGTTTCTACAATAAGCGTTAGCACCATGTAAGGATTTCAAAGAAAAAACATGGTATCCAACCGTATTGTACTTCTGGCTGATTTCTTTTACTTTTTTCATATCCGGTCTGATCGCATCTAAAATCTCAATGCTTCTTACAGGAACCATAATATCCCGAAGCACTGTTGATACAACTTGAACCAACAAGTCTGCTGTAATTTGGGAAGTACTGATATTCAAGGAATCTGCTACTTCATCTTTGTCTATAACTTCCGAAAATACAGGAATGGATTGATCCATCATAACAAAATTATCGTTGTGAATTTCAATGCCAAGTATTCCTGCTCTGGTTTCCTGCTCATACTTACCTTGCTTTAACAAATTTAGACTTGACATTGCATTGAAGGTGGCAATCGTGGCATGACCACATAAGTCCACCTCTTCATTCGGTGTGAAGAATCTCACTTTAAAATCTGCCACGTTTGATTTGAAAACAAAAGCAGTTTCACTGAATCCAAGAACAGCAGCAGTTTTTCTCATTTCTTCCTCAGATAATGAATCTGCATTCATAACAACACCTGCTGGGTTTCCGCCTTCTTTCGTTTTAGCAAAAGAATTTAATGTGTATACGTTTATTTTCATATATTCCCAAACTCCTATATTTCACTTAAGAATTAACTTACTATAAAAACAATTGAATTATGTCATGCTATGTTATAATTCGACAATTACTTCAGTATGCCTTAATGTGCAATAATGATGCCATATGTATCTGTTAACCACTTGGCGGCAGGATATCACCTCCAAAAGTCTTCACTGATCGATCAGCAAAAAAATAGAATTAGCTTCTTTTCTGCCTGATTGTATGAATAAACGATCTCATTTTATATTACTCTGCATCTGGAAACTTGTGCCGCCATTCTCTTTCATAATACTTGCTTGCATCATCCAATTTGGTGCCAATGAAGCTCAAACAGGTATGTTCTCATGACAACCTCTCGCCTCACATTATGAATACGTATTTTGAGTTGCTGGAAAGCTCCTTGCAATAAGCAAATCCTAGCTCCTGAAAATCCTTGAGACCATTCAGATCTGAAATATTATTCTCTGCCATGAACCGCACCATATCACCGCGAGCCATCTTAGATATTGTTCCCTTTTGTTTCACTTTCCCTTCCACTAGCTCACCAAACTCAATCGTAATAAATCGATCCTTTGGTGTGATATATTTCTCGATGCATTGTGAGTATTCTTTCGAAGCCAAGTTAAGGATAATTCTGTCATCGTCCACTAGACTATGATACAACCGGTCTCCCCAGAAATCATATAAATCTTTACAATCATTCACGGATAGCTTTGCCTGCATTTCTAGTCGATATGGCGTTACCCCATCAAAGGGCTTAAGTACTCCATAGAAGCCTGACAAAATCCGCAAATGATCTGATAGGTACGAAAGTGCCTTAGTTGTAAGCACTTTCGGAGCCATATGCTGATACTGCAAGCCCTCATATGCTATTACTGCCGGTGTCAGTCTATGCATCAAAGCCATATCTTTGTAGCGCTTATAGTTTAATTCTGCCAATTTATCATTGCATTTCCACAATGCTTTTCCCTCTGATAAGGACAAGGACTTCATTTCATGCATCAATATTATAGCATCATTAATAAATCCGGGCACTCCGGTAACCTCAATAGAATCCGTATCCTCAATCATCTTCTTTGCCGGAGAAATTATTATCTTCATATCCTAAACTGCGCCAGCATTTGTGCCGGATTCTCCTCTGCCTTCACTTTGCCAAAGGCTTTTACAATTATTCCATCTTCATCGATGTGATATGTGGTTCGAACCACTCCCATGCTAACCTTACCATAATTTATTTTTTCCTGCCAGACATCATATGCCTGAATACAGGTAAGTTCCGTATCAGAAAGCAATGTAAATGCTGGTGTTTTTGTTCCTGCCTGTACCATGATCTTACCTCCTGGTTCTTATGTTAAGCATAAAATCCTTCTATTCCGCCTTTTTAGTATTCATTTCACTATTACAACTTCCTTCAATGCCTATACTTCTATATCACTATGCCATCGCAGTGGTCGATTTCATGTTGTATAATTTGTGCAATCCATCCGGAATACTTCTGGCAGTGTTTATTGAAATTCATATCCTGAAACTCTACCACGATATCCTTATATCTGATGGTCTTGCGAACTCCAATCAAAGAAAGACAGCCTTCTTCCGTCTCGTACGCACCAGACTTCTTCACAATCACCGGATTAATCATAGCAATATTAGCAAAACCCATACTCACTGCTATTATTCTCTTCTTGACACCTATCATGTTAGCCGCCAGTCCTACACAACCTACTTCATTCGCCTTTAACGTATCAAGCAAATCCTGAACCACCTGCTTATCCGCTTCCGTTGCCGGTTCTGACTTCTGATTCAGAAAAAAGACATCCTTCATTACTGATCTAATCATTACAAACCTTCTTTCATTTGCTCAGGATAGTTGTATTTCAGAGCATTCTACCCCTAAGACATTAATGTATATTTACCCTACGGTACAATTACGCTAATGCCTATCTTTATTTACTGTATTATTTACTTATCCGTTTAGATATGTCAAATTGGTATATTTACCCTACAGTACAATCACACCAATGCCTATCTTAATTTTTATATTATTTACTTATCCGTTTTAACATGTCAAATTAGCATAACTTTTCTGCACTTCTGCCTCAGGTTTTCTGCAACAGAGTTATTACCTCCACATGTGTTGAGTGTGCAATTCTGATGACCGCTGGGCATGGTACTCCCTTGGTGTCAGAACATATTTCATAAACTGTTCCATTCAGCCGTTATTGTTTTTATCTATACTAAAAAAATAACTTTCTATGTTCTTTATTTTACCATAGAAAGCTATTTTTGTTCAGAGCTTTTTTCAGTATTCTGAGAATCTTATTTTTATTTAATAGGCACAGCCTCAAAAGTAATGACATCTTTAACATTTGATGGATACTGCCCAAATTTATAATCTGAAGAAATCACGATATCTTTAAACCCCGTGCTTTCAAGTATCAATTTAAACTCTTCCAGTCCATACCATTGTAGCGGAAAGCGTTCTAATTCGGTTTGAATAAGCACTCCCTCACGCCATTTTTCATACCTGTTATGTGAAACAGTATATTGATTTATATAGTCAACTTCCACGATTTTACTTTCTAAAGTAATGATATCGCCATTCAAACAGACCCATGCCCTTGTGGAAGCCGTACCTACAGAAAAATCTGTCTGCATGAATATATCAATCATTAATCGTCCTCCAGTGCATAAATGCTTATGAAAATTTTGCAGTGCTCTTATTGAGTCTGCTCTTTGGTGCATCAGAAGGAACGTTCCCGTTGGAACTATAATCGCATCATATCTCGTATCCTGTATAAAAGATTCCATATTCGCTTCAAAAAGCTTAGGATTAAGACCTTTTTTTATGCAATTGTCACGGCATATATTCAGCATGTCTTTTGAACTGTCAAAGCCATCTACTGTAAACCCTTTTTCTAAAAGCGGAATCAGCATACGACCGGTTCCAGTTGCAGGCTCAAGAATATGCCCCCTGCACAAGCTTAATCTATCAATGTAAAATTCTACATCTCCAAAAGAATGACCTATAGGCTTATCTATATCATATACCTCTGAAGACAGGCTGCCATAATAACTTAACATATTTTAGTTCCTCTTTTATTAATTCTAAACCTATTAAAACCAGCTTAATTGAGTTGACTCTTTATAAGTAGCATATCATCAAATCGTATCGCACAAGAATATTATTTTACTTTTTTAATAGGAATATAAATATCCATAACGGTATCTTTTCTGTGATGACAGCGTTCATCATAGAATTCAAAATCAATTTTACTTTCATCGTAAATATACTCACTATCTTTAAACCAATCTTCAAAAATATATTTCCACGTACTTGCAATAATCTCTGCAAACTCTATTTGTTCTTCATCATTTGAAGTATCCACAGGAGCCGTTGTAAAAACTGCATACTCAGCCTCCGGAACCTCTACTGTCAGCATATCTTTCTCTGCCCTTGAAAAATCATCAACAATTACCCCTAAAAGATATATTACATTTCCATCTTCAGATAACGGAACACACAATCCAACTTCACCGTGTTTAGCGGGATTTAAAATTCTGTACATTTTGCTTTCTAAATTTTCACCTTCATAATTATTCCAATAAGATGCAATATCTTTTGTATATGTAATCCCGGTAATATTGGTTTTGATTCCATAACCAGCAACTTTAAATGCAGGTCTTTTAACAATAACAGGCTCCATAATATAACCTCCCATTTCAAATGTTGTTTTTGTATCAGCATATTGAGCCAGTCGCATCATGTACTGTGTAGGACTATAACCATAAGCTTTACGAAAAGCTTTAGCAAATCCGCTGGGGGTTTCAAATCCATAATCAAAAGCAATATCAATAATTTTTCTTTTATTGAATAATTCTGTTGTTGCTAAAGCTAACCTGCGTCCTCGCATGTATTCCATAACAGATATACCCTTACATAAACTAAAAACTCTGCAAAAATGGTAAAGCGAATACCCTGATTGATTAGCAATTTCTTCAATAGTAATATCTTCTTTTATATGGTCTTCAATGAATTCAATACATTTTTCAATTTCTTTCCTATAATTCAATGCTTACCACCCCTGCCTTTCTTCCATAGGATAGCTTTATTATAACAACAACTTATAAAAGGAGCTGTTCCTGTTTTGCTAACTATGAATACACAATAAAATTATAACTGGTTTACAGCTGAAGTGTCCTCTTGTTCTTTTTTAACTAAAAGAGGCTAAAATCGAGTATTTCAACTCCAATTTTAGCCCTTTTCTTCCTTCATGTGTCGACATCTTGTGGTCAAAGTTTGCTTTTGTTCATAAAATCGCAAAACGTCATCATTATTATAGTATCCACATACCTTGTTGCTGTAATTCAAATGACCATCGAAGCCACTTATCCCTTGGCGTCAGTGTATATTTTCAAAGAGCCAAAATATAATTACTTACTTTTCATTCAACTTAAAGCACAAATTCGAAAATCATGCTACAAGATGTACACTTTCATTCCAACTCTCTCTCAATTTCTTCGATGGAAGGGAGGCTACTCCGTAATTCTTCTGGTAAGGATTTCTCCATTTGATTTTTCCATTCTGCTACACCAATTGGATTCTGATATCCAGATAAAGAATACTCCACAACTGTCTGATTTTTGCCCTTAACCAAAAGTAAACCAATAGTTGGTTTATCGTCTGGATGGCATAGAATATCATTTACCACATTTTGATACATATTAAGTTGACTTATAAAACCAGGCTCAAAATCACAGGCTTTCAATTCAATGACTACATAGCAACGTAATTTAAGATGATAGAACAGCAAATCAATATAGAAGTCCTGCCCACCTACCTCCAGATGTACTTGTCTGCCCACAAATGCAAATCCCTGCCCTAATTCTAATAAAAACTTCTGGATATGTGTAGTCAATTGACGCTCGATTTCAACCTCACGTCGCGGCATATCTGTTCCTAAAAAGTCAAATAAATATGGATCTTTAAATATTTGATTTGCCATATCAGAATCTACCGGCGGAAGCGCTGACGGAAAATTATTAACGGTTCTACCGGTACGCTCCATCAATTTGCTTTGTATCTGCAAGTCCAAAATAGTGCTGCTCCACCCATTTTCCATTGCTTTTTGTGCATACCAGATGCGGCTTTCTTCATCTTCCAATTTATCTATCAGTTTGAGATTAGTTCTCCATGGAATTTGTGCAGCAACCTGTTGCACAATTTCATAATCTGGCCAACACTGAGCAAACTTACGCATGTACTTTATGTTTCTTGGAGAGAAACCGGACATTTCCGGAAATGCTTCCTTCAAATCTTTTGCCATTCGGTCTATAACCTTGGCTCCCCAGCCTTCTTCCTCTTGCTTCTTCAAAATTGCTCTTCCAATATTCCAGTAGAGGCGGATCATATTGGAATTTGCATTCATTACAACAGTAATTCTCTGTTTTTGAACTTCATTTTTGATTTCTTCTATAAACTGCAAATAGCTATCACTCATTTCGGAAAGATTTGGAGCAACCGGAAAAATAACTCCCTCTTTATTGTTTCCCATATGTTTTCTGCTATTCAATATTTTCACCTCCAAGTTCCATTATTATGATAAAGTATTTGAATTTACTAATCAAAAATTCAAGTGGAAATATTTCTAAAACAAATTTACTTTTTTTACAGTACCTCAATATAATTGACAAGTTCTTTATCTTCAATATTATTCTACACTGGTTTCTGTATGCAGTGAAATAATTTTTTTATATTCCATAGCATAAGAAACAAGTAGATTTCTATTACCCTCATTACTCAATTTCACGTATTATAATTATTGATAAGTTGCATTTGACTTGTATATTTTAATCTTATCAAAATCAAAACCTTGTGAAGCTAAAAAAAACTGAATATCAAAAATTGTCACTTCACATTTAGATCCAATAATAACTTCTTTTAAAAAGTTATCCTTTATTTTGGTAAAGTTCAAGTCAAAATAAGGAATCAATTTTGTTTGTGTTGTTCTAAATGATATTTTTTCCCGAACAAATCCATTATTATATTGACATTTCTTATTATAATTTTCATCTATTTGTCCAGCCACTTCATCGTTATTATCATGCTCATAGCTATATACATTAGATAAATGAATATTTACATATAATCTCCACTCCTTTTCTTCTTTAAAGGCATTATTTTTAAATTGTGGACTATCATTGCGTATTGCTCCTATATGCAAACACATATCCCATATAAACTCATTTAATGTTTCATTGTTAATTTCATTTGCCTCTGCCAACTCATAAGCAGTTACTAATTCGCCCAAATAATTTTCAATATATTTTCTTTGCTCCTTAATACTGTACATCACCTTCTTAAAATGAAAATTATACCCCCCAGTATCAAAAGTCTTTAAAACCTTTTTATTAAACCCCAAAGAAATACCCCTGGCATCGTTTGCATACCCTCTCCATTGACTTAATAAATCTCCTTGTTCAGAAAAACACGCTATATATGTAACCATTTTCCTTGTGTTCTCATGAAATACTTTATTAATTGTAGCGTCTATCTGCAGACCTATTTTTTCAATCAAACTATCTGTAATACAATATTTAGTACAAAATAGTTCACTATCTTTTATTTTACTTAAAAATATATCCTTTACCAAATTTGCAATCCATTTAGTTTCTTGGTTATCATTTGTTTTTGTACAATCCGATAATCTTATAGTCTGATTGCTGATTATACTGTTAAAAGTCTCCAAACTGCAATAATGATATAAAATATCTTTCATACATCAAACCTCTTCTGTATCTTTAATGGAATGCCTCACACTCTGTGCAAAACAAAGTTTCCTTAAAGGTTAAAAAATAGTTTCTCACATTCCTTTGATTGGAAGTTTTATATTGAGTAGCAAAACCACCTTTCATTTTTATATAGAGAGCAAAAGTTTCTCTACACTTCAAATTAAATGTATGTTATTTACCACTCTCATCTGAAATATTGCTCCTTCTTCTATGCTCCGCAAGAGCTACACGATCTGGTTCTATTTGACCTTTTGATATAGTCATGCCTATATATCGCAAAATATACGCTTTAAATATTTGACTATGATCACTCCTTTTTTTTACGCATATTCTGAAGTTACTATCTAATGAGAAATAGCCCAATTCAAATGCTTTGTCATGAATAGGACATAAACACAAACCATTAGATGTATCTCCACGCTTTTCACTATTATCGGCCCACCTAGCAATATGAGAGGCAATTAAAAATTCCCTATCTGAAATCGTACATTCCGGAAAGCAACATCGATTATTATAATTATTTTTTACATTAGCCGAAAAATGCGCATGTCCTACCCGAACCTTTATTTGTTTTATAGCCACAGATGTCGGTACGGATAAGCCAACAGAAAAGCCTTCCTCACCAGACGCTTCGTTATTCTCTAATATTATATCCAATAGCATTTCATCAACTTCAGACAGATATCCTCCGTTTAAGCATTGTAATCTATTCGATTGTATTGTATAAAATATATTCCTTGGTTTGGCTTTTTGCTCATAATACTTCTTAAAATCCAGACTATGTTCCTTGAATAATTGATAAAGACTGATGGGTTTATTAAATCTTATAAAGTCGCTTAAAAAAGCTCTATAAAAACTGCTACAATAAGCCCAACTTCCGGGGCTCGGAGGACGTTCCAAGGTTTCATGACCATCAGCCTTAGCAATTGAATATCCAACAAATTCTGCCTTTTTCCCTTTTCCTCTAAGATGAAAGACAATATCTCCAGTCTTCACTTTATTCACATTAACCAAAATGGCCATGACTTTTTTTCTCCTTCACTTTTCTTATATGTCGGAGCCCAGATACACTTTGTAAATCCCCATTCATCACCCCCATGTTTTTCGTCACGGCTCATCTCAATCCACATTTTCATTTCTCGTCACTCCCCAATTTAATCTTTATCGGCACATAATGCTTTGATAGCCTGTTAAATAGCTGTATAGTCTTACATTTTGAGGTTAATAAATATCGTGCCTTTGGTCAAAACGTCCTTTTTCCTTACTCCCTGAAATACTTTGACTTACTGGGCTTTCTTTTCCAGCAGAACCACCGTCTTCACTTGCGGTGAAAGTTGTCTTTTATACTACATGGCAAAAGATTTTCCTATCTTTTTTATTATAGAGTACCTAACTTTGGGAATTACCCCTTTTGATGATTTTTCACCCCTCTTAGTAAAAATTTACCCCCCTTTACCCCACATTAAATAGTAAATGCATTGCTGAAATGTATGCATTGTTTTCGCATAATAATATTTTTTACTATATCAAGTTCGAAACAGCAACAACTTTTCTATATCCCACCTCTTAATAATATATTAATTATCTAAATTTCCTTTTTGACAAGTTCCTTCTATTGTGTTCTAAATTGATAGATTTCTTACAGCTAAATAGTATAATTCATAATTTCTCAAACACTTTTCATGCCATTTGTCATAACGCCACTCTAAAAAGCTATCTCGCTCCCCTTTTCCTATGTCATTACAAAGTTCCCAAGCTAAATCGTAAACACTTTGGCAAAAATTATAAGCACTTTCATAGTACGTATCATATCGCTCCCCGCCATGCTCTATATCATTTAAATCACCGAAAATTATTTTATGTCGTTTAATATAAGCCATATTTAAAACTTCGCCATATTTATCTCTCATAATATATCTATTTTGGAATAAATCATATGCACGTTCTACTTCTAACAAAAATTGTTTACATTCTTTAACAATTGGTTCTGTTAAACCCATAATTTCAAATATAGAAATTTCCTTATTTAAATTAATCATTCTTGAAGTTCGATAATTTTCATTAAATATTAAATTATAATTAGTGAAATTACTATCAGGAATCGTTCTCGCAATCCAATTAGAACTGGTAAGTCTCCTATCTTCTAAATCATGATACACATTAATCCATATTCTTGCCGATTTGCCATATTGGGTCTTGTATTTTATGTATACTTCATCTACAATCCTTTGAATATCATCATCGGTAAATGACAACTCGGACACATATACACCCAATGTTACTTTTTGACCAAAAGATTTTTCTCTATTTTCAAATTCTTGGATATCAAATGACAGTCTACTGTTTGACACAGCTTTTGCCTTATCATAAAGCAAATCACCATAAATTCCAATCGTATTTAGATATTCAATAATTTGGGGTTTTATATCATGTGGAATAATTATCTTTTTGATAATTCCTTCAATATCCAAGCTCCCTTTTTCCACTAAATTGTCTTTACGGTCAAAAGCATAACCAAAATATATACCTGTTCCTCCTTGTATTATTGCTCTAGGGTTTGAATACGCTATACCCATGTCATAATCAATAACAGCATTTTTTGTAATAGCTTCTTTAATTTCTTCATCAGATAGATCTAGGTGTAATTCATTTTTCACTGCATCCTTTATTACTCGAAAGTTATATAAATCCCCTTGTGCTATTCGCATCAAAATTTTTATTTGTACACTGTTAAAATTGCATGCTTTATCTCTATCGATTATAAAAACAGCCCCATCTTTATCATGTTGTGTATCGTCTTCTATTACAAAATAAAGTGACACAGACGGATTTATAGACAAATCACATAAACGTGTCTTCTCACCCCAATGCTGTAATTCTAGTATTTTCTTTAAAACCTCTTCCGTCTGAACTAGACTAAATTTTCGACATTCTTCTGCCACCTTATCCTTCACACAATTCCCTCGAAATGCCCCTGGAACTATATCCCACTCAGAAACAGCTTGACCTCTGAATAAATTATTGCCTTTGTACTTCTCAACTATTTGATAATATTCTTCTACTGAATTTATTCTGATTGTTTCAACATCAATCATTAGAATATCCCCCTCTTATCTATTATCAGTTCAAATTACATCATACACTACGAGTTTTTACACAGAAAAAGAGTTGACTAAAACAATCCTAATACTAAAGTCGATACCAACTAATAGTTTTGCCGCCGAATATACATTTTGCAAGATTGTATCTTTTATCCAACAAAACCCTCATTTTTAAACTATCCGGCGTTATCCCCGTCCCCTTATCTGCGAAAACTTATCCATCTCACCTTCCGCAAAAACACAACTTCATTTTACACTGAAAAACCCGCAACCCCGCCTAGAATCAAGGTTTCCGCACGAGCAATGCAACCGTTTCCACATGCAGAGCCTGCGGAAACATATCACACCCTCTAACCTTCTTCACCTCATACCCTCTCTCCGCCAAATACTTCATATCCCTCGCCAAAGTAGCCGAATCACAGCTCACATAAACCACTCTTTTCGGTCCCATCTTTACAATGATATCCAAACACGCCGCATCACAGCCCTTTCTGGGAGGATCAACCACGATCACATCCGCATACACATGATTCTTTTCATGCTGCTCCGGCAATACTTCTTCCGCCTTCCCCACAAAAAACTCCACATTATCAATCCCATTCAACCTGGCATTTTCCCTGGCATCCTCGATGGCCTGGGGCACAATCTCCACTCCATACACCTTCTTTGCCTTTTGCGCCAGGAAAAGAGAGATCGTCCCAATGCCGCAGTAAAGATCCCAAACCGTTTCCCCGCCTGTCAGTCCTGCATATTCAAGGGCAGTGCCATAAAGCTTTTCCGTCTGCACCGGATTAACCTGATAAAAGGACAGAGGAGAAATGCGGTATTTCACCTCTCCAATATAATCTGTAATATACCCCGGCCCGTAAAGGTTTTCCACCCGATCTCCAAGGATCACATTGGTTCTCTCCTTATTAATATTAAAGGAAATGCTGGCCATACCCTTGATTTCCAGAAGGCTCTCCACCAATTCCCCGCTATGTGGCAAACTGCTGCCATTAATAACCTGACAGACCATAATTTCCCCTGTCCGGAACCCTTTACGGATCAAAGTATGCCTGACCAGTCCCTTATGAGTAGCCTCATCATAAGGCAGCAAATGATACCTCTCCATATGTGCCTTAATCCGCCTTAAAACCTCCTGGTTCTCCTCTATCCCCAGGAGACAGTCCTCACACCCTATGATGGAATGGGTACGCCCCGCATAAAACCCCGTAATAATATTACCGTCCTTATCCAATCCCCATGGAAACTGTGCCTTATTCCTGTATCTCCAAGGCTCGTCCATTCCCATAATAGGCAGCATAGGAACTTCAGAAAAACCGCCGATCCTGGTGATATTATTATAAATCTTCCGTTCCTTATACCGGAGCTGTTCCTCATAATCCATTGCCTGAAGCTGACAGCCACCACATGGGCCGGCAACCGGACACTTAGGTATTACACGGTTTAAAGACGGCTCCGTGATCCGTTCCAGCTTTGCGAAACCATATGATTTTTTAGTTTTCATCACCTTGGCCTCAACCCTGTCTCCAATAACCGTATCTTTAATAAACCAGGTAAATCCATCAGTCTTTCCGATTCCCTCCCCAGTTTCGCTCATATCTTCAATTATTACCTCTATTCTATCATTCTTCTTCCACTCTGCCATCATAACCTCCAGTTTATATATACACTTCAGGTTTGGCTGCCCTGCCAAGCCAAAAACATTTTCAAGCAAAACTTCCTCAGACCCAAGCATTCCCAAACCAAAATCTCCTCAAAACAAAGCATTTTCAAACCAATACTTTTCAAACCAAATCCACCTCAAAACAAATCTTCCTCAAGTCAAATCTTCCTCAAGTCAAATCTTCCTCAAGCCAATTCTTCCTAAAACAAACCTTCCTCTAGCCAATTCTTCCTCAAGCCAATTCTTCCTCAACCCAAACTTTCCTCAACCCAATCCTTCCTCAACCCAAACCTTCCTCAACCCAATCCTTCCTCAACCCAATCCTTCCTCAACCAAATCCTTCCCCAAACCAACTCCACCTCAAACCAATACCTTCTCAAACTCCCCCCAGCCCCCACCTCAATCCTACATCACCCACACACCATATCCACATCCTGACCTTATTCTAACTTCTTTTTCCACAAAAAACAAGAAAACCTTGCAAGAAACCTATGGCCCTCCCCCAAGACAAAAAAACAGGAGCAAGACGGCTCCGGTAAGACATGTTGTCTTCCTTCCTCGTCCAGCTCCCGGAAATTTATCTGCCTTTTCCGTTGGCTTTTTCCATATGGATATTTTTTCCTTTGATCTTTACATCCTTCATGGCCTGTAATATGGCGTCAGCGTTTTCTCTCGGCACCTCTACAAAGGTATACTTGTCATACATGTCAATGCTTCCAACCATCTTTCCAGGCATACCGGATTCTCCGGCAATGGCTCCAAGGATATCTCCCGGCTTCACATTCTGATTCTTTCCGATATTAATGAACAGACGGGCCATATCTTCTCTGGGAGAAGAATCGTATCTTCCTCCCCGGCCGTTTCCGTTTCTGCTGCTACTGCTGCGTCCCCGGCTTCCGCCGCCGTAGAGATTATCCAGGGTATCAAGGGAACGAGGCTCTCTTGTATCGATGATATCCTCATTTTCCTCACCCATCATCATTTTAAGCAATGCAGCTGCCAGGTCAAGAGAAGTGTAATCTTCTTCCAAAAGCTTCTTTTCAATGATGTTCACTGTCTTGCTTAAATCTGTATCTCCGATGGTGTCCGCCACGGACTCTAAAATCTTATCCACCTTTATGGCTGTTACGTCATTTAAAGATGGGATAGCCTGAGGAACGATCTTGGTCTTGCAGTAACGCTGAATGTCACGAAGCTTATAAACCTCTTTACCAACTACAAAGCTGAACGCAATGCCTTCACGGCCAGCACGGCCGGTACGGCCGATTCTGTGAACATAATATTCATCATCCTGGGGAAGGTCGTAATTGAATACGGCTTCTACGTCGTCTACGTCGATTCCACGGGCTGCCACGTCGGTTGCCACAAGGATCTCCGTCTTACCGTTACGGAAGCTGCCCATGACCCGGTCACGCTGGATCTGCTTTAAATCTCCATGAAGTCCTTCCGCAAAGTATCCCCGTCCCTGAAGAGCCTGTACAAGCTCGTCTACCTGCTTCTTGGTGTTGCAGAAGGCAACAGACAGCTTTGGAGCATACATGTCAAGGAGACGGCACATAACCTCTACCTTGCTCTTTGGCTTTACCTCATAATAATACTGGGTCACCTTTGGAACAGTCAGCTCCTTCTTCACCACCTTAACAGTCACCGGATCCTTCTGGAACTTTCTGGCGATTTCCATGATGGCTGAAGGCATGGTAGCGGAGAACATAACTGTCTGCCTCTCCTCTGGAAGCTGGCTTAAAATAGTTTCCATATCCTCCAGAAAGCCCATATTCAGCATTTCATCAGCTTCATCCATGACCACCGTATGAACATGATCGAATTTCACGGTCTTTCTGCGCATATGGTCCATCACGCGTCCCGGAGTTCCAATGATAATCTGGGTGCCGTCTTTCAAAGAACGAATCTGTTTTACAATATCCTGTCCCCCGTAAATGGGAACAACCTTAACACCATGCATATATTTTGCAAGCCTGCGGATTTCATCTGCCACCTGAATGGCAAGCTCTCTGGTAGGACAGAGGGCAACCGCCTGAAGCTTTTTCACCTTAGGGTCAACTTTCTGTAACAGAGGGATACCAAAGGCTGCCGTTTTTCCGGTTCCTGTCTGAGCCTGGCCAATAATATCCCTGCCCTCTGCCTGGACCGGAATGGCCTGGGCCTGAATGGGGGATGCCTCTTCAAATCCCATATCCGCTACTGCCCGCAGAATTCTTTCATCTAACTGTAATTCATCAAATCTAACTGTTTCCATAAATGCTTGATCCTTTCTTACGGCCAACCGGGTTCCCATGTTGCCGTCGGCCTCGCACACACTTTTCGCAAACAAAACGAGAGGTAGCAGGCACGTTTCAGACCTTCATCCTCTCGCTTCACACAAATGTATATTATAGCAGAGTTCTTTTTGAGTGTCAAGGGACATGGTTTTAATTTTTTATGTTTTTTTACATTCAGTAAAATTTATAATCTTTGCTTTCTATTTCTTTAGCCACCCGTTCTTATTAAAATACCATATCTCTCCCAGGAGGATCAAAATGCTGGCTCCCACACAGACCAGATAGCCATAATCCCAGTTAAGCTCCGGCATGTTTTTAAAATTCATGCCATACCAGCCGGCAATCAGCGTAAGGGGCATGAAAATGGCGGTCACCATGGTGAGAAAGGACAGCGCATGGTTCTGCTTCATATCCATGTGTACCTGGTACATTTCCCGTATCTGCAGCGCATATTCTCTCAGCTCCTTCCCGTACTCCGAGAGTCTTGACATACGGCCGGAAAACAGGTGGAACAAGGCACATTCCTCATCCTTTAACAGGCCATTGTAATTTTCTGTCAGGGTCTGGCTGATATTCAAAAGCTGGCCATAATAGGAGGATATCCTTGCCAGCTCCTTTCTCGCCTTTAGTATAGCTCCTGGAACATCGCTCCGGTCTCTTCTGCCGCTCATGATCCGGTCTTCCATTTCTCCCAGCCGCTCCTCATACTTCTGCAAAAATTCAATCTCATCTCTTACCTGATACTCCAGGAATTCAAAAAGTATATGGGAGACACAGGTTTTATCAAAGATCTGGATCCGTTCCATCTCATGAAGCATTCTTTCCGCTTCTCCGCTGTTATCAATGAATATGAGCCGGTTCCGGTCCATGTAATAGCCAAATACAGCAGGCCTGCCTAAAAGCTCCTTTTTAATAGGAATAACAAGGGTTCCTATGGCACAGTCCTTTAATAAGTCTGCTCTGCAGTACTGGGCCTTTTCTAAGTTTCTCATCAGCAGATGATCCTCATACCTGGTATGATAGGTTTTCCAGTATTCTTCCTTAGTCATGATCTCCACAAGAGCTTCTCCTTCGGGAATCATCTCATCCGCTCCCACAGGAACCAGCCTTTTCTTTAATCTGTAACGCACGTTCCTTTCCTCCTGCCTCCACATATTTGTGAAACTGATATGCCGTCTTAACTCCAGCCCTGCCAGCCGACCCTTTTCTCCTGTTTCATTCCAGTCTTTCCAAATATCAATAATTTTTTACAGTACTGATATGACTTACCTAACAGGAGCAATCACCTGTCCAACACCCGTAAGCTTCCTCTACACAATAAAACAGGCCTCTCCGGCGAAAAACCGGGGCTTTCACCCATGCTTCACCAAAAAGGCCTGTTCTTATAAAAAGCTTCCCATTCTGATTATTCACCATACAGCTGGTGCACGATCTGTGCAATCAGCTTTGCGGTTCCCGTGACTCCAAGAAGGGAAGAGTCGATCATCAGATTCTTATGCTCCGGATCACCTGGAAGGTAACCGGCGTATTTCTTATGATAGGCATTTCTGGCCCTGTCAACAGACGCGATCATCCGCTTTGCCTCACCCTCAGTCATGCCAAGAGCGTTCACACAGTTTTCCAGCCTTTTTTCATAAGGTGCATAGATGAAAATGTTGATGTTGTTCTTTTCTTTTTCCAGTAAGTAATCGGAGCACCTTCCTACCAGGATGCAGCTGGTCCTTCTTGCCAGATCCAGAATAATGCCCTTTTGCACATCAAAGATAATATCCTGTATATATGCCTCGTCCGTTCCCAACGGAAACATCCGGGGCAAAAAGCTCTGCTTTGATTTTTCTTCTTCATCGCTGACCGTGGAAACCGGCAGGTTCAGCTGCTTTGCAACCTCCTCCACAATATCACGATCATAGAATTCCACCCCCAGCTCTCTGGACAGCTCTTTGGCGATGGAACGCCCCAGGCTTCCGAATTCCCGGGTAATGGTAATTGTAAACTTTTTCATAGCAAGATGTTCCTCCCTAACTGGTTACAATTGTTTTTTGATATCCCCTCACCGCACAGCTGAGGGCAAAGCAGATAGTAAAATAGCAGAGCGCTTCGAAAGCAAACAGCATCAGCATGCCTCTTGCATCATAAATGCTTCCAAGGACAACGGAGCAGTTTCTCATAAACTCCGCCACATCCACCATTTTTAAGAAGGAAGTGTCCTTAATAATGGTGATTACCTGACTGAGCAGGGCAGGAATGACCTTTTTATACGTCTGTGGAAGCACGATATAAATAAGAGTCTGTGCAAAGCTGAATCCCTGGGACTGGGCGCCTTCAAACTGTCCCTTTGGAATGGAGTTTAAGCCCCCGCGGAATATTTCAGCCATAACTGCTGAGGTAAAAAGGGAAATCGCAAATACCGATACTCCAACCTTATTCCCCTTCACAGTAAAATAGATCCAAAGTATCCACAAAAGATTGGGGGTACAGCGGAAAAATTCCGTATAAGCGGCCACGATCCCTCCCGCCCATTTCCACTTTCCGGTGGAATAGGTCCTGATGAGCGCCAGGATGGTTCCGAAAAACATACTGATGACTGTGGCAAAAACGGCGATCATCACCGTCATCCTCAACCCTTTCAGCATGAATAATACATTAGCCTGTGTAAATATCTGGTGAAATAATTCTAACATGCTGCCTCCTCATCTGCCTGAAGATCAAGCGTTTTTGCTATGGGCAGCCGCATGGATCTGATCTCTAAATAGCGGGCCAGCCTTGCCAGAGGGAAACAGATGATAAAATACATAAGAGCACTGGTAAAATACGCCTGGGCAAAATATCCCCTGTCAGCGCCCCAGGAATCCGTAAAGTACATTAAATCCATACCGGCCACCATAGCCAGGATGGAGGTGTTCTTCACCAGATTCAGCGCCTGATTTGCAAGGGGAGGCATGATGATCTTTATGGTCTGCGGCAGGATGATATGATACATGGTTTCCAGATAGGAAAAGCCCTGAGATGAAGCTGCCTCGGACTGGCCCTTTGGTATGGCTTCGATTCCGGTCCTTATGACCTCCGATATATAGGCGCCGTGATAAACACCCACTCCGATCACTCCCAGAACGAACTTGGGGATCCGGAAGCCTGAACTGGAAAATAACATGGGCAGTACGGAATAATAGCACATCACCTGCAAAGCCAGAGGCGTATTCTGTATGAATTCCACATATATTCGTGAAATTATCTTAAGCAGCTTAAATTTAGCCGAAGAAAACATACCAAATATCACTCCAAGGGCCAGCGCAACGGCCAGCCCCACCAGTGATATTTTAAGCGTCATAAGAAAGCCAGGTATATAATATTCAGGAAATGCCTGAAACAGGGCATTCCATCGTTTTGCATCAAAAAGACCTTTTATCATATCATCTATCCTTTACATAAGGTTTACTGCAATCCCCACTGGTCCTGAAGAGCCATAAGGGAACCGTCGGAAAGCATGGTAGTAATCTTTTCATCAACAAGGGCAGCAAGGCCTTCGTTCTCCTTTGCAGCCGCTACGCCGTAATCCTGCTCTGCAAAACGGTCCTGTAAGATCTGATTTCCGTCATTTACATAACCTGCTAAAATAGCACGGTCTACGGAGAAGCAGTCGATCTGCTTGGTTGCCAGCGCCTGAGCCAGTGCGGGATAACCGTCAAACTCCTGGAACTGTGGGTTTACTTTCAATCCTTTTTCATCAACATATTTCTTAAAGCCGTCCTTTGTTGTAGAAGACTGGGCTACGCCGATAATCTTTCCATCCAGATCTTCGATGGAGCTGATTCCGGAATCTTTATTAACCAGAAGTCCTACTGCATCGGTATAATATGGAGTAGAGAAGTTATAAGTCTCTTTTCTTTCCGGTGTAATGGTAAAGGTAGCAATAACCAGATCGATCTCTCCGTTCTCTAAGAGAGGTCCTCTTGTCTTAGCGGTTACACCCTGGAATTCCACCAGCTTCTTTTCCTTTGCCTCATCTGCGGTACAGCCGAAAATGGAGCCGGCGATCTCATAAGCCAGGTCATCCTCAAAGCCTTCGTATTCTCCGGTTGCCGTATTCTGTAAGCTGAACTTTGGAATATCAGCCTTACAGCCAACCTTTAAAACTCCGCGGTCAATAATTTTCTGTACGTCTGCGGTTACGTTTCCGCCTGCTGCCTCTGTAGAACCAGCTGCCGTAGTTCCTTCAGCCGTTGTCTCTGCCGGGGCCGCCGTCGTGGTTTCCGTGGTCCCTCCGCCGCATGCGGTTAAGGATGCCACAGTTGCAAAAGCCAGTGCCAGTGATAACATTTTCTTCATCATAATTGGTTCCTCCTCATCTTATAATTATCTTAAACATCATCCTAATGAAGGATTTTGCTTAGAAACGCTTTGGTCCGCTCATGCTCCGGACATTCGAAAAAGTGTTCCGGTGTTCCTTCTTCCAGAATGTACCCTCCATCCATGAAGATCACCCGGTCTGCCACCTGGCGGGCAAAACCCATTTCATGAGTCACACAGATCATGGTGATATTTTCATGAGCCAGCTCCACCATAACATTTAAAACCTCCTGAACCATTTCAGGATCCAGTGCTGAGGTCGGTTCGTCAAAGAGTATCAGGGGCTGTTTGGTGCATAAAGCCCTGGCTATGGCCACCCTCTGCTGCTGCCCGCCGGAAAGCTGGATCGGATAATTCCCCGCTTTTTCCTTTAAGCCTACCCGTTCCAGACATTTAATGGCGTTTTTCTTTGCCTCTTCCTTGGGAACATGCTGCAGCTTGATTGGTGCAAGAGTGAGATTTTCTAAGACAGTGAGATGGGGATACAAATTAAACTGCTGAAAAACCATGGAAGAATATTTTTTAGCCATTTCCAAATGGTTCTTTTTGGTCACTTCCGTTCCTGCCACGATTATTTTTCCGCTGGTGGGTTCCTCAAGGTAGTTGATGCAGCGGATAAAAGTGGACTTTCCTGAGCCGGAGGGTCCGATGATTACCAGTTTCTCGCCCTCCTTTACCGTCAGGCTTATATCCTTTAAAACCTCTAAATCTCCGAAGTTCTTTTTTAAGTTCTCAACTTTCACCATATCTGGCATAATTCCATCCCCTCTCTGTAAATTTTTTCCGTAAATATGCAAAAAGACGCCTTAGATTCTGAATTTCTTAAGCGTCTTTGCTTAGTCTTTTTAATTGTTGTTATTATAAAAAGTTTTATTTGAAAAGTCAAGGATTATTTTCTTTTTACCCTATGAGAGGCAGGCAGGAGCAGGCTACAAAATGTCCGGGAGAGACCTCTTCCATCTCCGGAACCTTGCTGCTGCACTCTTCCTGGGCATACATGCATCTGGTGTGAAAATGACAGCCTGAGGGCACATGCATGGGGCTTGGAAGCTCTCCATGAAGCATCTGCCGCTTTGACTTTGCGGAAAGCTCCGGATCAGCCACAGGGATGGCGGAAAGCAGCGCTTTTGTATAAGGATGAAGGGGATTTTCATACAGTTCATCGCTGTCTGCGATCTCCACCAGCCTGCCAAGATACATAACGCCGATCCTGGTGGAAATATGCCGCACCATGGATAAATCATGAGCCACAAACAAGTAGGTAAGTCCCATTTCCTCCTGCAAGTCCTCCAGCATGTTTACTACCTGGGCCTGAATGGAAACATCCAGGGCTGAAATAGGCTCGTCACAGAGCAAAAATTCCGGTTCCACTGCCAATGCCCTGGCAATTCCGATCCTCTGGCGCTGTCCTCCGGAAAACTCATAGGCGTACTTGTACATATCATCTGACTTCATTCCCACCTTTTTAAGCATCTCTTCGATCCTGCCGTCCATTTCACTGGCCGCCATGCCGGACACTGCCGTCATGGACTCCCCAATGATTTCCCGCACATTGTGGTGGGGATCCAGAGCAGAATAGGGATCCTGGAAAATGATCTGCATCTGACGGTGGATGGGGAGCAATTTTTTCCCCTTTACTCCGGTGATGTCCTGACCCTTAAACAGAATGGTCCCGCTGGTGGGATCGTACATGCGGATTAAGGTCCGCCCTAAAGTGGATTTTCCGCAGCCGGATTCCCCTACCAGCCCAAAAGTCTCTCCCTTCCGGATGGTAAGGTTCACCCCGTCCACTGCCTTTACTTCTGCCTTTTTCCGGCCGAAAAAGTCCTTGGCAGGAAAATATTTACAGACCTCCCTGGCTTCCAGCAGGATTTCCTGGTTCCTGTTCTCCATATCACTCCACCTTCCTTTCCCTGGCATCAAGCTCTTCTGCCGAAAAGATGCACATGGCCCTCTGGGTGTCCGAGTATACCCGGTACTTTGGAATCCCCTTCTCACATTGTTCACAGGCAAATTTACACCGTTCTGCAAAAGGACATCCATCCGGCGGATCTACCAGGGACGGGGCCATTCCCGGAATGGGCTCCAGCCGTTTCCTGTCACCTGCCTGGGGTTTGGGGATCGCCTGGAGAAGCGCCCTGGTATAGGGATGCTTTGGTGCGTAAAAGATTTCTCCGGTCAGCCCCTCTTCCATCAGAAGCCCGCCGTACATAACCAGGATCCGGTGGCTTAAACTAGCCACGACTCCCAGATCATGAGTGATGAGTATGATACTCATTCCCGTCTCATCCTGCAGCTTTTTCAAAAGCTCCAGGATCTGGGCCTGAATGGTCACATCAAGTGCCGTAGTCGGCTCATCTGCGATCAGAAGCCTGGGCCGGCAGCAAAGGGCCATGGCAATCAGTACCCTTTGCCTCATTCCTCCGGAAAATTCGTGAGGATACTGGTTCAGCCTCTTTTCAGGGGACGGGATGCCCACCTGTTCTAAAACAGCGATCGCCTCTTTTTCAGCCGCCCGTTTATCCATTCCCCTGTGGCGTTTCAGTACTTCTGTCAGATGAAAGCCTATGGTCCTGACAGGATTCAGTGCTGTCATAGGATCCTGGAAGATCATGGCGATCTCTTTTCCCCTCATCTTTCGCAGCTGTTCCGGCGTCAATTTAAGTATATCCTTATCCATAAACATGATTTGGTCCGCATTGACCTCTGCATTCTCCGGCATCAGGCCCAGGATGGATTTCATCAGAACACTTTTTCCGCTGCCTGATTCTCCCACAACAGCCAGGATCTCCTGATGGCCTGCGTGAAAGCTCACTCCTCTCACAGCCTTAACTGATTTTCCGTGGGTATGAAAGGTGGTATGGACATTTTGGGCGGACAGGATCTTATCATCATTTTTCTTAGTCTCTTCCAATTCCTGTTTCCTCGCTTTACTCTTTCTCGTCATTCATAATTTTAGGTTCCACGAAAACCCGGAGCAGATTTCCCAGTTTATTAAAAGCAAAAATCGTTATTATGATCAGAAGGCCCGGGATCAGTGCCATGTAAAAGGTGTTCTGCATGGTTCCCTGGGCGTTTTGCAAAAGGCTTCCCCAGGAAGACATTGGCTGCTGGATTCCCACTCCCAGAAAGCTTAAGGAAGACTCCGTCATAATTGCATTTGCCATGCTGGTGGTTGCTGACACAATAATTGTGGGAAATACGGAAGGTATGATATGGCTGGTAATGATCTTCCAGATGCCCACCCCTGAAAATCCGGCATACAGGATAAATTCCCTTTCCTTGAGAGAAAGGGTCTCAGCCCTCACCAGCCTGGCAATCTCCATCCAGGTAAAAAAGCCGATGACCAGAATGATGGATTTTAATCCCGGCTTTAAAAAGATGCTGACAACAGTGACCAGGATCATCCATGGGATTGAATACAAGACATCCACGATTCGCATGAGTATCATGTCCACCATTCCGCCGCAGAAACCGGAAACAGTGCCCACTGCCACCCCAATGGTAAGGCTTGTGAGCATTGCCAGGAATCCGACCAGCAGGGAAACCCGGCCTCCGTAGATGACCCGGGCAAAATAATCCCTTCCGACTTCATCGGTCCCGAACCAGTGCCCGGCAGACGGCGGCTGAAGGCGGCTTGCAATATTGGTTGCATTTGGTTCCACAGGAAGAAAAGGTGCAATCAATGCAAATAAAATAATCAGTCCCAGAAGAATCAGGGAAATGACCGCCGCCTTATCATGTTTTAATGAAAGCAATACACTGTCCACTCTGACGGATCTGCTTTTCTTTGTGTTCTTTTCGTTTCTTTTCATCTTCTGTCACCCCATTTCCCTGATGCGTGGATCCGTAATGCAATAAAGGATATCCGACAGCAGGTTTCCAAGAATTACAAGGGTTGAGGACAGTACCAGAATGATCATGACAATGGGGTAATCCATGCCCTGAATCGCCTTGATAAAATAAGGTCCTATCCCAGGCCAGCCAAATACGGTCTCAGTTATGATAGCCCCAGTCACCAGCAGCTGAAGTGCCAGCCCAAGCCTTGTAATAATGGGAAGCAGAACATTCTTACAGACATGCTTGAACATGATTTCCCCTTTAGAAGCTCCAAAGGCCCGCTGAACCAGCACATAGTCTTCAGAAAACTGAGTGACAGTGGAGGAACGGACAAATTTTAAATTAGCCGGCAAAAAAGAAAAGACAAGGGTGGTAAAAGGCATGATATAATGCCTTAAAAAGTCAACCACGGAAGCTTCCTTTCCTACGGAGTGCATGCCCACAATAGGAAGAAGCTTCAGCTTATACCCAAGGATAAAAATCAAAAGCATGGAAAACCAGAAGGAAGGAACGGCGATCGCAATGGAAGAGATCCCGTCAATCACCTTGTCTGCTGCCTTGTTCTTGTGGGAGCCTGCCAAAAGTCCAAGGATGATTGCCAGGATATAAGCGACAGCATAAGCCGGAAGCACCAGCTTTATGGTGTTGGGGATTCTCACCGCAAGGTCTCCTGCAATGCTTTGCTTGGTCACGATGGAATATCCGAAATTGCCGTTTAATATTCCGTTCAGCCAGCTGAAATACTGGATAAACAGAGGCTTGTCATACCCATATTTTGCCTTAATCAATTCAATTGTTTCCTGTGACATCCTTGGTGTTGTCATTGCGTCAATGGCATCATAGGGTGCAAAATGCATCAAAGCAAAACATAGAATTGTGATCAGAAGGATCATGGGTACGGCTGTCAATATTCGTCTTACTATATATTTCGCCATATGGTTTCTCCTTAATAATAAGAAAGAGGTGCCTGCTGCCGGAATCCTGCAGCAGAACACCCTCTACTTTTCACAGCTGCTCCTTGCCGCACCATTTCTGCAGCTTACACACCTGCTGTCTGCATTATTTCATCTGCAGTTTGGAAGTATCTTCAAAGGTATAAACAGGAACCAGCTTTGCATCCTCAATTCCTGATACGTCTTTGGATACTACAAGAAGGCGCTTATTGGAATACAGCGGATAGAAGCAAGCGGTATCCTGCAGCTTCTGCTGGATGGTTGTATAGATTTCTTTACGCTTTGCCTCATCCGTTTCCTTCCGGCCCTGAGCAAAAAGCTCATTGATCTCAGGATAGTCATAATGCATGTAATTGTATGAGGCGCCTGTTTCAAATAAGCTTGAAAACGTATCCGGATCAATGCCCATAATATAGCCGCCAAAGTACATATCATAAGAATTGTCAGCCTGCTTCATCTGCTGGCTTAAGGCGGTGGAATCCACGCCGGTTAAGTTCACCTTAATGCCTGCCTTCTGAAGCTGCTCCTGTATCATGATGGCAGAAGTGGACTGAAGGCTGTCAGAAGCGTTATAAGCAAGTGTCAATTCTGGATTTGTTACGCCGGAAGCTGCAAGAAACTCCTTGGATTTATCCAGATTCTGTTCATATTTCTCCACATCCTCGGTGAAAAACTGGCTGTTGGGAGGCATGAAGCTCCATGGCAAATCATAATACTGGGGATCCAGAAGAGCTGCATCTGCAATGGCACTTTTATCCAGGGCAAAGAGAATCGCTTTTCTGAGGTTCTCATCCTTTACACGGGCTGCATTGATCATCATATATCCCACACGGCCTTCCTGGTATGGATAAACCGTTAAATTAGCTGCTTCCAGATTCATCTGCGCAACCTGGGCCGGAGTTCCGATCCAGGCATTTACTTCCCCGCTCTGAATGGCTGTCATGGCAGTATTTTCATTTTCAATGATCCTGTATACGAAATTGTCAATGGACGGAGCGCCCAGGAAGTAACTTTCATTCTTAGTAAACTTCACATAGGAGCCTGGGGAGTACTCTGCCATTACATAAGGCCCTGTTCCCACGGGCTTGGTGTTCACATCATTGTTTTCAAAGTTCTCCACATTTTCATAGACATGCTTTGGCATGATGAATATCTGGGAAAACATCTCTACCGCTGCGGAATTGACAAAAGGCATGGTAAGGGCTACCGTATAGTCGTCGATCTTTTCGATTTTTACCGCTCCTTCAGGGAAAACCAGCTGAGAATATGCCCAGCCTGCGTTTTTCTCATCTTCCATTGCCTCAAAGGTAAAGACAACGTCATCGGCTGTGAATTTCTCTCCATCCGACCATTTTACATCATCCCTTAAGTGCATGGTATAGGTCAGCTTGTCATCAGAAGTATCTATGCTCTTTGCAAGGAAATAATTGATTCCATCGGCATTATACATATACAGAGGAGAATAGATCATTTTAATGGTCATAAGGCCAAAACGGTCGCTTGTGGTGATCACATTCACATTGGCTCCCGGATCACCTGCAATGGCATAGGTAAATGTACTCTCACCCCCTTCTGCCGTATTACCGGCCCCATCACTTGATTCGCCTGCTGAACTGGAGTTGGCAGCCGTAGTACCCTCTGCAACCGGATCCTTTCCTCCGCAGGCAGTCAGCCCTCCAAGCACCATGACAGATGCAAGCAGGAAAGCCGCACTTTTCATAAAAACCTTTTTCATAAATATCTCCTTTCAGTTCTCCATTAATAATAACCCACATCACATGTGGTTATCTTTCAGAAAAGTCAGATTTATTATAAACACATTTCTGATCTTTTTGCAACTGTTTTCGGATCATTTCCTAGTTTTTCTATATGTTTTTAGGTGATGGCCTCTTTTGCGGAAAATGAGCCTCACAATCTTAACCGCTGATGGATTCGATCCTCTTGTCATTTGACCACTTGATGATTAAGTCATTTTTCCCATATCCCGCCGGATAAAGAAGGTCCAGCTCCACCTTGGCGCAATCCTTCGCTTTCCCCACTTTCATGTTTAAAACCTTGATCTTTTCCTCGTTTAAATCAGAAATCAGCTCCTCTATAAGGCTGTCATACTGGCTGGTTGTGATCTTTAAAACGCTTCGGTACGGCTCCCTGGAAAGAAAGGGGACGTCATGAAGGATGATCTGGGTAAAAATAAGAAAAAACCCTGCACCGCACCCCATATAATAGGCGCCTGCACCGATGGCCATACCCACTCCCGCAGTCGCCCAGATGCCTGCCGCAGTGGTCAGACCGCTGACCGAATGATTCTTAACAAAAATCACACCTGCTCCCAGAAATCCGATTCCTGATACGATCTGGGAAGCGATCCTGGATGCATCAAAATTCGGTACATCGCGAAATCCATATTTGGAAACCACCATCATAAGAGCCGCCCCCATGGCCACAATGGCATGGGTTCTCATTCCGGCTGATTTATAATGATTCTTCCTCTCATATCCGATCAGACACCCTAAAAATCCCGCCACAACAATTCTGAAAAACAAACCCGTCTGGTAAATAAGGTCATACCGTTCCACAAGGCTGACCAGCATTTCCCAAGTCTGGCCCATGATGATTCCTCTTTTCTAAATATTAATTCATGTCTTATAAAATATGCTTGGGATTCATCATGTTGCGTAAAAGGGCCTGCAGGGAACTGCCTGTCCGGGCCGGTTCAACTTCCCTGCCTGTTTAAAAAAAGCTGCATTACAATAAAGACCGGAAAAAGACAGAAGCGGCCTGTTTTATCCTAAATAAAACTGCACGCGTTCCATCTCTTTCCGGCCTTTAGCGAAAGGGTATGTGATTATTTTACTTCCTTGATCCAGTTATATCTGGGATCATCCGTCCGTGTGGTCCAGGGATTGCCCGGAAGGTGGCGGATCATCCAGCAGTAGTACATGGGAAATCCAGGTGCTGTCACCTGGGGGTGGGTCCTGCCGCCGGGAATGGCAGCACAGCTTCCATCCTTGATTTTAAAGGCCTCTTCCCCAATAAAGCAGGCCCCAAAGCCCTCAGGCCGCTCAAAGCGGTAATAATAGACCTCAGGCTGAGGATGATCATGAGGGGTGTAGCTGGACCAGCCGCCCTGGTGATTGATGACTTCTCCGTTTACCATATTGGAATAAGGAGCGTTTCCATAGTCAAAGATGGTGCGGACGGTCCGCTTCATCTTGTTTTCCCAAAGCCCTTCCCCAAAAATATCATTGGTGCAGTCCTCCGGCCTGTAGAAAACGCTGTCAAACGTCCTGTCATTTTTCGTGGACTGAACCAGCACCTGACTGTCTTCCTTTGCCTTCACGTTCACCGAAACTCCCTTTGAAACGTGAAGGCAGTACGGCCCTTCCTCCATCAGGCTGCTTCGTTTTCCCCATTCCTCCCTTTCTTCCCAGGAAAACCGGATCTCTCCGGTGAGGAGAAGGACTGCCATCTCATCCGACCGGCTGGAGAAGGAAAGTTCCTCCCCTGCCTTCATCTGGTAAACGGCAATGTCCATCAACATATCATTTTCCCCATCCCCCGCTTTTGTCAGGGTCTTTACTCCTTTGGGATCAAACTCCGGATAACTGAATATTTCGCTCATGGCAGCTCCTTTCTCCTCCTTTTATTTCTTACATCATGATCTCAGAAATCTTCACAGGCCTGTGCTCCTGCACGGACTTTTTGGCTGCGATCCCCATTAATACAGGCTTTAATCCGTCTTCCACACCAAGAGGGGTAGGAGTATCATTCTCAATGGCCTCAATGAAGCAGTTCACTTCCTTTGCAAAGGACTGCATATAGCGCTCTAAGAAGAAATAAAGGGGCTTTTCACTTCTAACTCCATCGGCGGTGCTCACCACTGCGCTGGACTCGGTATCATTGGCGGTTGCTACCATGCCCTTGGACCCAAATACCTCTGCCCTCTGGTCATAGCCGTAAGCGGCTTTTCTGGAATTATCAATGACTGCCAGGCTTCCGTTCTCCATCTTTAAGGTGATGACAGCCGTATCCACATCTCCGGCTTCTCCAATGGCAGGATCCACTAAAACAGCGGACTGAACGTAAATTTCCTCTGCATCGCAGCCTGCTAAGTAGCGGACCATATCAAAATCATGGATGGTCATGTCTAAGAACATGCCGCCGGATACTGCCGCATATTCTGCGCTGGGCGGCTCCGGATCTCTGGAAGTTACTTTAATGATGTGAGGCTCGCCGATTTTTCCGGCTGCAACTGCATTTCTCACCGCCTCAAAATTATGGTCAAAACGGCGGTTAAAGCCTACCTGATATTTCACCTTACTGCTCTTTAATGCTTCCATAACCTCTTTGATCTTCTCAATGTCGTGATCAATGGGTTTTTCACAAAATACATGCTTTCCCGCCTGAATGGCCTCAACGGAAATGGGGGAATGGGTGTTGGTGGATGAGCAGATCAACACGGCGTCGATCTCCGGGTCTGCTAAAATTTCCTTGTAATCCTTTGTGGTATTGGGAACTCCCATGCCTTTTGCCCATTTTTCTGTTTCCTCATTCATAAACGGATCGGCAATGGTTTTGATCTTTCCGTTCTTTACCAGGTTACAGATGCTGGTGGTATGTACTTTTCCGATTCTTCCTGCTCCAATAATTCCTACTGTTACCATAATATCTTCTCCTCTCTCTTTCTTCCTCTTAAAGGCCGGTCTTTTCGGCAATGAATTTCCTTGCGCAGATGGCATATTCCAGTGGATTCGCCTTTGCAGGATCCTGCTCTGCTTCCACTACCATGTATCCCTCATAAGAAGCTTCCTCAAGCACCTTAAAAATCGGATCAAAGTCAATGCAGCCGTCTCCCGGAATGGTGAAAGCCCCCGCCCGGACCCCTGCCAGGAAGCTCATCTTTTCTTCTCTTACCCTTTTTACGATTTCAGGGCGGATGTCTTTTAAATGTACATGCTTGATACGTCCCACATATTTTTCCACCATTGCCACCGGATCCTCGCCGCAGTATGCAAAATGGCCGCTGTCAAAGAGGAGGCTCACATATTCCGGATCAGTTCCGGCCATCATGCGTTCCACTTCCGCTGCACTCTGGACAACGGTTCCCATATGGTGATGGAAGGTTAAAGCCACTCCGTATTTTTCCTTGGAAAGCTTTCCAAGGCGGTTTAAGCCCTCACACAACAGATTCCATTCCCTGTCATCCATTTCATGTTTTCCTTCAAACACCGGCTGATCCTGGATTCCCTGGGTGCTGTAGCTCTGCTCGGAAACACCTACCACCCTGGCTCCCATGGCTGCCAGGAACACCACATGCTTTTCAAATTCTTCTTCCGTCTCCTCATAAGGTTTGCTGATCAAAAAGGTGGAAAACCAGGCGTTGCAGATCTCTACGCCCCGAAACTCCAATGCCTTTTTTAATGTTTCCACATCTCTTGGATATTTGTTGCCCACCTCGGAACCGGTAAATCCTGCCAGAGCCATTTCGCTGACACACTGTTCAAAGGTGTTTTCCTTCCCCAGATCCGGCAAATCATCGTTGGTCCATGCGATCGGTGCGATTCCTAATTTCACTTTCTCCTTGTTTAACATGTTTGAATCCCCCTGTCAAATAAAATATTTTTTATACCGCCGTTTTTCCTGCGGGTCGCCATATTAATACTTTCTGGCTTCATTTCTTCCTTCCATGACCTTTTCCCACGCTTCTCTCACGCTGCTCTTTTCTGAGGTCGCGGCAAGTCCTACGTTCCACCAGGATTCATACCCATCCGACATGGTCTTGGGGATCACCTTTAAATCAAACAGGCAGGCCCTTTCCTGTGTTTTGGCATCTTCCAGAGCCTCTTCCAGTTCTTTGATGGTTCTGCAGGTATAAGACTTCAGTCCGTAGCCCTCCCCGATCTTGGCATAATCAACGGGAATTAAATCTCCGGTGGGCTTTTTCCCGTCCGTATAGCGGAATTCCGTGGCAAGGCTTCCGATTCCGTGGTTCATTTCCAGATTATTGATGCAGCCAAAGCCGCAGTTATCAAAGATCAGAATATTGACCTTCTGCCTTTCCTGCATAATGGTCATGATCTCACTGTGGAGCATCTGGAAGCTGGAGTCACCTACAACACAGTAAACTTCCGTTTCCGGCTCTGCAAATTTAACGCCCAGCGTGGCCGCTACTTCATACCCCATACAGGAGTACCCGTACTCTGCATGGTATCCGCCCCGCTTGTCAGTTGTCCACATGCGCTGCATACAGCTTGGAAGGGAACCTCCGGCCGTAATGATGGTAGCATCTTCATCAATGACTCTTCTGATTGCTGCAAGAGCGGCGGTCTGGGTGATCTTTCCATTGGTTAAGCGGACAAACTCCGGAATAGTTCTGGGATCCCGCGCTTTTATATTGGGCTCAAAATCATCTCCAGTGTATTCAATGCTGCCTAAACGCACCATCTCTTCATCCCATTTTCTTTTTGCATCAATGATCTCGTTTTTGTACTGAGACACATATTGTCTTTCCTTAAGCTTCTCCGCCAGGGCCTGAACGGTCACCTTCGCATCCCCTACAGCCTTGACTGCATCCATTTTGTATGCATGGAATCTGCTGTTATTGATGGTGACAAATCGGACATCTTCCTTTTGATACAGCCACTTTGAGCTTGTGGTAAAATCACTGAGCCTGGTCCCGATGGCAATTACCACATCTGCATCCTTTGCAATCACATTGGAGGCATAGGTTCCGGTAACTCCGATTCCGCCAAGGCAATAGGGATGGCTCGATCTACAGGCGCTCTTCCCTCCCTGAGTCTCTCCAAAGGGTATTTTAAATTCCTCGCAGAATTTTTCCACGGTTTCCCCTGCATCAGAGTAACGGACTCCTCCGCCTACAATTACAAGAGGCTTCTTAGCTTCTGCAAGGATGTCCGCGATCTCATCCAGTTCTTCTTCTACTGCAAGAGGCCTGGTGATCCGGTGTACCCGCTTCTTAAAGAAGTAATCCGGAAAATCATAGGATTCACCTTCCACATCCTGACAGAGGGAAATGCAGCACGCTCCGGTTTCCGCCGGGTCCGTAAGCACACGCATGGCATTGATCAGAGCGCTCATGATCATTTCCGGTCTGGTGATCCTGTCCCAGTATTTGCACACCGGTTTGAACGCATCATTGGTAGTGGTTGCAAGACTGCTGCTTTGCTCAAGCTGCTGCAATACCGGGTCAGGCTGTCTGGAGGCAAAGGTATCCGCCGGAAATACCAGCAGCGGAATGTTATTTACCGTTGCGGTAGCACAGGCTGTTACCATATTGGCCGCACCCGGTCCCACGGATGAGGCGCATGGAATGATTTTCTTCCGGATGTTCTGCTTTGAAAATGCGATGGCAGCATGGCACATCCCCTGCTCATTTCTTCCCTGAAGCACCTTAAGCTGTCCGGGGTCCGAATCCAGAGCCTCACCTAAGCCAACCGCAATTCCATGACCGAAAATAGTAAAAACACCTTCAACAAACTTTGTTTCCACTCCATCTGCAGAAACATACTGGTTATCCAGGAACTTCACAAGTGCCTGTGCTGTTGTCATCCTTATTGTTTTTGACATGTTCCGCTCTCCTTTATATTTTTATACACGGGCGATCATTTCACCAAACTTTTCCTTTTCTTCTTTTATAAATGCATGCACTTCCTCAGGCGTTGGCAGGGAAACCGAACAGTTGTTGCTCTTTACCATCATGGAGGCCTCTGCCGAACCAAACTCCAGGCAGTCTATGATATCCCAGCCCTGATACAGTCCATAAAGGAAGCCTGAACCATATCCGTCGCCGCCGCCGAATCCTTTTCTGGCCTCCACAGGGAACGGTTTGATGGAAAATGACTGTCCGTCACAAGTATATGCGGTAGACCCCTTCATTCCATGCTTAATGACCACGATCCTGGCGTGATAACTCTGCCACAGAGCCGCACTTTCTTCGTCCGTCATTCCCTGTCTGATCAGTTTTTCTGTTAAGTTAAATTCTTCTCTTGAGCCCATAATGATATCAGCTTCTTTGGCTACTGCAGAGTAGTAAATGGATATTTCATCTGCATTTTTCCAGTTATATGCCCTGTAATCAATATCAAAAATGATTCTGACATCGTTTCTCTTTGCCAGCATGACCGCCTTAAGGGCTGCTTCTCTTGACGGGCTTTGTGCAAGCGCCGTGCCTGATATCAAAATTGCTTTTGTCTTCTTAATATACGCTTCGTCTATGTCTTCTACGTCCAGCTGTAAGTCAGCAATGCAGTTCCGGTACATCAGGATATTGCTGTCACTGGAAGAAAGCATTTCTGTAAAGGTCAGTCCCAGCTTTTCTCCATTTTTGCATTTTGTAATATGAGAAGTATCGATCCCCTGTTCGTTGAAATAATCCACTACAAATTCACCGAACTGGTCATCGGATACTTTCCCGATAAATCCTGCCTTCATGCCATGTCTTGTCACGCCTACGGCGATATTAGCCGGAGAGCCGCCCACAAATTTTTCAAACATGTGCACTTTCTTTAAGGGCTTGAATTCTTCTTTCACATACTCATTGTAAGCCGGATTGAAATCAATTGCCACCCTTCCAAGAAGAATTAAGTCCATTTCTCTGGTTTCATCAAATTTTACATATTCCATCGCTGCATCCCTCCCATTGGTTTTGCGTGTCTTTGTTCTTAATTTTCTCCCGGTGAGCCCTGTTCCTCATTGAATTTTTCCGGTTGGTTTTTGAATCCCGCTCCCGTCATTTCTCTTATATTATATCAGATTGACAGCCATTTCATAGCGCGAAAAAACACACTGCAAGGTTTATTTCACCTTGCAGGGCGTTTTTATCCATCATTGGCCGGTATCTTTTAGATCGTACCATCCCAGGTGTTCACGTTTGTGGATTCTCCGGTTTCTTCGTCGAACCACCTGCTGGTGACAACTTTGTTTTCTGTGAAGAATCGGTATCCATCCTTGCCTAAGCAGTGCAGATCTCCAATGAATGACAATTTCTTGCCGTTAAAAGGAAACATGCCCACCGGAACCGGAATCCCCACATTGATACCGATCATACCGCCGTCCGTATGTCTGGCAAACTCTCTGGCATAGTGACCGCTTTGAGTAAAGATAACAGAACCGTTTGCATATGGATTGGCATTCATGATCTCCAATCCCTCTTCAAAGGTCTTTACTCTCTTAATGCACAGCACCGGTCCGAAGATTTCTTTTTCCCCTATGCTCATGTCAGGAGTTACATGGTCAAAGATCGTCGGTCCTAAATAAAAGCCGTTTTCATAACCTTCCACTACAATGTCGCGTCCATCCAGTACAAGCTCTGCGCCTTCTTCTATTCCTGTCTCAATCCACTTTACGATGGACTCCCTATGAGCCTTATTTACCACCGGGCCCAGTTTTGTACTCTTATCATAAGCGGGTCCCACTTTAAGAGTCTTGGCCTGAGCGATGATCTCCGCAACAAGAGCATCGGCAATTCCCTCCTGTACCACTACAACAGGCAGAGCCATGCACCGTTCTCCTGCGCATCCGAAAGAAGAATTGATGATACCCGCCGCTACACGCTTGACCGGAGCATCATTTAAAACCAGGGCATGATTCTTGGCTTCGCAGAGAGCCTGAACTCTCTTGCCCGTTGCCGCAGCTGTGGAATAGATATGCATACCCACAGAAGTAGAGCCCACGAAGCTGATCCCTTTGATATCAGGATGAGTGAGAAGAATCTCTGCTTCTTTTCTGGAGCAGGTAACAATATTAATAACTCCGTCCGGCAGTCCTGCTTCTTTATACAGTTCTGCTATACGCATACAGGACTGAGGGGTAAAGGATGCTGCTTTAAGCACGATGGTATTGCCGCAGGCAATACACATGGGAGCCATCCAACCCATAGGGATCATAGCAGGGAAATTAAACGGCACGATACCGGCAAATACTCCTAAAGGCATTCGGTACAGCACCGTATCAAATCCGGCAGAAGCGTCCATCAGGCTTTCTCCCATCATCAGTGAAGGGGCACTGATAGCCTGTTCGGTTCCTTCTTTGGCTTTCAGTACATCGCCCTGAGCCTCTTCCCAGCTTTTACCGTTTTCCTTTGCCACCAGCATGGTCAGTTCGTCCATATGCTCGATGAGCAAATCTCTGAGCTTATAGAGTACCTGAACTCTTTTAATCACAGGGGTAGATGACCAGGACGGAAACGCCGCTTTCGCTGCCTCCACAGCCTCCTCCACTTCTGCCGGAGTACAGCATGGAACCTGGGCAATTACTTCACCGGTACTGGGATCATAGGCATCAGAATACTTATCTGTCATTGATTCCTTCCACTGACCATTTACAAGATACTTTAATTTTTTTACTTCTCCCATTTTTATATCCATTCCTTTCTCTTCGCTTAAGACATAATACGTTATGAAAAACAGATGCTTTAAGCGGTTTTTATTTTTTAATTTTATACATGGAACCCGGTACACTCCACTTCATGAAAAGCAGGCGGGTTATCCGGCTCTCGGACAACCGTATCTTTCTATATGCAGTCCGCCTTTTTAAGCATAAATACGAGTGCTTCGGGTAAGTAACCTTATTGTCAATCCGGCAAGTTCCGGTTCCGGCAAATATATCGTGGCCGGCAGTTTTCCTTTATTCCGTCATGTAATCGTTTCATTACATCATACTGATTTATGTAAGCGGCTCCACACATTGAAAGATCCGGATATGCTGCTTCACATTCTCATACACTCCCCGGACCATAGCTTCATTCAGCCCGAAATAATCATGTTTTCCTTCTGATTCCAGATACTTTCCAGCTTCCTTTGTAAGACTGTCAAAGCTGGCTGTTGCAATGTTAATCTTCCGGATTCCAAGGCCTATGGCTTTCCGGAAGTCCTCCGGGGTGATTCCGGTTCCGCCGTGAAGGACCAGAGGCACAGCAATCTTCTGATCAATCGCTTCCAGAACGTCAAAAGCCAGTCTGGGAGCCACCGGATAATTGCCGTGGGCATTACCGATGGCGACTGCCAGTGCATCCACGCCGGTTCTCTGGCAAAATGTTCTGGCATCGTCAGGATTTGTACAGCGGATTCCCTCATCAATGCTCCCATCCTCGCTGCCGCCCACCAGGCCAAGTTCTGCTTCTACGGTCGCTCCGTATTCCCTGGCGAGATTGACCGCTTCCAGGGTCTTTGTTATATTTTCTTCAAAGGGAAGGGTGGAACCATCCATCATTACGGAAGTGAACCCATAATCCAGAGCCTGTTTTAACACCTCAATGGACTTGCCATGGTCCAGATGAACCGCAATATCCACCTTTGCAATCTTTGCTGCTTCCACCATCATAGGCCCCATCAGAGTCAGCGGGGAATGGTGCAGACGTACTTCTGCGATCTGTAAGATAATGGGTACTTTCATTTCTTCAGCTGCTTTTACAGCTCCCTTCACCATCTCAAGGTTTCCCACACTGAAAGCTCCAACCGCCAGATTATCTTCTGAGGCCTGTTTCAGCAATTCCTTCATTTTTACTAATCCCATACCTTTTCTCCTTTATCCGGCTTTTCAATCCCGCATGCTGGGAAAATCTCCGCCATATTATTCCTTCTCACCCCCGTCAACTCTTTTCTGACAATGAAAAACTTTTCCCTTTTCAGTGCCGTAAGAAAATCACATCTCTCCTTCTTGCAGCTATCCGCTCCGGCGGCGATCATGGTATCTTCAGGCTCGTTCCTGAATCCACCGCCATTTTATCAGTGACAGCAAGAGCATTTATCTTCTGTTCACTTTATGGTGATATGTTGATTCTATTTGTGTTATCTTTTGGTCATATTCTACCATTCATTTAAAAATTAGTCAAGAAAATCTTTTGTATTTTTACTTAATTTGATCATATCTTGGTTGCTTCTTGATATTTTCTAATGTATCTGTTATAATTTCACCAGAACAGCATGCCAAAAAGCTGCCAAGTAAGGAGTACACCTATGAGAATTTCCCGAATCGATCAACTGGAACAATATATATTGGAGCACAAGGCGGCCTCCATTGATGCCCTGTGTGAAGAATTTGAGATTTCAAAAAACACCCTGCGACGGGACTTGGAGATCCTAGTCTCAAGGGGCACCGTGGAGAAGGTTTACGGAGGTGTGGTCGCATGTGAAAATACGGCAGCCATCCCAAGTCTGATCAACTTCCATGAACGTGCCGGAAAAAATGCCCAAAGCAAGCAAAAGATCGCTGCACTGGCCGCTTCCTTTGTACGGGAGCGGGATATCATATTCATTGACAGCGGAACCACCACCATGAATATTGTGGATCACCTGGCCCATTTAAACTCGGTTACGGTCATTACCAACAGCCTCCAGGTCATCAACAAGTCCATGAGTTACCCAAACATCAATGTGATCGCCCTTCCCGGATCTTTAAAAAGAGATACCGCCTCACTGGTGGGCAGTTCCTGTGTGGAATATTTGGAGGATTATAACATTGTCCGGGCATTTATGGCCTGTACAGGGCTCTCCGCCCAGGCTGGAGTCTGCAACGCTTCCACAGAGGAGTACACCATTAAGAAAACGGCATTAAAAAAGAGCCAGAAGCATTATCTTCTGGCAGATTCCTCGAAGTTTGGGCGCACCTCTCTCATGACCTTTGGAGAGATCAGGCAGTTTGATTATATCCTGACAGACCGGCTGCCTGATGATGCCTTCTGTTCCTACTGCAGAGAGTTGGGCTGCGCCATAGAGACGGCACCTGAGCAATAGGAAAGGCGTATCCCGGAGTTTCTTCCTGAACGGACTCCTGGATACGCCTTTTATATTTTAGCCTTACTCTTATGCAGTTAAATCTTCTCCAAAATGTTTCTAAGAGATTCATATGCCATGGTAAACGCTTCTTCCCCGCTCATCTTTTTCTTCTGGGAGGAATTCTGCTCCAAAGCGTTAAAGCCTGCAAAGTCACTTAAATGAGGTTCCAGGGATAAGAAGCCCTCATACCCGCCGGCTTTCAGCATCTTTAATATCTCTTCCACATGCCCGTCTCCCATGCCTGCCGGAACCACGCTTGCATCGGACCACAGGGCATCCTTTATATGGATGTAGGCGATGTAGGGCTTTAACATTTCATAAGCTTCCAGAGTATCCTGTTTGCACTGAACGAAGTTGGCAAAGTCAAAGACTGCCTTAAAATGCTCCCCATAGAATTCTTTCATGATTTCCAGGCATCGGTCCGCCATGTCTCCGTAAATATCCTTTTCATTCTCATGGAGAAGCACCACACGGTTAGCCTTTGCGTAATCTGCAAGCTGGCCCAACTGATCCATGACCTTTCCCCGGTATGGGGAGTAACTTTCATTCTCAGGCATGAAAAAGCTGAACATGCGGATGAATGGAACCTCCATCTCATGGGCGATTTCCACCGTGTGCTTGTAAAGCTCCATATGAGGGGCAAAATCATCGGTGATCTGGATCTTTCCAATGGGAGAGCCTACAGAGGACAAACGGATTCCCCCTTCCTCAAGGTGCTTTTTAATTTCCTTTACCTCGCTCATGGAATGCTCTACCAGTCCTTTCCCGTTGACCCCCCGCATCTCCACATGATGAATTTCCAGCTTCTTTAATACTTCCATCTGCTTTCCCAAATCCATATCGATTTCATCTGCAAAACCGGATAATTGAATTCCATCCCACATAATCATTTCTCCTTTTTTATCTCTTAATAGCTTCCTTCTGTGTCAAATACCACGCCTGTTCCTTCTTTTTTCCTGGATTCCCTGCGGCGCTTATTAAGCTCCTCCAAGAATAAATCCTCATCAAAGGGGATCTCAACCTCTCTTTTTAACCAGCTGGATAAATGCATGGCGTTTGATAAGGTCAGACCGTTGATCCCTTCCATGCCTTCCGCGATCAGAGGTGTGCCATGAAGGATCTTACCAGCAAATGCCTTTAAGACGCCCACATGCTGCTCATTTTCCCCGTCTGTATCAACCTCTGTCACCGTACATTCCGGGGTATCAAAACCGCCCTTTGCTGTTTTGCAGAAGGTACGCTCGTTTTCCGCCAGCTTATGAAGCAAAAGCTTGTTATTTTCGCAGACCAGCTTGCCCATTTCCAAAGTGATCTCAAACCGGTTGGTTCCCGGAGCATCTGCAGTTGTGGTGACAAAGACTCCTGTGGCGCCGTTTGGATATTCCATATAAGCCGTTACATCATCTTCCACTTCAATGTCATGCCATTTCCCGTTGTGGCAGAAGGCCTGTACCTTGCTTGGCATTCCGCAGATCCACTGGAGCAAATCCATGTTGTGAGGGCACTGGTTTAATAAAACGCCGCCGCCTTCTCCCTCCCAGGTGGCTCTCCAGCTTCCTGAGTCATAATAGGACTGGGTGCGGTACCAGTCTGTCACGATCCAGTTCACCCGTTTGATGGCGCCCAGCTCTCCGCCTGTTACAAGCTCATGCATTTTCCGGTAAATGCAGTTGGTCCTCTGATTGAACATCATGGCAAAGATCCTGTCGCTCTTTTTGGCCGCTTCGTTCATTTCCCGGACCTGCTTTGTATAAACTCCCGCAGGCTTTTCACACATCACATGAAGCCCGTGGTTCATGGCATCAATGGTCAGCTCCGGATGCTGGTAATGAGGCACTGCGATCAGGACTGCGTCACACACACCTGCTGCGATCAGATCCTTTCCTTCCTCAAAGACAGCAACCGATTCCGGCAACTTCTCCTTTGCCCATACTCTCCTGACTTCCTGGCGGTCTGCCACGGCAGTCACTTCCATCTCAGGAACCTTACCCTCCAGAATGTTCTTTAAATGGCCGGTTCCCATGTTTCCAATTCCGATAATACCAAGTCTTACCTTATCCATGTCTTATCTCCCCTCATTTCTTGCAGAATCATAAATATCCATCATGGTGTAAAATGTATTCTGAACCGAGGCTATGTCATTGAAATAGTCCCTCCCGGTATCCAGACAATCATAAAAGTCCCTGATACAGGCTTCATGGCCGTTTCCCCAATAGGTTTTTCCCAGAAGGGAGCTCTTTTTCGCCTGCCAGACTACAGGCTCCTCCTGCTCCTTTGTCTGATACCAGACAGAATTTCCTTCCAGGCGGACGAACCCGTTCTCACAGGCAAGCTCTAAGAAAACCGGTGCATCCACGGCGTAAGCAGTTGTTGCATAAAAGCTGGCACTTACCGGTTCTTCAGCCTCTGTAAAGGTCATATACGCTTCCAGGGTGTCCTCCACCTCAACAATCCCCTTTAAGTGGTGGTTATTCATGGCCGCTTCCGTTTTCACAGGCTTTCCAAGCCAGGATAAAAGTAAGTCCAGAGCGTGGATAGACTGGTTGATCAATGCCCCTCCGCCTTCTGTCTCAAGCTTTCCCCTCCAGCCGCTTTCTGTGTAATAGGGCGCATCCCTGTGCCAGGTCACAAAGGCCCTTCCGCCTTTTATCCTGCCAAGCATTCCCTGGGCTAAAAGCTCATTTACCTTTTTTGTGGTTTCATTATACCGGTTCTGGAAGCAGATACCCAACCTGCCCCTGCTTTGGTCTGAAACCCTTAAAAGCTCATTAAACTGTTCCCTGCTTATTGCAGGCGGCTTTTCCATGAACACGTGAAGGCCCTTTTTTAAAGCATCTGAGGCCATGGGCACATGGCAGTGATGAGGAGTGCAGATATGGACCACATCCAGTTCTTCCTTTTCAAGCATTTCTTCCATGGATCCATAGGCCTTTGCCTTTCTTCCTGTAAAACGGGCTGAATATTCCTCCGCCCGCTCCAGCCGGTTATCTGCCAAAGCGCAGAGGCTGACCTCTTCTATTTCATTCAGTACCATGGCATGAACTCCCCCGATGTTTCCGCAGCCGATTATCCCAACCCGAACCATGATTACCTCCTCTTTTCTTTTCCTTCTTTTTGTGGTAAATTAATTATATACTGTTTTTAACGCAATTTGTTTGCGCAGATTGAGAAGAAGTATGCGCAGATTGTCTACTTCAGGAGGACCTCATGAATAAGGAAACGCCATACCATTACAGTGAATTTTCCGAACCCTTCAGCTGTGACTTTACTACCAGCCATATGGCCGGAAACGTGGATTTTCACATGCATAACAGCCATGAAATCTACTTGCTCATAGACGGCCATATCCAGTACTTTGTAGAAAACGTCTGCTATGATATGAGCCCGGGAAGCTTGATCCTGTTTTCCAACCGGGAGATTCACAAGGCCATCAATACCACAAACCAAGCCTTTACCCGCCTGGTCATTCACGTGAACCCCGCCTTTATCCGCCCCTACTCCACTCCTGACACCAATCTTTTGGACTGCTTTCACCGTGAGCCTGCCAAAGGGAATCTGGTCCTGCTTTCAAAGGAGGAATATGGCAACCTGGTTTCCATGGCCCAGGGCCTTCATGAGGCAATAAAAAACCGCTGCACTTACGGCAGCGATTTAACGGCAATGACCACATTGCTCCAGATCCTGATTCTCATTAATAAAGCCTGGCAAAAGACAAGCTCAGCAAGGACGGCTCCAAAGCCTCACCGGGCACAGGCGATTATGAGTTATATTGACAAGAATTTAACAACTCCCATGACCCTGGATTCCATATCCCAGGCTCTTTCCCTTGATAAATATTATATCAGCCACTTATTCAAGTCAGAGACCGAAAGCAGTATCTTTCAGTACATTGTGGTAAAGCGGGTGGCACTGGCAAAAGATCTGCTGTCTCAGGGATATACAGTTTCAGAGGCCTGCCATTTGTCAGGCTTTCATGATTATTCCAACTTCATCCGCACCTTCCGCCAGACTACGGGCTATACGCCGGGACAGTTTAAGCGGTTGAGCCGGTAAACCTACCGCTGCTTATAGGCAGGATCTGCCGGATATGCGCCCCGGATCTTTTGCATCCCGCGCTGCAGGGCGTCCTTTGACTGCTTCCAATCCGCATCCTTGTTTAAGTAATCAAACTTCTCAATGAACCAGTCGATATCACCGGATATCCGCTCCATATTTTCCTCCATGAGCTTGAAAATTACGGGATAGAACTCCTTCCGTTCCCTGTCATTTAAATGCTCATCAGCCCGGCTGCACAAATCTGCAAAATGGTGGAGGCAGAATCCCTTACTCGTTTCAAGCTTTTCCCGGAAGGCAGGATCCTTTTTGTACAAATAGAAAAAGGTCGCAACATACCGCTCATAGATTTCCGAAAACCGGTCGCATATATAGCAGGTCTTTGTCTTTTCCTGGATCCAGGTACTGACGGAATTGCGGTTTCCCCCTTTTCCTGTAAGCCGGTCCTTTAAGGAGGTCTTTCCGGGAACAAACTCCTTAAATTCCTCACTCATTTCTTTTATCAGCTTTTTATAATAGGTTTTTAATATCCAGCCATTTCCCAGGGCATTGCCGTAATCAAACATCTTCTTCTGATGGATACGGCAGAAGCCTGACCGGTCTGTGGCCTCTCTTGTATCACTTTCCATATAAGAGGCACAGGAACCTAACACAAAATCCATAAGCTCCTGTTCTGCTTTTCTCTCAAGAAAGCAGAACAGGCACTCGTCATCTGCATCCATGGCGTCGTTTAAGGGTATTTCGTATAGTTTTTCTTTCATCTCTTATACCTTAGATCGGTACTGCATAAGCTGTTCCCTGTTTAACTACTTTTATAGCCATTATCGGAGAGTTTACGTACCTTGCCCTTTCATTTGTGGTAGTACGGACGTTCCATTCTACCATGAGAAAAAGTCAAAAAATCACTTGGTTAATTTCATAGACACCCCTATTATACTGCGATATAATGGATATGCTGTCAACTCTTTCCAGCAGGAAGGAGGTGTCTGCATGGAATTCTTAACTACTTTCATTCATTCTGTCGCGGCAAGTGTAGCTGGCTACTACATATGCAAATGGTTAGACAGAAAACATAAAGGCAGCTAACCTAAAATGAAATCCCGCGCACTGGCATACGCGGGATTTCTCTTTGTGACCACATGGTCTTAACTACTTTCTTAGCTACTGTTATATTACACCATTTTGGGTGTATTGTCAAGTTTACACCTTAAACCGGTACCCAACTCCCCAAATCGTCTCAATATACTGAGGCTTGGCCGTATTAAACTCAATTTTTTCCCTGATCTTCTTAATATGAACGGTAACCGTGGCAATATCCCCGATGGATTCCATATCCCATATTTTATTAAACAGCTCTTCCTTGGTAAATACATGGTTTGGATTCTGGGCAAGGAATGTTAAAAGGTCAAATTCCTTGGTGGTAAAGTTCTTTTCCTCTCCGTTGATCCATACCCGCCTGGCTGTTTTATCTATTTTAAGACCCCGGATCTCAATGATTTCATTGTCAGGAACTCCGCTTCCGATCAGCCTTTCATAACGTGCCAGATGGGCCTTCACCCGGGCCACCATCTCACTGGGGCTGAATGGCTTTGTAATGTAATCATCAGCACCTAAGCCTAATCCCCGGATCTTATCGATATCTTCCTTCTTGGCAGAAACCATAATAATGGGGGTGTTTTTTACCTCCCTGACCTTCCGGCAAATCTCAAAGCCATCCACTCCAGGCAGCATCAGATCCAGAATCAACAGATCAAAATCCTCATGGAGCGCCATTTGAAGTCCTTCTCCACCGTCATTCTCGATCTCAACCTCAAATCCGCTCAGCTCCAGATAGTCTTTCTCCAGCTCTGCTATGCTCTCTTCGTCTTCTACAATCAGTATTCTGCTCATTCCTGTATGACCTCCTGATATTTTCTCAAAACAAAATGTATCTCCGTTCCAATGCCTTCCTTGCTGGTGGCCCAGATCCGGCCTCCATGATCCTCAATAATCTTCTTAACGATGGATAAGCCGATCCCGCTTCCGCCCTGAGAAGAATTTCTGGAGGAATCTGTCCGGTAAAACCGGTCAAAAATGCTGGGCAGATCCTTTGCCGGGATCCCTCTTCCGTTGTCCTCGATCTCCACCTGGATAAAGTCTCCCACATCCTTGATCCGGATGTTGATAATTCCGCTCCTTTTATCCATATATTTCACAGAATTGCTGACGATGTTATTGATGACACGGCGCAGCTGCTCTGCGTCTGCAATGACCACCACATCTTCATCCACATAATTAAAATATCCCAGTTCAATGCTCCGGTCTTCCATTTCAAGTCCAACTTCATCCACGCAGTCCCTGAAATAGCCTGCCACATTGATCTTGGAAAAGGTATAAGGAATCTTATTGGTGTCGATTTTTGAATAAAAGGTCAATTCATCGATCAGTTTGTCCATGTCATTGGCCTTGTTGTAAATGGTGCGGATATAGCGGTCCAGCTTTTCCGGAGAGGAAGCCACTCCATCCATGATCCCCTCCACATACCCCTTAATAGCGGTGATCGGGGTTTTTAAATCATGGGATATATTGCTGATCAGCTCCTTGTTCTCCTTATCATACTCCACTTTTTCCTCTGCGGATTCCTTAAGGCGGATCCTCATCTCTTCAAAATCCTGGCAAAGCTGTCCGATCTCATCGTCATTTTCCACTTCAAGAGAGAAATCCAGATTCCCATCCCGGATCTTCTTGGTTGCAACCTGGAGCCGCCCCAAGGGGCTTACCACGGACCGGTACACCCACATCATTAAGATGGCATCGGTAAACACGATGATCATAATGATTGCCATGAGCATTTCCGCCATCATGACCTTGATCTCAGGAAGAAGGCCGTTTACATTGGAAACAATGAACACGCTTCCCTTGTTCCCGTCAGGATAAAGAAAATCCATCTGCTTTACCAGATGCTGGGTCTCTCCATCTAAGTAAATGGCGCCGTCAATGTTGCTATCCATTTCCTCGTATTTGGGAAGCTGGCCGTAAAGGCCCTGGGTGATGTGGCTGTTTCCGTCAAAAATAAGAGAATCTCCCTTTCGGACGATCATATAGGCATATTTAGATACCAGATTCTCGTTAATCTTTGCCAAATAATCCGTATCCTGAAACTGCCCCGGGTCGCTTTGAAGGATCTGGCTGATTTCCTTTTGCTCCGACCTGGTCAGGCGGTTAAATATCTGCAGGGAATTACTTGAAAGAAGGTCGATCTGCTCCGTCAAATTATAGGCCTTCCGGAACGCCTTCATCTGGTAATTGCCAAGCCCTGCAACCACTGCAAAGATCAGGACCAGGGGGATTACCGTTATGATCAAAAATGCTACAACCAGACGGGTTCTCAATTTTAATTTCACTATTCTCGTCTCTCCCATGCTCTGAAACTTCATTTATAACGAAAAATTAATATTACATAGGGGTATTATAACACACATGGACAAGAGAATTTATAAAACAATTCTAAAATTTAAGACATTGCTGCTAAATAACAGGGTTTTATCATAGAATTTTCCAATTCTGTTACTCTTTTCATTAATATTAAAAATGCTGTATCCTTTTCGCAATAAAAGGATACAGCATACATGATCATTTAATATTTTGTATTCAATCATAATTCCTTTGGATCTACTCCGAAATGGTCAAAAAGGATCTTTTCTGCTTCCCCATTCCATAATCCCTTATGGGCCTTGCAGGATTCACTGAGCTTCTTAAACAGAGGATCAGTCTTTCCCAGCTCTTCAAAATCGTCAATGGCTGTCAAAGGCATATCAAACTGGGTATAGGTAAGCTTCTTTCCACCGGGTATGGAAGGCAGATTCTTGGTCGCCTCCGCGATGCTGTCGATCCCTCCCACATGGGTTACCATAACAGCTGCTTCAATGGCTCCTTCCGCAGACAGCTGATTGGCCTCCACCAGATCATCTGTATTGCCGCCGGTGGTCCCCATAATGTGGGTGCTTGTATAGTGGCAGTTATAAAGGTTGATTTCCGCCTTAAACTGGCTGTCTGAAGGGCCAGCAAAGAAGTTCATGCAGCCGTCAAAGGCCAGAAGCTTATCTCCCATTTCCGCCACTTCTTTTACTGGAACATATACAAACACATCATCATAGCCATGGCCATGGGTGAGCGCCGTCAGTTCAGAAACAGGATCAGCCATTTTTGCTGTATTTACATAAAGAAGTTCAATTCCTCTCTCTTTTGCAGATTCTTCTGAAATCACTTCCTTTGCCCTGGCGATCCTCTCATCACTGATATCCGTAACTACGATCCGCTTTGGCTTATTTTCAAACTGAAGGCCATAGCTTACCGCTCCCAGTCCCATGGGGCCGCAGCCGCCCATGATCAGGATGTTTCCATCCACTTTTGTTCCCATGGCATGATCATAATTCCTTTTGTTGGTATGATAATTGGCATGGAAGCCGCCAATGATGCAGCTCATAGGTTCTCCTAAGGAAGCCTCAAAAAAGCTCTCTCCCGTGTATTCCAGCAGGCAGCCCAGCTCCATGACCTCATTGGGCATAATGCAATACGTACATGCGCCTCCGCAGAATTCATAAGAATATCCCGGGGAATCCAGTTTCCCCTTATAGTTTAAAGCAGGCTGCAGAGAAAACTTCTGTCCAGGCTGGAATTGATCCTGCCACTTTTTGCCCACTTCCACAATCAGTCCCGAGCATTCATGACCGATGATCACCGGATTGGTATCTATGTTTTGAGGAGCTCTTTTATGCTTTTTTCCCTGTTTTACCAGCTTGTAGGTGGACATGCAGATACTGTCACTCATGATCTTTACAAGAATCTCATCTTCATGAATCTGAGGAAGCTCAAACTCTTCCAGCCTTAAATCATCTGTGCCATACATTCTTACCGCTTTTGTTATCATATTTCCATCCTCCAACCTTATTTATCAAATTTTACTCCTAAATTTCCAGCAGCTGCACCTGCTTCACCAGTTCATCTACCAGACTGCGGTGAGGCGGCTTGGTCCCTATGCTTGTGACCGCGCCTGCCGAGGCTCCCATACATAAACGGATGCAGGTTTCAAAAGGAAGCTTTTCATCCCAGCTGTAAGCCATGGCAGCTACCAGAGCATCTCCGGCTCCTACGGTGGAATGGGCCTTTACCCGAAGCCCCGGACAACGGTACCGTTTTTCCTTAGTCAAAAACATGGCACCCATCTGGCCAAGGGAAATCACGGTCATGGCTGCTCCATGTTCCAAAAGCTTCTCCCCCATGGAAACCAGCTCCTGTTCCGAAGCCCTGTAATCCATTTGGTAATGCCGCTCCAGTTCTGAGCGGTTGGGCTTTAACATATCAGGCGCCGCTTTCAGTGATTCGGAAAATAACGGGCCGTCTGCATCCAGCAAGACCTTTGCACCTTTCCTGTGAGCCAGTTCCGTGATCCTGCGGTATATATCCGTCGGTATGCCTGCAGGTATGCTTCCTGCCAGAACAAACAGGGTATCAGGCTTTGCATAGCCCTCCAGCCTTTTAAGCAAGTCGTTTAGCTGCTCCTCTGATACCTCAGGTCCAGGCTCATTAAGCTCCGTCACCTCTCCCGTTTCTTCCACCACTTTCAGATTCGTTCTCGTCTCCCCTTTTACTTCCACGAAATCTGTCTGAATGCTTAAATCAGCCAAAACCTGTTTGATGATCGTGCCGCTGGTTCCTCCCACAAAACCAGTGGCAATGCTTTCTCCGCCTAATTCCTTAATGGTCTTGGAAACGTTGATGCCCTTTCCTCCGGCATCCAGTTCCACCCGTTTGATCCTGTTTAAATCCCCCCGTTCAAACCGCTCAATATCCACGGTTTTATCAATGGCCGGATTCATGGTAACTGTAACGATCATTAGGAACACCTCTTTCCTGTAAACATGGTATGGATCTCCTCCGCGCTGCACTTAGTAATCCGGTCCACATCAGCCGGATCAGCAAGGCATTCTGCAATGACGGCGAGTATTTCTAAATGTTCCTCCCCTGCCCCTGCAATCCCGATAACCAGCTTCACCATTTCTCCTCCCCAGTCTGTTCCGTCAGGAAATACCATAACAGCGATTCCGGAGCGCTTAATGGCCTTTTTAGCTTCCTCCACGCCATGAGGAAGTGCGATCCCATTGCCTATGTTGGTGGGAAATGTCAGCTCCCTCTTAAGCATTGCCTCTATATAGGATTCCTCCACACAGCCGCTTTGGCAAAGCATTTGCCCTACCTGCCTGATGACCGCCTCCTTTTCTCCAGGTCTGCAATTCAAATGAATATTTTTAAGTTCCAGAAGTTCTGTATTTTTCTCCTCATTCTTTTTTCCGTATCCAAACACGCGCTTACCCTCCTGTGTCAACTTTCTAAGTAAATTATAGGGGTGTCAGCTCCTCTTTTTCAATGAAAACAAAATGGCATTTGGCGCCATCAGATGGTGCCAAATCTGAAATACAGGAAAAAAGCCGGACCCTTTTGGGACCCGGCTTCTCTCGCTTTTATTCATTACATCTTATCCAGATAATGCTTGAAATATTGATTCAAATACTGGGAAACAAGGGCTCTTATCTCCTCTTTTCCCCTATATCTTACGGCTTCCAGGAATTCTTCTTCCTCGACCAGCCGTTCGCTTAGCACACCCAGTATCTCGCTGTTTTCAGCAGCATGGTCATCCTTTGGCACCAGCATGATCAAAACAACGCTTACCCCCTTAAAATAAGGGTCGCTGAAAGATTCTCCGTCTTTTGTCTGGCAGACCGAAAACACCGGCTTTGCCACGCCTTCTGTCCTGGCATGAAGCAGGGCAAAGCTGAAATCGGGAAACATCTGACTGCACAGCTCTTCCCTCTTCATAATATCCTCCTGGATCATGATCTGCCGGTCTGCATAGGAAGCCAGTTTTTCGCTGGCTGCTATCAGCAGTTCCTCAAAGGTGATCCCATTGTCCACCCTCTGATATTCCATAAACCTTATGATATTTTTAATCTGGACGGCTACAAAATTCACCTGATCCAGCTGAATGGTAAACTCCTGGTTGTCCTGTTTTTTCGGCATATATTCACACTGGCGTACCTTTCCCGCGATCCGCTCCATCTCATCAGCAGAAAGCAGAGGGCTTACATACAGGATATCAGCCTCTTCCTTAAGGGGCACCGTTGATACAAAGAAATCCGTCTTGCTCAGCACATAGGGAGACAGATCCGTCATTCCATAAACGGATAAGTCCACTCTGTCTGAAAAATCCCTGGCAATTTTGGAAGACATGAGCCGGGAGATTCCGATCCCGCTGGCACAGACGATCCCGATATTCACCTTTCTCCGGCTTTCCTTTCTGCTTTCCATCCGAACCTCCGCCGCACCGAAGTGGACGGCAAGAAATCCGATCTCCGGTTCCGGCACCTCATACCCATACCGGTCTTCGATCACCTTTGCGACAATTCTGCACCGCTCAAAAATCGCCGGATAGTCCTGCTTAATCTGTTCCAGCAGGGGGTTCTGAATCTTCATTCCGTTGGCAAGACGGACCAGGGTGGGTTTTAAATGTGCGATCAGGCCCTGGATCACAAATTCCTCATCCTGCTTTAACAGGTAGGCAAGGTTGTCGTCATAGCGGTCGATCATCTCATTGACCACTTCCCACAGTTCCCTGGACTCCTCGATCTCACTTCTTGACTTCTCGTCAATATTCAGCTGCTGGATCTTAGAGCCTTTGATATGCAGACAGATATAAGCGCATTCAATTTCCGGAATCTGAATCTGAAATTCCTCTTCCAGGGATCTGGTGATGGTCTCCGCCAGATCATAGTCCTGGTCATTTTGCAGAAAGTCCGCCATAAGAGGATTTTCCTCAATGATCTCCTGCCTGCGGATCCGGTTCACCGCGATTGCCACATGAATCACCAGCCCAAGATAGGAATCCTGGGTCAGATTGAGTATGCGCTTATCCCGTATCCTTAAAATACAGGCTGTCACCCGTTTTACAATATCGTCATCAAGGATCCTGTAAATATTCCTCTCACTTTTATTCTGAATCACCTTTAGCACGGACTGGTTCCTGTCCTCATACATTTCCTGTATGATCTCCGTATGGATGTTTTCATCAATAAACACCCGCAGGGCCCGGCGGAAATCCCGTTCGCTGCCCTCAATAAACACGCCGTACCCAGGCTTTCTCTTTATTTCCAGATGATACTTGTGAAACCATTCCTTTACCGCCTCTAAATCCGAGCTGACAGTGGCCTCGCTGACCCCGAATAAGTCACTGTAATAATACAGCTTTTTTAAGGTCTTGTCCTTGAGGATTTCCAGGATCAGCCGCTTCTGGCGTTCGATGCGGTCGGAAACATCAAGGGCATCATCTGCTTCAAGCTCAGCCTTTAAGGCTTCCATCTGATCCCGGTCCCCTTCCAGCCAGATTCCGGTCCCTGTCTTGGAGCAAAAGGTCAGCCCATACTTTTTTAATGCCCTTGGAATGTATTCCAGCTCTCTTTGTACCGTTCTTTTACTGATATGGATCTGATCTGCAAGCTGCTTTACTGGAACAGGACTCTTCTCATCCAAAAGAGCCAGGACGATCTGCTGCATCCTGGGAGTAAAATCATTACCTGCCATCTTCTCCACCTCCCATTAACCAGTTCAGAAGCTCTTTATAACCGGACATATCCGTTAAATTATCCACAGTAAAGCACGGTTTATCAATTCCTGATAAAAAACGGGCAAAATCCTTCTGACAGACAATGACATCTGCATCAGCCGGAATGCGGTCAGCCGACACATGGAATACCTCCACACCTGTCAGGCCTTCCAGCTTAAGCCTTTTCTTAAACAGAGCACCGGCCATGGCACTGGAGCCCATGCCCACATCACAGACAAAATATATTCTGGCATGTTCCATTCTCTTCGTCTTCATCTGCACCTCTTCGTTCCTCTGTATAGTTTCCTCATGGGAGACTGCTTTCCCCTTCTTTCCCGACATGATCAGACAGGCCAGCAGGCAGGTCACTGCGGCGGAAACCAAAATTCCCAAAAGAATCCCCAGCCAATGCTTTTTATCCGCCATGATCATAATGGTGATAATACTCCCTGGGGAAGCCGGACCCAACAGTCCGCTGCCGGTTATCATAAAACAGTAATTTCCCACAATGCTGCCTGCTATGGCAGCAGGCAGAAGCCTGATATTTGACAGCACATACGGAAAATAAACCTCATGAATACCGCCAAGAGACTGTATAATGAGGCTGGAAACCATTTTCTTTCTCATGTCCCGGTAAACCAGGGCATGGGCAAGAAGGATCCCAAATCCCGGCCCGGGATTGGTCTCCAGGAGAAACAAAATGGAACTGCCTTTTGTTTTCATCTGTTCCAGCCCCAACGGAAGGAAAAAGCCGTGATTGATCCAGTTATTAAAAAAGATAATTTTTAAAGGCTCTACCACAAAGCTGATAAAAGGGATGATTCCCTTTTCTATCATAAATGATAAGCCATTTCCCAATAAAGTGATCAGCCATTCCGCTACCGGTATCAGCATGAAATAGGCCAATGCCCCTGCCAGCAGCCCCAGCATCGCTAAGTATAAGTTAGTAAAAAGCATCTCAAACCCAGCGGGAATCCGGTCCTTGATCCGGTCCAGCCCCTTCCGGCAGAGAAAACCTGCGATGCTGCCTGCCAGGGCAGACAAGATCATGGCAGAAGCAGGCTCTGTCATAACAACAGCAGAGGCGGCAAGGGTGCCGGCCAAACCGCCGACATCCCCGCCGCACACTGTGCCTGCTTTGTATCCCATAAACACCGGAATCACCAGAAAGGACAAAATATTGGACATTTCATACAGGTGCTCATTCTGGAATATGCCTGCTGAAAAGACTGGCAGCAGCCCTGCTGTCACAAACAAAGGTATGCACTCAGCGATCACTCTGCTGTAATACTTCAGTACTCTCCCTGCTAATTTCATCTATGTAATTCCCCTTTTGAACCCAATATACATAAGTTATAAGCATTGTATTATAGCTCCGCAGCGGAGCTGGTAAAACCGCAGGTTTTACCAGCTCACGGGCATTCGCCCTATGAAATAAGACTGGAATAAAATTTCTTATGTGCAAGCACAACGAAATTTTATTCCTGCCTTATTTCGCACTGCTCAACGCTTTCGTGTACATTATACCATGGTTTACAATAGGATACCAGAAAGGCTGTCTTTTTATTCTATATTTTTGCCTGTTTATTTTTTTAAGGATTCCACTAACTCATCGTATTCCGGAGCTGCCATGAAATTGGTGATCAGAACCAGCTGGGCTTCAGGATTGCTGTGAGCCGCACGTTCCTTCAATTCCTTATGAGTCACCACGATCTGGGCATCCTGGGGAATGGAGGACACCGGTGAATGAACCACCTCAATATCTCCAAGCCCTGCTGACGCCAGCTTCTTTTTCAATACGGTTGCGCCCATAGCGCTGGAACCCATACCTGCATCACAGGCGAACACGATCTTTTTAACACTTCCCCCAGATACTGTTTTCTTTTCTGCAGTCTGATTTCCCTTGGACTCCTGCTTCATTTGTTTCACTTTATCCTTAGATTCCTCCAGTTCCCCGCCTTTTCCGGTAAACCGCAGCAGAGGAAGAGCAACAACAAAGGAAACTGCAGCCGCTACAGCAACACCTGCCAGCACGCCAAAGTAACCGCCTCTTGGTGTCATTGCAAGAACAGCCAGGATACTTCCGGGAGATGCCGGTGAGGTCAATCCCACACCAAGGAGCTGGAATACAAAGATCCCGCTGGCTCCGCCTGCCATAACCGCCAGAAGTAAAAGAGGATTCATCAGGATATATGGGAAGTAAATCTCATGAATTCCGCCTAAAAAGTGAATGATAATGGCGCCGGGTGCAGAACTCTTGGCAGATCCCTTACCTGCAAGGCAGTAAGCCAGTAAAACGCCCAGTCCAGGTCCCGGGTTTGCTTCCAGAAGAAAGAAAATGGATTTTCCCATTTCTTCTACCTGCTGGATTCCCATAGGGGAAAGAATTCCATGGTTGATAGCATTGTTTAAGAACAGAACCTTGGCAGGTTCAATGAAGATACTTGCCAGAGGAAGCAGCCTATTGTCCACGAAGAATCCAACTCCTGCCTCCATTACCCGGTTCAGCACCTCAACAATAGGTACAACTCCCTTCAGGGCGATAAGCGTCAGGATGGCGCCGATGATACCCATGGAAAAGTTATTTACCAGCATCTCAAATCCGGCAGGGATCTTGTTCTCTATCTTTTTGTCAAACTGCTTGATCACCCATGCGCTGACCGGTCCTACGATCATTGCACCGATAAACATAGGAACACTGGAACCAACAATTACGCCCATGGCTGAGATTGCGCCGATCACGCCGCCTCGCTGTCCATAAACTGCCGTACCGCCCGTATATGCGATCAAAAGCGGCAGCAGCATGCTGGCCATAGGGGAAACCAATGCCCCCAGCGTCTCATTGGGATACCAGCCGGTGGGAATAAACAATGCCGTAATCAGTCCCCATGCAATAAATGCACCGATATTGGGCATTACCATACCGCTTAAAAAGCGGCCAAATACTTGTACCTTCTCTTTCATATTTACATACCCTCACTTCATTATATAGTATTTACTGTGTGATCCGTGGAAGGTATGATTGGCCAATCAATTCCTTTTCATAGCCTTATTATAATCAATATGAGCTTCAGATTTCAACACGAAGAAACTGGGATTTGGCGCTAGTTTTAGTGCCAAATATTAAAAAAATATAAAATCTTTGTCCTATTCCCTCTTAAGCCTCTCTTACAACCGGCTTCAAGGCCTTGTACATAGGGACTTCTCATAAAAAATCAGCCTTAAATCAGTCTTATGGAAATCAGCTTTATAAGATTTGATCTCATGGGGAAAATGGGAGAAATAAAGCTTTTATGGCAGAAACAGAGTATAAGAACAGAAAGTTTTCCTGCTTTGATCCATATAGAAAAAGATGCCGCTCACCAGCAATGGATCAGCTGGTTTGGGGCATCCCTCTCATATAATAAAAATTATAAATATTCTTTTAAAAGGGAAACCTTATCAAGCTTTTCCCAGGGTAAGTCTAAGTCGTTTCTGCCAAAATGGCCGTAAGCCGCCGTCTGCCTGTAGATCGGACGGCGTAAATCCAGCATCTTAATGATTCCCGCCGGACGTAAGTCAAAATTCTGACGGATGATATCCACAAGCTTTTCATTGCTCAGTTTTCCGGTTCCAAAGGTATCCACCATAATGGAAGTGGGGTGAGCCACACCGATGGCATAGGAAAGCTGGATCTCACACTTGCCGGCTAAGCCTGCTGCCACTATATTCTTTGCAACATAACGGGCCGCATAAGCAGCGGAACGGTCCACCTTAGTGCAGTCCTTGCCGGAAAATGCACCGCCGCCGTGACGGGCATAACCGCCGTAGGTGTCTACAATGATCTTGCGGCCTGTTAAGCCGCTGTCGCCGTGAGGTCCGCCGATAACAAAGCGGCCTGTGGGATTGATATAAAAACTGGTATTTTCATCTACCAGCTCTGCCGGCAGAACTTCATCAAATACATATTTTTTAATGTCAGTATGGATCTGTTCCTGACTCACGTTCTCATCGTGCTGAGTGGACAAAACCACCGCATCTAAGCGGAGAGGCTTGCCGTTCTCATCGTATTCCACCGTTACCTGAGTCTTTCCGTCAGGACGGAGATAGGTCAGAGTTCCATCCTTGCGGACCTTTGTGAGCTTAAGAGCCAGCTTATGGGCAAGAGCGATGGGATAAGGCATGTATTCTTCCGTTTCATTGCTGGCAAAGCCAAACATCATTCCCTGGTCTCCTGCTCCAATGGCATCGATCTCTTCGTCAGACATCTTGTGTTCCTTTGCTTCCAAAGCCCGGTCAACGCCTAAGGCAATGTCTGCAGACTGCTCATCTAAGGCTACCATAACGCCGCAGGTATCGCAGTCAAATCCGTATTTTGCACGGTCATAGCCGATTTCCCTTACAGTCTCCCGCACCACCTTCTGAATGTCCACATAGGCATGGGTGGTTATTTCTCCCATGACCATGACAAGCCCGGTGGTACAGCAGGTTTCACAGGCCACACGGCTCATGGGATCCTGCTTTAACATCTCATCCAGAATCGCATCAGATATCTGGTCGCACATTTTGTCCGGATGTCCTTCTGTAACGGACTCGGAAGTGAATAATAATTTTTCCATGTTGTCATTTCCTCCTTCTTACCCATGTACTTTGGGCATGCAGGCATGCCGCAGGGTGTTTTCCTTTCTGCCCTCACTCTTAGGGCTTACAGGTATACCCCTACGTCATCCCTCCTTATATGATATGGGGGAATAACAAAAAGAAAAGTCCGCAGCAACGCGGACTTGATTCAACAATGTATCAAATCCTCTTATTGCTCGATTTCTCGCTCAGGTTGGCACCTTCCAATCGCGCTTTGTGGCGAAACGCCATCATTACCGGTCGGGGTTGCCGTGACTTCACAGATCCTTTGTATCTCCATCACTCTGAATAAGGGATATTACGTACTTTTCATTTGTTATTCAATTGTAAGCAGCATATACTGCAAGTACATTTTAACGTATTTAAAAACTGCTGTCAAGGGAATTCTATCCTTTGGCGAAATGGATAAAGTTCTTGCAAAAATTTAATCACTATTGTATAATGACACCATTCTTTAAATGTTCGCCATATGAAATCTGTGGAGTGCGCCCAGCGCAGACCGTGGACGGATGGCACTCTGGAGACATCTGCAATCATGCAGGGGCCGAAGGGGCAAGCGCTTAGGCGCGAAACTCTCAGGCAAAAGGACAGAGGCGATTTTTTCCCTTTCTTTTTGGAATATCGCATTATCTCTGTTTTTTTGTGAGTGGGAGTATCTCCCACTTTTTTTATTTCAAAAATCATTAAGGAAGGGAAGTAGAAATTAATGCAAGCAGTTGTTGAATTTTTTAACAAGCTGGACTCGGCAATCTGGGGGATACCCATGATTGTGCTGCTGTTTGGCACCCATTTGTTTATGACCGTGCGCACGGGCTTTATCCAGCGCAAAACCTTAACAGCCATTAAGCTGTCCGTAACAAAAGATCCTGATTCACCTGGAGAGGTCAGCCAGTTTCAGGCGCTGACCACTGCCCTCGCTTCCACCATAGGCACGGGCAATATTGTGGGTGTTGGTACGGCAGTATTCTTAGGCGGTCCGGGCGCTGTTCTCTGGTGCTGGCTGACCGGTGTATTCGGCATTGCCACCAAATATGCAGAATCCCTGATTGCGGTCAAATACCGTGTTCAGACCAGGGACGGCCGCATGCAGGGCGGAGCCATGTATGTGCTGGAACGGGCATTGGGTCTTAAATGGCTGGGCATACTCTTTGCACTGTTTGCTCTGTTTGCATCCTTTGGCATTGGAAGCGGCACACAGATCAACGCCATTGCCGAGATCATTGAAAACAACGTGCCCCTGCCTATCCCGCGCATTGTAATCGGCCTTGTCTTCGGCGCGATTACCGCTGTAGTCATTATCGGCGGCATCAAGTCCATTGCAACTGTGTGCGAAAAGCTTGTGCCGTTTATGGCCATTTTCTATGTGGCCGGCTGCCTGATCATTCTGTTTATCAACGCTGACTTCATCATACCTGCACTGAAGGCGATCATCACCCTGGCTTTCCAGCCCGGCGCGGTTGCCGGCGGTCTGGTCGGACGCGGCATTATGCTTGCCATGCAGTATGGTATTGCCCGCGGCCTGTTTTCCAATGAATCCGGTATGGGTTCTGCACCGCTGGTGGCTTCGGCCGCACAGACTCGAAATCCGGTGCGTCAGGCACTGGTTTCCTCAACCGGCACCTTCTGGGATACGGTTGTCGTCTGCCTTATGACCGGTCTGGTACTGGTTTCAACCATAATGAAAAATCCCAACATCAACATGGATATGATCCAAAACGGCGGACAGATGACCACTGCCGCTTTCAGCCAGATTCCTGTCCTGGGGCCGGTGATCCTGGTAATCGGCATCATCACCTTTGCTTATTCCACCATTCTCGGCTGGTCTTATTACGGGGAGCGCTGCTGTGAGTATTTATTCGGCGCCAGGGGCATGCTGCCTTATAAGGTCATCTTTGTGGCTATTGTAGTTGTAGGCCCTGTGCTGTCTCTGGATCTGGTTTGGACTATCTCCGACATCTTAAACGCTTTGATGGCCATCCCCAACCTGGTAGCTGTACTCCTTCTGTCAGGTGTCGTGGCAAAAGATACCAGATATTATTTAAACCACTTAGACGAAAGGGACGAAACACCGATTCCTGTGGTGGACAAATAAAAATGGAAAACCTCCTGCCTGTCATGGACTGGGGAAAATAATTCTGCCAATAAATTATTTATCCCGCAATCCCACGTAAGGCAGGAGTTTTTTTAATTTTAACCCTTGACCCCGCCTCCTGTAATGCCGGCGATGATCTTCTCCGACAAAAAGATATAAAGGATAAAGGTCGGAAGAAATACGATGATAACCGAGGCAAACATTCCTGACCAGTCTCCCGTATATTTCATGGAATTGATCATGGAATACAGTCCCACCGCAACCGGCCGCACTCTGTCGGAGTTTGCAAAAATCAGGGAAATAAAATACTCATTCCATATATTGATAAAATTGAAAATTGTTACCGTTATGATCCCGGACTGGGCCATGGGAAACATGATCAGCCAGAATGCCCTCATGGGAGGACAGCCGTCAATGGCAGCCGCTTCCTCATAAGCCCTGGAAATATTGGCAAAAAATGTGAGAAGAAAAATCGTTGTATAAGGAACGTTGATCCCCACGTAAAGGAAGATCAGAACCGCCTTATTGGCAATGTAGTTGTTCAATACGTTCATACCGGCTATCAGGCTGAACAGGGGAAGAACGATCATGACCACAGGCACGCCCATGGCGGATACCAGGCTGGTCTGGATCATTTTATTCCCTGCAAATCTAAAACGGGACAGAACGTACGCAGCAGGCGCACAGATCAATACCAGAAGCGTACACGAAATAACAGAATACATCAGGGAATTAAAGAAAATAGCGGACACATTGGAATTGGTCCATGCCTTTGCATAGTTTTCAAAATGAATCCCCTGGGACAGGACATGGCCTGAAAAAATGGCCTTTGTGGTAGAAAAGCTGGCGGCCACCACCCAGCCCAGCAGTACAACGGTAAATAAAATCCAAACAATCAGGAGCAGATATCCCGGAAAAAGCCTAAGCTCTCTCTTCCAGTTAAATGGCTCCATAAACTTTCCTTTTCTAGCCATAGATTCCCCTCCTTAGAATTCCAGATCATCATCTTTTATCAGTTTATTGCATATCAGGAAGACCCCTACCACACAAATACTTAACAGAACACCGATTGCCGCTCCCAAGCCAGCATTCCGTTCCGTCATACTGTTGCCGGCTCCAAAGATCATCATGTACATGTAAACCATGGGGGTGATGGTCTGGGTATCCGCCGTAACCGTTGAGAACAGCTGAGACCAGACGAAGAAACCTACTGAGGTGACGCTCCACATGGTAATGTTGGTTTTAAACACCCCTTTTAACAGGGGAAGGGTAATATAGCGGAACTGGTTTACCTTATTTGCCCCATCCAGGGTAGCCGCCTCATAGTAGTCATCCCCGATCCGTTCGATTCCGCTTGCAAATATCAGCATATGATATCCAACCATGCCAAAACAGTACGCAACAAGCAAGGCCATGAATTTATGATCATTATCAAGCCACTGGACCTTGGACAAAACTTTAAGTCCCATGGCTGAAAATACATTTTTAAGGAGACCGAACTTAGGGCTGTATACATACTGAAGCCACATGGTGGCAAGGGCAACCGCGCTGACTACGTTGGGAAGATAGATCATTGCCCTGAAAAAGCTTTTAAAACGTATCCCGCTGGTTATGATGACCGCAAATAAAAGACCCAGGGACATGACGATCAATCCGCCGATCAGCCAGATGCGGAACAGATTCCACATGGATATGCGGAACAAGCTGGTCCCTGCAAGCTTGCTGTAATTGGCAAGTCCTGTGAACTGCCACTTGGCCATAGAATCCGTGATTCCTTCGATCTTAAAAAAGCTCATTAAAACTGTTCTGAGAATAGGATAAAGGAATACAAGGACAAACATTAGGACTGCCGGTATCAGAAATACGGCAATCATGGTCTTATTCTTCTTCACGTTAAATACCTCCCCGGCTTTCCTTAATTACACGGTGACACCGCCTTGGCGGTGTCACCCTATAGAATCTTATTATTCCGGATTATTTGCCTGCTGCTATAAGAGCGTCCACGAACTCTGCTGCCGTAACGGAGCCTCCGCAAAGCTTCATAAAGTTCTCTTTGATAATAGGTGTTAAGTCTGCATTGGCTTCTGCTCCCGCTGCCCATGGATACCGCACTGTCAGGCTTTCCATTACAGGCTTTACGCTGGCAAGCTGTGCCGGCCATTCTGCATTTCTGGTATCTGCAGGAATTCCCATTGACATTTCGGACATTTTCTTGTCAAATTCACCCTGGGTAATGTACTGGATCAGCTTAAACGCATTTTCTCCATTTTGGGAATTCTTATTGATGGCCAGAACCTGAGCGCCGTAGTTGGAGGCATTGGTTCCATCCTTTCCGCCTTCTACTGCAGGGTAACTGAAGCAGCCCCATTTAAAGTCTTCTCCTGCCATATCCTTTACTTCGTTTGGAAGCCAGGAACCGTTTAAATACATGGCGGCTGTTCCCAGGGCAAGCTCCTGGTTCTGTCCTGCAGGCCATACGTTAGAAGCGATGGTCTCTGAAAAATACCCTTTCTTTGCGAAATCCTCATAGGCCTGAGCCGTCTTAAGGACCGCCGGGTCATCCCATTTGCCTTCCTTCACAATGGCTTCTGTTCCCGGTTCACCTAAAAGTCTGGACATATGATAGCCAAACATAGCTGTAATGTAAGCATCATCACAGGTAATTGGGGTATAACCTGCATCCTTGATCTTCTGGCATGCCCCGTCAAGCTCTTCCCAGGTCTTTGGCACATCCTTAATTCCTGCCTCATCAAAAATGGACTGGTTATAGAAGAATGCGAATACATTGGGCTGGTAAGGAATGGACTTTAATGTACCGTTTCCTACTTCCCTGCAGGCTGACATTAAGCCTGCATTGGCATTGTCTTCATAGCCGGAAGCCTTTACCAGTTCCTCCAGATCCATTAAATACTGTCCCCATGTGGTATTTACACGGTCAATATCCTCGTCAAACAAATCGATGTTGGTTCCTGCATCCAAGGCAGGCTGCAAGCCTTCCCTGATTCCCGTACGCCCCTTAAACTGAACGTCTACCTTGACTCCTGTATCTGCTGTAAATTTGTCAATTGCCATCTGGATCGCCTGGCCCTGAGGCTCCGTTGCCTCCCACATGGTCCAGTAAACAAGCCCGTCACCGCCGCCAGCTGTTTCCCCTTCCGTAGAAGCCCCGGCGGCCGTTGTGGCAGCTGTGGAAGCCCCTCCTGCACATCCTGCCAGCACACCGGCAGCCATGACAGCACTCAGCATAATACTCATAAAACGTCTTCTCATAATTTTACCTCCCTCTGTTATCCAACCTTTTTGTCAGATGTTCTTGGTGAGTCTATATTATTATACTTTTGGGCAAAATGCTTTGTACAAAAGGTTATCATTTTTTACATTTTAGGTTTTTTGTTTGCTTTTTTCATAATTAGAAGTTAAAATACAGGTAACTTCTATGCTATTTGCACAACATCATTTTATAACAGGCTTTATTCTGCCTAAAAATCAGGGGGAACGTATGAAATACAAGTATACAGAATTGAGAGAAGAGCTGACCATACACCGGATTATCAGCATCCACTATTTTGAATATATGAGCGACTTCACCTTTGCCGGGGAATCTCATAACTTTTGGGAATTGCTGTGTGTGGATAAGGGAGAAGTGGACGTGGTAGCCGATCATGAACGGCTTACCCTTCAAAAGGGAGAGGTCATTTTCCATCAGCCCAATGAATTTCACCGGGTCCTGGCCAATGGGGTCATTGCTCCCAACCTTGTGGTCATTGGATTTGACTGCCAGTCGCCCCACATGGCTTCATTTAAAGAACAGATCTTAAACGTAGACCAGGAGGAGCAGGAGCTTCTGGCCAGGATCATTGCGGAAGCGCGCTTATGCTTTGACGGAAGGCTTGACAATCCCTATCAGGAGGTTCTGGTTCGAAAGGATCACGGACCTTTTGCAGCAGAGCAGATGATAAAAACCTATCTGGAACAGTTCCTCATACAAATGTACCGCCACTCCCTGTCCGTCCGGCGGGCTCCCGCCGTTCACAAGGACACCTCTTCCGCAGAGGACATCTATGAAACCATCCTTCACTATTTTGAAAAGAACATCTGCACCCAGCTGACCATTGACCAGATCAGCCGGGATAATCTGATCAGCACCTCACAGCTGAAAAAGCTTTTTTATGAAAAGGGAAACACCGGGGTCATTGAATATTTTAACAGCATGAAAATTGATGCAGCCAAGCAGCTGATAAGAAACAGACAGCTTAATTTTACCCAGATCGCCAATCACCTGGGTTATACCTCGGTCCACTATTTTTCCAGGCAGTTCAAGCATTTGACCGGGATGACCCCTTCTGAGTATGCTACTTCTATAAAAAAACTATCGGAGAGAAACATGCTGCGGGATACAGCTCTTTAGGCCTTTGCCTGTGACCGCTTCATTTGATTAAAGGGTCATAGTTTTTTCCTATAGATACTGATATTTTTTTGATATTACGTTATAACCAGGTCCTCATGTTATTATTTATAGTAAAATAACTTGAAAGGATTTTCGCTGTATGAGGACATCTGTTGTCGGCTACCCAAGAGTGGGGGCTTTAAGAGAGTTAAAATTTTCATCTGAAAGATATTTTAAAGAAGAAATATCCTCTGATGAATTGCAGACAATTGCAGGAAATTTAAGAAGTACACACTGGAACACGCAGCAGAATCATGGGATTGATTTCATTCCAAGTAACGATTTTTCATTTTATGATACAGTTCTTGACACCGCAGTTCTGTTAAATGTGATTCCGGCCCGATACCGCAGTCTGGCGCTGCCGCCTCTTGATACTTATTTTGCCATGGCAAGAGGCTATCAAGGTGCCAACGGGGATGTGAAAGCCCTGGCCATGAAAAAATGGTTCAATACAAACTACCATTATATGGTTCCGGAAATTGATGATAATACAGAAATACGTCTTGCAGGAAGTAAGCCATTTGATGAGTTTGAAGAGGCATTGCAGCTGGGAATTCAAACAAAGCCTGTCTTAATTGGAGCATTTACCTTTTTGAAGCTGGCAAGGTTTACCGGTGAAAAGCACACGAATGATTTTACTGAGGCCATCATAAGAGCTTATCAGGAAATACTTACAAGGTTTCATGAACAAGGGGCCAAATGGCTGCAGTTTGATGAGCCAAGCCTTGTACACGATCTCACCCATGAAGACATTCTCTTATTTAAGCAGCTATACAGCGCCATCCTATCTGAAAAGGGCACCGTAAATGTGCTTTTACAGACGTATTTTGGCGACATACGGGATTGTTATGAGGAAATAACGGGATTGGCTTTTGACGGGATCGGAATGGATTTCGTTGAAGGGAAGGAATCCCTGGAGCTTATAAAGACAAAGGGCTTCCCCTCCGGTAAGGTACTGTTTGCAGGCATTGTAAACGGCAAAAACATCTGGAAAAATAATTACAGGAAATCTTTCAGGCTTATCTCTGAATTGCATAAGCATTGCAGCCATATTGTTCTTGGAACCTCCTGCTCGCTGTTACACGTTCCCTATACCTTACTGAATGAAACAAAGCTGCCTGAGAAACAAAAATGCTATTTTTCATTTGCAATGGAAAAGCTTAATGAGCTTAAGGAATTAAAAGAAATTTGCCTATCTCAAAGCCCTTTAGAAACAGAGGAATACAAAAAAAACGCCGGTTTGTTGAAGGGAGACAGAAATTGCAGCAATGAAAAAGTACAGCAAAGGGTACGGAAAATTTCGGAAAGTGATTTGACTCGGCTTCCGGAATTTGCGGTTCGTGAAGAGCTTCAGCAAAAGAGCTTCGGACTTCCATGTTTCCCCACCACAACAATCGGTTCCTTTCCGCAGACAGCCGAGGTAAAGGCCAACCGCACCGCCTTTAGGAAGGGCAGCATTACAGAAGCACAATACTGTGATTTTATTAAGGAAAAGATTTTTGAATGCGTCAAAGTACAGGAAGAAATGGGATTGGATGTATTGGTACATGGAGAATTTGAACGCAATGATATGGTAGAGTATTTTGGTGAATGCTTAAATGGATATTTGTTTACGGAGAAGGGATGGGTACAGTCCTACGGTACCCGCTGCGTAAAGCCCCCTGTCATTTGGGGTGATATTTCCAGGGAAAGGCCCATGACCGTTGAGTGGTCTGTTTATGCCCAAAGACTGACCCATAAGCCTATGAAGGGCATGCTTACAGGGCCGGTTACAATACTGAACTGGTCTTTCCCCCGGGAGGACATTTCACTGAAAGAAACCGCGTTCCAAATTGCCCTGGCCATTGGCGATGAAGTGCTTGACCTTGAATCAAACGGCATCAGAATCATTCAGATTGATGAAGCTGCTCTTAGAGAAAAGCTCCCTTTAAGGAAATCCGACTGGGACAGGGAATACTTAAGTTGGGCGATTCCTGCATTCCGTCTGGTACACAGCCGGGTAAAACCTGAGACCCAGATCCATACCCACATGTGCTACAGTGAATTTACCGATATTATTCCTGCCATTGACAATATGGACGCTGATGTGATCACCTTTGAAGCTTCACGTTCGGATTTGATGATTCTGGATTCCCTGAAAGAAAATCATTTCAAGACAGAAGTGGGGCCCGGCGTTTATGATATTCACTCTCCAAGAGTCCCGTCTGTGGAAGAAATTGAATCAGCTTTGCATGAGATGCTTAAAAGGCTGCCAAAAGAAAAGTTATGGGTGAATCCGGACTGCGGGCTTAAAACACGGCAATATACAGAAACAAAACTCAGTCTTGAACATATGGTTCAGGCAGCAAGGCGGTTAAGAAATGAAGCTGTCTAACATCCTAAAAAAACAGGTAACTCTTTCCTTTGAAATCTTTCCGCCTAAAAGGACCGGATCGATTCAGACAATTTACGATACCCTTGATGCGCTGCATGAACTAAGTCCTGACTTTATCAGCGTGACCTACGGGGCGGGCGGCAGCGGTAACAGTCACGCTACCTGTGAAATCGCTTCTGCAATTAAAAATCAATATAAAATTGAGAGCCTGGCCCATTTACCTTGTGCCGGCCTGACAAAAGAAGATGTACTTACTCAGCTAGAAAATTTTAAGCAAAACGGCATTGAAAATATTCTTGCGCTTCGGGGAGACATTTTAGATCCCAAACAGCCCAAAGGGGATTTTACCCATGCCAGTGATATGATTGCGTTTATTAAAGAGCATGGAGATTTTGATATAACAGCGGCCTGCTACCCGGAAGGACATACAGAGTCAAAAAATCTCGTTGAAGATATCCAAAATCTGAAGAAAAAGGTGGATTCGGGCGCTGATCAGTTGATTACCCAGCTTTTCTTTCATAATGACTATTTTTACAGATTTCAGGAGCGTTGTTCCATTGCAGGGATCCACGTTCCCATTGAAGCAGGCATTATGCCGGTAGTTAATAAAAAGCAGATTGAGCGCATGGCATCTCTTTGTCATGTGGACCTGCCCCCCAAATTTATTGCGATGATGAACCGGTACGAGAATAACCCTGAGGCAATGCGTGACGCAGGCATTGCTTATGCAATTGATCAGATTGTTGACCTCGTTGTTCAGGGTGCTGACGGCATCCATCTTTACACAATGAATAACCCTTATATCGCCGCAAAAATATATGAAGCAGTTCACCGGCTGATTTCAAAATAATATTTAAGCTGTTGTTCCGGCAAATCGAATGATCCGCCGGAACAACAGCTTTTTCTTTACACCACAAATTTTATATACGTCCGGTCATCAATGGAACTCTTCCCGTTTGTGAAGCCGGATCCGGCTTTGTAGCAGTCAATACATAATGGGTCCTTTTCCTTCAGCTCTTTTAAAAACAGCTCACTTTCCTGTAATGACGGCTCTAAACTGGGATATCCGTCAGAGGCCAATATAACCGTATCCCCAGCTTTCACATCAGCTACGATTACTTTGGAGAAATCATCACAAAAACCATCTAATACGCTGAATTCGTATTTGCCGCCTTTATCACAATTGGAAAAATATAATTGATTTCTTATGAAAGGCAGTAATATTTCCTGGGAGGGATCCGAAAGGCAAAGCTCCTCTGCCGATTTCCCGCTGATCAGTACCGAATGCAGATAAGCGGATCTTACCTCTGCCAATAACACATCAATCTCCATTTCTTTTTTAAACGACTGCCCGTTTATTCTGAACTGACAATCTCCAAAGCACCAGATCTGCTTGTGTCTCTGGCTGTATATTACAATGGTTGACCGCAATCTCTCCGCAGTATTTTTAAGAAAATAATCTTCATTGCCATTATATTGCTTATGAAGCTGAAAATATAAGTATTCAAGCACCTGAGACGCACCTTCCTTTCCATCTAATTGTTCCATTGCTTTGATCAGAATTTCCTTTGCATGAAATCCGCTGGTTTTATTGTTCCATAAAATTTCCCCTTTGGCAGTTACCCCATCCATAACTGCAATAAATTTATCATTGATAAACAGACCGTCTTCACACAAAGCATCCTCACCGTATTTAGAAGCAATAAACTTTTCAATAATTTGCATCTCTGTTATGTATGCAGTATACAAGCATACCTTCCTTTCTTAATTTTTCACCAGAGGTTCTATTGTGAGCATAACACTTAAAACATCTTCTTACAGCTGCAGCAAGGTAAAAAAAAAGTATCCGCCCAACGAATGATAATCATAAGGATAGATACTTTGACAACGGAAATCTTCCGCTTTAATTATAATAACGTATATAGTCAGGATTATAATATTTCAAATTCCTGCTCCTGATTAAGAACTGGTTGTATATCTTTTTTCATTTGATTTATTTTCATTCGTTTTAACGAATTCATGAAATCCAAAAGGAAATCTATCTTATTTTTCATTCCCTGAATTTCCATCTCAACACTTCCGCTCTCAAGATTTTTTATCCAACCTGTCAGTTTTAATCTCAATGCCAGCTGTTCAATCTCCAGACGAAAACCAACGCCTTGTACTCTTCCCGAAAAAACCATATGATACCGTATGATCTCATCCGGTTCAAATTCCAGAATATTAATTCCTTTCACTTGGTTAATGACATAATTATTCCTGATCTGCTTAAACATCTTTTTAATTTTCATCTTTAACCTCAAAATGATTTGAAATTTTATCAATAGAAAGTGAAATATATGAAAATGCAATCATTCCCCATAAGCATCTGCCCCCGGCTGACCTACAGCCAGGTCAGCCGGGACATGATGCAGGAAGCAAGCTTTCAGGCTTTTAGTCTCTTACCTGTACCCATTTGGATTCCCTGACTGCCATCTCCAGGAGTCCTGGCACATTTCATCAATTCCACGCTCCGCTTCCCAGCCAAGTTCTTTCTTTGCCAGGGAGGCATCCGCATAGCATTCTGCAATGTCACCCAGACGGCGGGGCTTAATGGAATATGGGATGGGTTTCCCGCATGCCTTTGAAAATGCTTGGATCATCTGAAGAACGCTGAAACCCTGACCTGTTCCCAGATTGTAAATCCGGACTTCCGGTTCTGAAGAAGCAATTTTTTCAAGGGCTTTTACATGTCCGATGGCCAGATCCACCACATGAATGTAATCACGTACCCCTGTTCCGTCAGGCGTGTCATAATCGTCGCCAAATACTCCCACCTCTTTTAACTTGCCCACAGCAACCTGGGTGATGTAAGGAGTCAGGTTATTGGGGATTCCAGCAGGATCCTCTCCGATTAAACCGCTTTTATGAGCGCCTACAGGATTAAAATAGCGCAGGAGGATTACGCTCCACTCCGGATCTGCGGTATGAAGGTCCGTAAGAATCTGTTCCAGCATGCTCTTTGTCTGTCCATAAGGATTGGTGATCTTTCCCTTGGGGCAGTCTTCCGTGATGGGTACAAAGGCCGGATCCCCGTATACAGTGGCAGAGGAGCTGAATATGATATTCTTCACCTTATGTTCCCTCATGACATCGCACAGGTTCAGAGTTCCGGTAATGTTATTGTGATAATATTCCAAAGGTTTTACAACCGATTCTCCCACAGCCTTTAACCCTGCAAAATGGATTACAGCATCGATCACCTCATAATCAAATATCTCATCTAATGCATCTTTGTCTAAAAGGTCTGCCTCATAAAAGGCCACCGTTTTCCCGGTAATGGCTTCTACCCGTTCCAATGAAACCCTGGAGGAATTGCAAAGATTATCCACCACAACAACCTCGTGGCCCTGTTCCAAAAGTTCGATACATGTATGGCTGCCGATGTATCCGGCGCCTCCGGTTACCAATATTCTCATGTTCTCTCCTCTTTCTTATTCATATTTTAATACCTATAAATCAAACGGATATACAAGTATATCCAGTTGACACCCAATGAAGCGGGAATGCAAACACTCCCATTTGACCCAAAATACAAGAGCAAAACATTTATTTTTCACTCCTGCGGACGATTTCCTCCATTTCCTTCCACTTCTTTTCCATGTCAGCCACAAGTGCAAACTGGGTCCTGGTCCGGTCCAGATTGTGGTTTTCTCTGCTTATATGAAAATAGGTATCTCCCTGAAGAAAATCCGTTAAAAAACGCATGCCGCACTCAAAGGTCATCAGCTTTGCCCCCATGGGAAGCATCTGTTTTTCCTCCGGCGTCAGGCTTCCCTTGCACCCTTCTAAATATCCTTTTGTATAAATCTCAAACAAGGGCAGGGATAAGGATACTTTGCTTACATCAGGCTCATCCTCCTCTGCCGTATTGGCCCCGAAACGGATGGAATCCCCGAAGTCAAAGATCGATAAGCCGGGCATGATGGTATCTAAGTCAATGATGCAAAGGGCTTCCCCGGTAACATCATCGATCATAATGTTGTTAAGCTTGGTATCGTTATGGGTGACACAGAGAGGGAGCCTGCCAGCCTTTAACATATCCATGGCAATGGACGCCTCCTTCTCCCTGTCAAGGACGAATTTTATTTCCTCCTCAACCAGATGGGCGCGGCCGCATACATCGGCCTTTACAGCCGCCTTAAACGTTTCCATGCGAACCGGAGTGTTATGAAAATTGGGTATGGTTTCCGACAGTTCATCAGCCGGATACTGGGCCAGCTGGCGTTTAAACCGCCCGAATGCCTTGCCGCTCTGGTAAAAATCCTCCGGATTCCTCACCTTATCATAGGTGGTGGCCCCTTCAATAAAAAGATAACCTCTCCAGTAATTCCCGTCGCCATCCTGGCAGTAATCCTTTCCATCCCTTGCCTTTATTATATTAAGCGTCTCCCTGGACGGATCTCCGCCCTGGGCCTCGATCCGTTCCCGCAGAAAGGAAGTGACACCCGCAATGTTTTTCATAAGAGAAACCGGATCCTTAAAGACCTCATGGTTGATCCTCTGGATGATGTAGTGTTTTTCCCCTTCTCCGATTTTGCAGATCAGGCGAAACGTATCATTAATATGGCCGCTTCCATAGCGCATCCATGAGACCGGCTCCCCCTCAAAGGCCAGAAGTCCGATAGCCTCTTTAATCTTTCCGCACTGTGCGTCTCCCATTACATTTCCTCCCATAGCTTTTCCGGATACAGACCGGCTTCTTTCAATCCTTTGATGGCATTCACTACTGTTTCCTTATCTTCCTTGTAGGTGACACCGTACCAGCGGTCCACACTCTTTAATACGGAAACCTCTGCCTTGCCTTCCTTTAACAGTTCATCCACCACAAAGGGAAGGAAGTATTCACATTTTACCGGATTTTTGGGAAGCTCCCTGTCTAAAAATGCGGCAAACCGTTGTTCAAGCTCTTTTAATATGCTGTTTGTAAAACCCCACATATTCATGGAAACGATGGTATCCTCTGAAAGCCCGGTCCAGGTTTTCCCATCATCCTCGGTAAATTCTGCCTTGCCGCCGTGCTTTTCGATTCTGGTCCGCTCATTGATATCAACAAGCTTTCCATCTTCATCGGTGCTGCACACGCCTCTTGCCACATGGCCGTTTTCCGTCAGGGTGTTGTAAAGCTGGTAGCCCACCATGGTGTACTGATACTTCTCTCCGTCAGAAACCCTGTTAAGCTGGTCATAAATGGATACAAAAGCACTTCTGCCATAAAAATCATCTGCATTAATGACTGCAAAGGGTCCGTCAATGGCATCCTTGCAGCATAAAATGGCATGTCCTGTTCCCCAGGGCTTCACTCTTCCCTCCGGCACCTCATATCCCTTTGGAAGCTTACCAAGCTCCTGATATACGTACTCCACCTGTACATGCGCCGCCATGCGGTCTCCGATGTTTTCCTTAAATTCTTTTTCAATGTCCTTTTTAATAATAAAGACAACCTTTTCAAATCCTGCACAAACCGCATCATAAATAGAAAAATCAATGATCTTGTTTCCATGGGCATCTACAGGGTCAATCTGCTTTAAGCCCCCGTAGCGGCTTCCCATGCCTGCTGCCATGATTACCAGAACCGGTTTCTTGTTCATCGCTGTTACCTCCTAAATTCTAATATCCTCAGTATAATGAATGCGTGTCAAAAGATATTTGCACTATTTATTATTTAATTTGTATTATCGTACTCTTCTCACCATTTCATCACGGATTATGGTATAATGATTGCTGTCCAATCATTATACCACAATCCCGTCAACCGGAAGGAGGTTTCCATGGCATACAAAAGCACCTCGCTGCGTTCCTCTGCTGTCGTTAAAAAGATCATAACCATCCACTATTTTGAGTATATGAGCGATTTCTCCTTTCCTGGAGAAAGCCATGATTTCTGGGAGTTTGTCTGCGTTGACAAGGGGGTCATCGATGTAATGGCCGGAGACAAACGGATCCCTTTAAAACGGGGAAACATCATCTTCCACAAGCCCGGAGAGTTCCACAACATACTGACAAACGGGACCGTTGCCCCTAATCTGGTGGTGGTGAGCTTTGAATGCAATTCCCCTTATATGAAGGCCTTTGAAGGAGAAGTCTTATCCGTACAGGAAACGGAAATGGCTTTGCTGGCACAAATCATCATTGAGGCGCGGAATGCATTTGCAGGGCGGCTTGACGATCCTTACCAGGAAGAGCTGGTCAGAAGGCAGCCTCCCCTGTCCTTTGGGGCGGAGCAGCTTATCGGCAATTATCTGGAAGAGCTGATCATCCATCTTTACCGCAGATACTTTATAAAGCCCCAGCAGATCTCCACCGGACGGGTCATGGAAAGCCCCATGCACGGAGATGCCCATAACCGCATCGTCCGGTATATGGAAGAACATATCGGAGAGCACCTTACCATTGAAGCCATCTGCCGGGATAATTTAACCGGACGGTCACAGCTTCAGAAAATCTTCCATAATGCCTATGGCTGCGGGGTCATGGATTTCTTCATCGGAATGAAGATCGATGCAGCCAAGCAGCTCATCCGCAGCAATCAGCTGAATTTCACTGAAATTGCGGACCGTTTGGGCTACACCTCGGTCCATTATTTTTCCAGGCAGTTTAAAAAGCTGACCGGGATGACGCCGTCGGAATACGCTACCTCCATCCGTTCTCTTTCGGAAAAGGGCACAGAGGCATGTTTGCCCGGCTCCTCCTTTGAGTAAATAGGAAAAGGCGGGAATTCTCCCCGCCTAACCTACTTTTAATTTGAATTTCTTTGCTTCATTTTCAGAGTCCACTTTTTCAATTATGGCACCAAGGCCCTGAAGCTTTTCTTCAAAGCATTCATAGCCCCGTTGGATGTATCCGATCTCATCCACAACTGTATAACCATCCGCAGCCAGCCCGGCAATCACCAGAGCCGCACCTGCACGGAGATCAGGAGCATTGACAAATGCTCCGGTAAAACCGACTACGCCGTCAATAACGGCTACGTTACCCTCTACCTTTACATTGGCTCCCATGCGTGATAATTCATCCACATAACGGAAACGGTTCTCAAAAATGCTCTCTGTGACCACACTGGTGCCTTTTGCAAGGGCAAGGGTCACCGTCATCTGAGGCTGCATATCTGTGGGGAATCCCGGATAGGGAAGGGTTTTGATGTCCGTATGCCTTTGGTTGGTTTTCCCTACAACACGGACCGCGTCATCGAATTCCACCACCTCGCATCCCATTTCCAGAAGCTTTGCAGAAATGGCTTCCAAATGCTTTGGAATGACGTTTTTCACCATAACATCACCCCTGGTAATGGCTGCAGCGCACATAAAGGTGCCTGCTTCGATCTGGTCCGGGATGATGGAATACTCAGTTCCATGGAGCTTTCTCACTCCCCGGATGCGGATGGTATCCGTACCGGCGCCCTTGATGTTGGCACCCATGCTGTTTAAAAAGTTTGCCACGTCAACCACATGAGGCTCTTTTGCCACGTTTTCCAGAATTGTCTGTCCCTCGGCAAGGGTCGCAGCCATCATAACGTTGATGGTGGCCCCAACGCTTACAACGTCCAAATAGATATGGCTCGCCACCAGATCAATGGCATGGGCGATCACAGCTCCCCGTTCAATCCTCACATCAGCTCCAAGGGCGCGGAATCCCTTTAAATGCTGGTCAATGGGCCTGCTTCCAATGTTGCAGCCTCCCGGAAGGGGGACCTGGGCGCTTTTATACTTACCCAGCATGGCACCGATAAAGTAGTAGGAGGCCCTGATCTTACGGATGTAATCATCATCAACCGAGACCTCCCGAATGGTCTTTCCATTGATGCGGACCGTATGCCTGTCAATCCGCTCTACTCTTGCTCCAATCTCCTCTATGGCTTCAAGCAACACGTTTATATCTCTGACATCAGGCAGATTATCGATCAGAACATCTTCATCTGTCATGATCGCTGCTGCCAGAATTCCCAAAGCGGCATTCTTTGCCCCGCCGATGGTCACTTCGCCCACCAGGGGATTTCCGCCCTTCATAATATACTGCTCCATTTCACACCTCTGATTATCATGTTATCTATTTACAAATTTCTTAAATTTCATCCATTAGCCTTTAATGATTATAACATATCTTACGAATTTGTAAAGAGAACGCATTTTCTTATTCCGTAAATACTCCGCAGACAAAGTCATTTCCCTGGCCTGCAAAGTATGCAGAGGCATCATTTAAGCCCATTTTCTGGCTCTCTCCGGATACCGGGTTGTAGACAGTCACATTATAGGAATCATAACCGGAAAGGAGCACATAACCGCCCTGAAGGTTGTAGGCGGCCACCGGACAGCCGTGACCGATAAAATATAATACCTGGCTTAAGGTGCAGCCCCTGGCATCCATCATGAGAACCCCTTCCCCATAGAAACTGTCTGACTTAAAACCTTCCAGATTCCGGATAAAGGCTGCTCCTGTTTTTAAAGGCTCTTTCATATTGCGGGAGGGCGGACGGTTTACCCGGTTCCATAGGATTTCCTGGTTCTTATCGGTCACGACTCCCATTTTATCATAGGCAAGAGCTAAAGCATCAGTAAATCTGCGGCTGCTTCCAAGATAACGCCCTCCTCCGTAGGCATAAAACATGTTCTCCTGGAACCTTCCATTGCTCTTTAATTCCACGACTTCCGTGGTTTCATACGCCACCTTTTTAGGAACCGTGATCTTTACCTCCTTGCCTTCCGTGTCTTTATCCAGCTGGACAAAATAAAGCTTTCTCCGGTCCTCCGATGCGTACCAGCCAATCCCCTCCATCTCTCCGTTTGTAAGCTCCTGATTGCAGACAATGGTATCCTGCCTGGAGGCAACATAGGACTGGTCTCCTGATTTGGCCACCTGAGTTAAATGAATCCGGCTGTCATCCACGGATACATCTGCAATATAAACATTCTCATTTTCATATTCCTTTACGATCTTTCCGCTTTGGTCCATGATCTCGATCCGGTACATGGGGGCATCCTTTGTTCTCCCGTTTTGCACCCACACATCGCCTTTTTTGGCAATCCCGTAAATGAAATCGTCTCCCACGAACCCAAGGGGCCTGTAAATGTTATCCTCCCCGCCGGTTATTTCCCTCTTCACTCCTGTATCCAGATCCATGAGGTGAACCACTCCGGCTCCGTAAAGGTCACTGCCTTCCTGCCATGCAAAGCGGCGTTCTGTACTGCTGACCGCATATCCGCCCTCCGCCAGGGAGTCCGCCAGGACCATGTATTCATTGCTGTTTAAATCAATGCCGTAAACTGCCCGGTCCGCCATTAAATAAAGCATTCCGTTGGCTCCCACATGAGCCAGCTGGTCTATATCTTCCTTAAGCATCTCAAAGGACAGGGTCACAGGAGTGAAGAAACGTTCTGTTGTGGCGTTGTCCTGGATGCTGTACTGATACATGGCAATCCCTAAGCCGCCCTCATGGATCCCTCTGTTCATGTATCCGTAAACCAGAAAATTCACATCCCCGTTATCGCTGACCGACAAGACCTTAATATCGTGCTGGTTATAGCTGCTGCGCAGCCCATCGTCTTCGCCGCTTCGGAAAGAGAACACCTTTACCCCATGCTCCTTACTCTGGTCAAAGGTCCACAGATCCCGGTTTACCACATAGGCCAGCCAATCCCCTGACGGGCTTTTTGCAGTCCGTATCTCATCCTGGTTGGAAATGCCCAGCAGGATCCGTTTCCCGGAAAACAGCCCCTTTTGGCCGGAAAATATCTGATTGGTATTCCGCTCAAAGTCCATGAGGTAGATGCGCCTGCTGTCCCATTTCATGGTAAAGCTGTCCTCCACCTCATACAGCTCCTGAATGCCGTCTTCTCCCTCCCTGGATATCTCATAATCCAGCTGGACACTGCACATGATTCCGTTTAAATCCTTTAAGGTCGCCCTGATGTCTCCTTCCGGCTTCACAGAAAGCCCTCCCCAGGTAAGCTGGGAAAAGCTGGACCGGATGGTCACATGACCAAGGGAGCTGTTATCCTCTCCCTCACTGGTTTCCAGATAAGTGGTAAGCTGCCGGGCCTGGTCATAATCAAAGGTTTTGGTGGTGAAATCCACTGCGAAGTCAATCATGTCCTTTACATTGGTGCTGTCTGTCCACATGATGCGGGTATAATAAAGGAGTTTTCCGTTCCCTGAGGTATCCAGCGACAGGATTAAAAGGTATTCCTTATCCTTTGTCAAAAGATTCTGGATAGGAAGCGTCGCCGTGACGCTTCCTTCCTCCTGGTTCCACTTATCTACCGTTGTCCGTTCCACCAGACGCCCCAGATCCATGCTGCGGACCTCATATTCCAGCCCCTGGATACTGCCTTTGTAGTCAGATATCTGTATGTTCATGGCTCTGTCAGGCGGCAGGACTGTAAGAGCTTCCCTGGAAACCGCCTGCTTCATGTCCTGTGTATAGCCATGGAGAAGGTTCATCTTTCTTCCGTACATATGGGAATATACTACGGGCAGAGAAGCTTCATCCATGGAGGTATATACCATAACATCACTTTTTTCTGTATTTTTTTGATCCCACACAAAATAAACTGCGATCGCCGCAATAAAAACCGCAGATAATATCCCTATTTTTTTTATTAATCGACTCATCCAAAACTTCCTCTGTTTCCGTATTTTTGTACACTAATGAATCAAGCGGGTATGCAGGGATATCCGGTCGATTCGTAAACGAGGGGTGAAAGATAGGTTTCTTTCAACCTTATACTCTCTTATACTCTTTATTGTATACAATAATATCCAAAACTACAACGAAAACTTTCTTAAACATTCGTTAAGCGGCCACGGAATAACCAGGCTTCAAACCACATAAAAAAGCAGCTATCCTGCCATAAACCGACAAGTAACTGCTTTTCTTTTCCTTATTTGCAAAGTCCGCTGCGGCATCTCCTGCGGTGCATCTCATTGATAAGGAGCACATTGACCACACCGTTCAGCCAGCCATCATTGTAACGCGGCCCCCGCGGGCCCCATGGCCCCCATGGTCTTTTAGATCCCGGCGGACAGCACGGCGGTTCCCATGGCCTTCCTGGTCCCGGCGGACCCCACGTGCTTCCCGGTCCCCACGGTCCTTTTGATCCAGGAGGCCCCCACGGTCCTCTCCGTCCCGGATGCCTTCCTGGAGGTCCCCATGGCGGCGGACCCCAACGGGAATCCCGGTCCTGTGACTGCATATCCGTTTCATCTGTCTCGTCTTCCTCCCAGTCCATCTGTTCCGTTGCATCTACAGACGCCTGTTCTGTATCTTCTGCTTCCTCCGTCATTTCATCCATTATGACACCATCCCTGTGTATCTGATCGCATATGGAATCGCAGATCTGGTTGATCATTATACGGTCCGGATATTCGTCATACATGGGACTGTTTTTATAATCCAGATGATCACACGCTGAAACTACATATTCCTGCAAACGCTTCATATGTCCCGGGTACATCCCCTGGAGATATTCCAAATCCTGTACAATGAGATCCTTTCTTTCCATCGGGCGCCCTGCAGCACTCCTGTCGCCATAAAGCATATATGGCTCCAGTTCCTGAAAGTTGTTTCCATAAGTATAATCCGGGTTAATCGGCACGGTCGTTATCACTCCCTGCTTTCTGCTTATACAAAACCATTGTATGCAAAACACACAGAAAAAGTGCAGAATTCCCGGGAAACGAAACACGGCGTTGTGACAACCTGCCAGCTGTCACAACGCCGTTTATCACTCTTAACTTATGTCAAACAAACGCTCCGGATATACTCCTTCTGATACCAGGTTCCTGATCGCTGCCGCAACAGCCGGTTTGTCCTCCTTATAGGTCACACCAAACCACCGGTCCTTTGTTTCAAGGACTTTTACCTGAGCTTTTTGGGAATGAACAAGCTTATCAATAATTTTTGGAAGCAGGTACTCCGTCTTCACATCCCCTTCCTTTAAGCTGTCTAAAAATCCCGGAAATCCTCTCTCCAGCTCCTCAAGAAACGCCGGGGAAAGTCCCCACATGTTCATGGAAACATTCTGGCTTAAGGGAATTACTACAGGAGTCCCTTCCTCGCTGCGGCCTTCTGCCCGGTCTTCCCGCTGCCTGATTTCGTAGGTTTCTGTAACCCTTTCCAGTATCCCATTTTCATCCACCTGGCATACTCCCCGGGTCACTCCCCCATTCTCGCTTAGGGTGTTGCCCAGAATAAATCCTCCCATGCAGATATCAAAAGGTTTTGACGCCGGATCCATCTCATTTACCAGGTATTCATGAATCTTTATAAAACCTTCTTTTCCATAATAGTCATCCGCATTGATCACGACAAATGGTTCATGAATCACCGGTTTCGCGCATAAAAGAGCTTGTCCGGTTCCCCATGGCTTGGTTCTTCCCTCTGGTTTTGTATAGCCTTCAGGAAGGTCATCCAGTTCCTGATAAGCGTACTCCACAGGAGCAATTTTTTCGATCCTGTTTCCGATGATTTCCTTAAAGTCCTGTTCCAGATCTTTTCTTATAATGAACACAACTTTGTCAAATCCAGCTTTCAAAGCATCATATATGGAATAGTCCATAATGATCTCCCCGCTTGGTCCTACAGGTTCCAGCTGTTTGATTCCCCCGCCGAACCTGCTTCCGATGCCAGCTGCCATAATCACTAATGATGTTTTCTTCATAACACTCTCTCCCTGTTAGATTAATCTGCCTAATAGTATATCACAAAAGAAAGGGTTAATCCATAGATAACGGAATTTGTCCCCTTTCCCTCACTTTACCGGTTATGAAAATGAAAAAAGAGATTTAAACCCGTTTTATAAGGTCCAAATCTCTCTTTCTTTACTTTGTAAGCGAAAGCCTTATAAGGGCCTTTCTCAAAGCTGTTTCTGCTCTTATAATATCAATCTCTCCGCTCTGTTCCTTTAAGCGGCGTTCTGCACGGACCTTAGCCTCTTCTGCTCGGCTTGCGTCGATTTCTCCGGGCCATTCTGCAACTTCCGCCATAATGACGATCTTTTCCGGTAAAATCTCAATAAAGCCGGACATCAGGGCTGCTTCCTTCACTCCGCCCTCCTCGTGAATCTTTAAGACTCCCGGGGCAACAATGGCAGTCATGGGGATATGATTCCGGTATACACCGATTTCCCCTTCCGTGGTAGTAAGCTCCACCATGGAAGCATCTCCCTCGTAAAACTTCCGTTCCGGAGTGATGATATGCAGTTTAAATAAATCAGCCATATTCCCACCCCCTATTTTTTCACGCGGGCAAGAACGTCCTCAATGCTGCCTGCATTTAAGAAATAGCTCTCCGGAATGTCATCATGTTTTCCTTCCAGAATCTCCTTAAAGCCCTGAATGGTATCAGAAAGCGGCACATAGCGGCCTTCCAGACCGGTAAACTGTCCTGCAACGAAGAAAGGCTGAGACAGGAATCTCTGGATCTTTCTTGCGCGGGCTACCGTGATTTTATCTTCCTCAGAAAGTTCATCCATACCTAACATGGCGATGATATCCTGAAGTTCTTTATATTTCTGAAGTACTTCCTGAACACCACGCGCTACGCGGTAGTGCTCCTCACCTACGATTCGCGGATCAAGAATTCTTGAAGTGGAACCAAGGGGATCAACCGCCGGATATATACCCAGCTCCACGATGGAACGGTCAAGAACCGTGGTCGCATCCAGATGGGCGAAGGTGTTGGCCGGAGCCGGGTCCGTAAGGTCATCGGCCGGAACGTAAACTGCCTGAACCGATGTGATGGAACCATTCTTCGTGGAGGTGATTCTCTCCTGAAGAGCACCCATCTCAGTCTGCAGGGTCGGCTGATAGCCTACTGCGGAAGGCATACGTCCAAGCAAAGCGGAAACCTCGGAACCTGCCTGGGTGAAACGGAAAATGTTGTCAATGAACAACAGCACATCCTTACCGCCCTGATCACGGAAATACTCAGCCATGGTAAGTCCGGTTAGGCCCACTCTCATACGGGCTCCCGGCGGCTCGTTCATCTGTCCGAACACCATGGTTGTTTTATTGATAACGCCTGATTCCTGCATCTCGTGATAAAGGTCATTTCCTTCACGGGTGCGCTCGCCAACGCCGGTGAATACGGAATATCCGCCGTGCTCTGTGGCAATGTTACGGATCAGCTCCTGAATTAATACGGTTTTACCTACTCCGGCACCGCCGAAAAGGCCGATCTTACCGCCCTTTTGATAAGGGCAGAGAAGGTCGACGACCTTAATACCGGTTTCCAGAACCTCTGTTTCCGTTGACTGCGCCTCAAAGCTTGGTGCCGGTCTGTGAATCGGAAAACGTTCCTTTACTTCCGGTGCCGGTTTTTTATCGATTGGATCACCCAGAACGTTAAAGATTCGTCCCAGAGTCTCCTCTCCAACCGGTACGGTAATAGGAGCGCCGGTAGCTACCGCGTCCATACCACGTACCAGTCCATCGGTGGTTCCCATGGCGATACATCTTACTGTATCATCGCCAAGATGCTGGGATACTTCTACAACCAGTCTGCCGCCATCCTTAGTCGTGATATCAATGGCCTCATTGATATCCGGCAGCTTGCCCTGGCTGAACTTGATATCCAGTACGGCACCGATGATCTGGGTGATCTTACCAATATTTTGTCCTGCCATCTTGTTTCTCCTTCTTTTTATATTTCTCTCGTTCATTACCTCGAACGGCTATTTTCCTAAATTCAAGCTGCGCCTTCGCTTGCTTTCATTAAGTAAAATATGCCAAGGAAGTTTGGTTCGCCTTATGAAATCGCATTGGCACCTGCTATGATCTCCGTAAGCTCCTGGGTAATGGAACCCTGTCTTGCCCGGTTATATGCCAGTCCAAGCTCTTCTATCATCTCTTCCGCATTGTTGGTTGCAGAATCCATGGCTGTCATCCTGGCTCCGTTTTCACTGGCAACGGCCTCCAGCAAAGCGCCATAGATCAGGCTGCTCATATACTTTGGAATAATGGAATCCAATACCTGATCCTCATCCGGCTCATAATTCATTAAGGTCAGATCCATCTTTTCACTTCCCTCTGCCAATTCAACCGGGAGAAGCTTTTTAAGGGTCGGTATATGGGTCACTGTATTCTTAAAAGATGTATATGCCAGATAAATTTCACCTATCCGGTCCTGTCCAAAGGCGTCCAGAAGCTCCATGGTAATATCGGCCGCATCCCGGTAGATCGGTTCATTGATCACCTCAGAATAATCCTCAGCGATGGTATAACCCTTTCTTGCCAGTGCTTCTTTCCCCTTCCGTCCAACGGCGTAAACATCTGTCAGTTCCGGCGTAAGCCTTTTATCTCCATTCACCAGCTTGACAATGTTGCTGTTATAGCCGCCTGCCAGACCCCGGTTTGAAGTGATGACAATGACTGCCTTTCTCTCAGAGCCGCCTGCCTTTAAATACTTATGGTCAATACTGCCGGATTTGCGCAGCATGGAACCTATGGTATCATACATCATGCCGTAATAGGGTTTGGATTCCTCTGCCTTTGCTTTGGACTTCTGCAGCTTAACGGTAGATATGAGCTTCATGGCTTTTGTAATCTGTTCGGTACTGGAAATACTGTCTCTTCTTCGTTTGATATCCCTAATGGATGCCATGATTGTTCACCTGCCTTTAAAAAACGCCTGCTTTACATTCGTTGATTGCCTTTACCAGCAATTCCTCCGTCTCAGGCGTGATCTGCTTCGTCTCGCGGATGCTTACAGGGATTTCAGAATATTTGCTGTCAATGAAGCTGGTCAAAGCCTTTTCAAAATCAAGGATTTTACCAGTAGGTATATCCAGGAGAAGCTTCCTGGTCGCCGCAAAGATAATGATGATCTGGTATTCAACCGGAATCGGCTGATACTGACCCTGCTTTAATACTTCTCTGATCCTCTCGCCCTGAGCAAGCTGTTCAGCCGTCTCCTTATCAAGCTCGGAACCAAACTGCGCAAAGCTTGCAAGTTCGCGGTACTGCGCCAGTTCCACACGGATGGGAGCTGCGATCTTCTTCATTGCCTTGATCTGGGCGGAGCCGCCTACACGGGATACGGAAAGACCTGCATTGATGGCAGGACGGAAGCCGGAGTTAAACATTTCTGTCTCCAGATAAATCTGTCCGTCTGTAATGGAAATAACGTTGGTAGGAATATAAGCGGATACGTCACCCGCCTGTGTCTCAATGATTGGAAGTGCTGTTAAGGAGCCTCCTCCCATTTCTTCTGAAAGCCTGGAAGCTCTCTCCAAAAGTCTGGAATGGAGATAGAAAACATCGCCCGGGTAAGCCTCACGGCCCGGCGGTCTCTTAAGCAGCAGGGACAGGGTACGGTAAGCTGCCGCATGTTTACTTAAGTCATCGTAAACAACCAGCACGTCCCCGCCGTTTTCCATCCATTCCTCTCCAATGGCACATCCGGAATAAGGAGCAATGTACTGAAGTGGAGCAAGATCGGAAGCGGTTGATACCACGACGGTCGTATAATCCATGGCTCCATACTCTTCCAATGTTTTAACAATGGTTGCAACTGTAGATGACTTCTGGCCGATGGCTACATAAATACAATGAACCCCCTGGCCCTTCTGATTAATGATGGTATCAAGGGCAATCGCCGTCTTACCTGTCTGGCGGTCGCCAATGATCAGCTCACGCTGTCCTCTTCCGATGGGAATCATGGCATCAATAGCCTTAATACCTGTCTGAAGGGGAGTATCTACTGATTTTCTGTCAATAACTCCGTGAGCCACACGCTCAATCTTACGGAATTTGTCTGTCTGGACCGGTCCCTTTCCATCAATGGGCTGTCCTAACGCATTTACAACACGGCCGGTTAATGCATCGCCTACAGGCACTTCCACCACTCGTCCGGTAGTCTTGACGGTATCGCCCTCGCTGATCGCGCCGGTACCCAGTAAAACCGCACCAACGTTATCTTCTTCCAGGTTGAGCACCATGCCGTAAATTTCTCCCGGGAACTCAAGAAGCTCTCCCTGCATGGCATTCTCAAGGCCATGGATACGGGCAATTCCGTCAGCCACCTGAATGACTGTACCGACATCAGAGACA